>CAZVVA010000228.1:0-5369 GCA_964630455.1 uncultured Candidatus Sumerlaeota bacterium
CAAGTACACCGTGTACGGCACGCTGAGCATTCCGGCAAGTGCGACCAAACCCTTACCCGGCGTTGTGCTTCTCCACGGTTCTGGCCCGAATGATCGCGACGAGACCATCGGAGGAAATAAACCGCTCCGCGATCTGGCCCACGGGCTTGCAGCACGCGGCATCGCTGTGCTGCGCTATGACAAGCGGACGTTCACCTACCGGGCGGATTTCACACGGAGGGAGATCATTAATCTGACCATCAAAGAAGAGGTGCTGGACGATGCCCTGAGCGCTATCGGGTTTCTTCGCAAACAGCCCGGCATTGACTCCCGTAGCGTCTTTCTCGTCGGGCACAGTCTGGGAGCATGGTGCGCGCCTTTTATTGCAGCACAGGATAACCAGCTCGCGGGTATCATCATGCTAGCGCCGCATGCCAGTGAATTCGACGATACGTTTATTCGCCAGACCCGGTATCGAGCTCGAGTGACGGGAGCGTCTTCGGAGCAGATTGACCAGCTAATAAGCGAAGTTAGAAATGGCTTTTCCCGGCTGCGAGCCAAAACGTTTCCTTCAGATCACTTTCTCCTCGGCGCAAGCGGCAAGTACTGGTATGATTACCTGAGCCGCAACCCCCTAGAAGTGGCTGCTGGTATCCCTCAGCCAATTCTCGTGCTCCAGGGTGAGAAAGACTACCAGATCACAATGAACGATTTTGCCGCCTGGAAAAAGGCACTCGGCGATAGCAGGAAGACAAACGTGCAGTTCCAAAGCTTTCCGCAACTTAATCACCTGTTCATGCCAGTTGATGGCCCTTCCACCGGACAGGAATACGCAATCCCAGGCACTGTAGCGCCTCAGGTGATTGAAACCATCGCGCAATTCTGCCTCCAACCCCCCGGGCGAACCAGGTAGCCCTCTCTGATCTGATGCGGCCGCACGCCCTGCAACATTTTGATAGCTTTTCAAAATGTGCGCCTGAGGCGCATTAACCACCACGACACAACGCACACAGCGGGTGTAGGGGCGATCCGGCGGATCGCCCAATATTCTTCATGTTTAATGCGCTACGGGTCGTGCGGGCGGCTATAGCTCACGCAAAGGCGCAGAGACGCAAAGAAAAGCACGGTTTAAGATTGCACAATTCACCGTAATCTCCTGGCAGCTTTGCGTGAGATTTTTGCATTCCCATTTTCTGGACAAAGAAAACAGTTTTTGCATCAATCCTACGAATTAAGCTAACATGCACTCTCAACAGGAGATCAGGCTTAAAAGATATTGACTCCTTCACCATTCTTCATAACAATTATTAATTGTATCGAGAATGGTTGGTTCATGGGCGATGTTCTGCCTTCAGGTCGCAGAAGTTGCTCTGCAGCTTACTCAACTCCTATTACACAATAGTTCGTCGAAACCATGACGTAGTGCCAGGCTAGGGGAATCTCGGACACTTCGAAACGCTACGAATAGGATCAGATGGTATGAGAAAGAAGATAAAGCCAGTGTTTTTGGTATTGGAGGCATTGTGGTCGGAAGATTTGCGCGACCTCTCGTCGATATTTCCGTTTATCAGTGGCTTGTGTGCGGCGAATGAGTGGACCCTTTACTACCGGCGGTTCGACAGCGTGAATGACATCCAACACTGGGTCAATCGCTTTCAGCGCATGCGTGTGGGAGGTGGGAAAGCGAAGATTCTTTACCTTGCGGCTCATGGCACGCGCAAAGGGTTAGAGACAAGGGAAGGGTTAATCCCGGGTGCCAAACTCGTTCCCATTCTGCGCAAGGCACCGGGGATTCGCGGCGTGCATCTGGGGTCGTGCGCACTGGCGCGCAGCGATATGCCGCGTCTTTTGGTTGAAAAAACAAAGGTTCGCTGGGTTGCCGGCTACACTAAGGAAGTCCACTGGCTCGAGTCAACGCTGGTGGATCTCCTTTTTCTCCACTGGATGTACACAGGCGTGCCAAAAGGGGAACGGAGTTGGCGGCTCGGACTGGCCAGAACGCCGGCAGAAATCTATGAGCAGTTTGACGTTGCGGAGGCGCTCGGATTCACGGTGTTCTATCGTCCAAAGTACGCACGCGAGATTGAATCGTCGCTGATGGAATGGAAAGAGCGCGCGAAGATCACGTCATAATTGTTTCGACACACTTACATCGCTAATTCAGCATGTCGCCGCAGGCCGGCAGGAAGTCCACGGCCACGGGCTGCGGCACATCGGCAGCCAGAGAAGCAAACCCGCAAAATAACAGGACTTATATACTGCAAGGCAGGATTTGCGTTCATGAATCTAGCACGACTCTTCAAGATCATCCTAGCTACACTCGCCGCGCTGGTATTCGCGACAATGGTTCAGGGGGAGACCGCTATGCGCATGAACGAGCTTGTGCCCCGTGCGATGAACGGCTGGACAATTCAAGGCACCGACGAAACGTACAACCGCAAGACTATCTTCGACTACATAGACGGCGCAGGTGAGGTTTACCTTGCGTATGGTTTTCAAGAGGTGCTGGTGCGCAATTTTACAAACCTGGATGAGCCCGATGAGCCGGCCATTACGGTCGAGCTCTTCGACATGGGCTCGTCAGAGGATGCCTTTGGCATATTTAGTCACAGCCGCGAGGGCGACGAGGGAGAGATCGGACAAGGCTCTCAATATCAAGCGGGATTGCTCTACTTCTGGAAGGGACGCTTCTTTACCTGCGTATTGACAAAACGAGAAACCCCGTCTGCAAAACAGGCAGTGATGGCTCTGGGCAAGGCTATTGCGAATGCAATCACTGAAAGCGGTTCGAAGCCGCAGCTGCTCAATTATCTACCAGAAGACGGATTGATTCAGCAGAGTATCCGCTACTTTCACACCCACCCCATGCTGAACTATCACTACTTCGTGGCGACGGAGAACATTCTCAGGCTCGACGCAAGCACGAGCGCAGTGCTGGCGCGCTACCAGCATCCAGATGGGAAAAGCTATCTCCTTCTGATTGATTATCCAACTCCTGCTCAAGCAAAGGCTGCATACGACAGCTTTCTAGCGGCATACATGCCTGAGGCGACGAAAATAGGGACTGCGCAGACTGAGAATGGTAAGTGGACTTCCGCCCGTGTGCAGGTGGGCAGGCCAAAGATTATTGCGGTGGTATTTGATGCCGCGACCCGGGCTCGTGCAGAAGCTCTGCTCGGGGCAGTCCAGAAAAAACACAGGAGGTGACGCACCCATGACAGATTTCAAAAAAGGTGTAACTAGGCGCGACTTTCTCCGCGGCACTGCAGGTACCTTTTTGGCCGCAGCGCTCGGGTTGCGCGTTGATGCGCAAGAGTTGGCAAAAGAGGCGGTAAAACCCGCTGTGAAAAAAACAAAAGTGGTGCTAATACGAAATCCAGAAGTTCTGGACGCCAAACACCGCGTCAACGCAAGTGTGATTCAAAAGATGTTTGACGACGCTGTCACCACACTGCTTGGAAAATCAGATCCTGTTGAAGCCTGGAAGCAACTGGTGAAGCCCGACGATGTAGTTGGAATAAAGACTAACGTATGGGCGCCGCTCCGAACACCGAAAGAGCTGGAGCAAGCGATAAAGGGCCGCCTTATGGAAGCTGGTGTTGCACAAGATAAAATTGGGATTGACGATAGAGGAGTGCTCCGCAACCAGATCTTTCTCAACGCCACTGCACTGATCAACGCGCGGCCGCTCAGAACCCACCACTGGTCCGGGGTCGGCGGATGCATTAAAAACTACGTCATGTTCGTTCCAAACCCACCACACTATCACCCGAACTCGTGTGAGAACCTGGCAGCAATCTGGAAATTGCCGATCGTCAAAGACAAAACGCGGCTGAACATTCTGGTGATATTGCGACCACTCTTTCACGGCATCGGGCCGCATCATTACGACCCAACGTACCAGTGGGACTACAAAGGCTTGCTGGTGGGAACGGATCCGGTGGCGCTGGACGCAGTTGGTGTGCGCATTTTGCAGGCAAAACGCCGCGCCTACTTTGGCGAAGAACGCCCGCTCAAACCGCCGGTCACCTACGTTGCCGCAGCCGACACGAAATATCATCTCGGCACCAGCGACATGCAGCGCATAGAGCTCATCAAGCTGGGCTGGACTGAGGATATCTTGATTTGATTTGCCTCTGACTGACGGCAACTGTTCTTTTCTTACGAGCATATTTCACACTCATTTACAAAATAACCGACCAAAAATAAGAAAAGAAAAGGGCGAACACATAGGTTCGCCCCTACAGACGGATCTTGTGTCAAACGTAATGATTCCATGTAGTAGCGGTCAAATGGATGGGGATGGCGTAGGGGCAGACCTGTGTGTCTGCCCTATTAATGCGTTCCGCGAATTGGGGACATTTAATACGCAAAATGGTATAAATAGAGGGGCGACCCGGCGGGTCGCCCTTAAATGTCGTGAGTTCAGGGGAAATAGAGTCGGACGGTATTATCTTGTAGAGGTATTATTCATAATGTGAGCATTTTGCGGAAGTGCCAATAGAGTAAAATTTCAGAACTAAATTTCGTTGCTTATTTCCCATATACAGAGGGTAGCACTTCAATATAGACGTCCAGTGACGGCTCCAAGTACTGCTGCCAGAAGAGATTCTCAATGTTCTTATCGTCTATCTTCAGATTCTCCTTCAGCTCCTTAAATATGGCATCCTGGAAGACATAATCAGCAAAACGAGATAAGAATTTGGTAAGCTGTTCCCGGCGGTCTTCTATTCCTAATGCTTTATCCTTGTCTACGGCTTTCAAGTATCTCTCAAACATGGAATAACTAATTTCTCCTATTCTCTCAAACAACAGCCTTTCTTTCAGTTTATTTATTCGAATTTCCTTAGCCAATCCCTCATGAGATCCTGCCAGCATATCCTCAAAGCTGTCTGGCAATTTGTTAAAATATTCCTCCACATCTTCAGGCCTTTGGAATTGCGACATGTTTGCTTTAAGAGCTGCATATCTCTGATAGTCATCAAACTCTGGCCAAGCATTCCTAAACCTTTCTTTCTCGCGTTCGAACATTGCCCTAACGCGCTGCTCGGCGTTCTCATCGGTTAAAATTTTCCCGGAAGGGTTTACTTCCGAGACCGCTATCTTGAGCAAATTCTTCCACTCTTCATTGTATTTTTCTTTCCTTATTTCCTCCAGCAGGCCCTGTTTAGCCATACCTTCCTTGATTGATTGCCATTGAGCAGCAATTTCTTCATTCGTCGCTTCCGGAGAATATTTAGCGTCAAGGTGATTCACCGCTTTCTTCGTGGCCCAGCCTGAAATAATGCCTAGCCTTTTCTTCTGCTCGTCAACACTTTGATTGAAGAGGAGAGAAAAGGATCTACTGTACTTGATTGAAGAGGAAACTTCATCTTAACTCAGTACTTCAC
>CAZVVA010000229.1:0-5315 GCA_964630455.1 uncultured Candidatus Sumerlaeota bacterium
GTGCCTCAATGCTATGTATTACAGTCGCCACATTGAACATCCAGCCAGGAAGAAATACCGAAAATATTGTCGGGAACCATAGCATCAGCCCACTCAGACCTATTATCGTCACACACCAGAATACTCCCCAATAATCAAATTTCTCCCAGTATGTCCAGCGATCCCATCGTGGTTTCGGACCCAGCCAAAAGAACCATTTCACGTGCATCCAGAAGTCCTTGATATCCTTCAGCCGCAACACCATTGATTCAGAGCCGAACAGAAACTTCAGTAACGGTTGCCTCCGCTTCACGCGTATGTAATACACAATGTATCCAACGTGCATCACCACGTAAACTAGCGTCAATATGGCAAAGAACCGATGCAGATTGCCCGCAACCTG
The DNA here is from genome assembly GCA_964630455.1 of uncultured Candidatus Sumerlaeota bacterium. GTDB lineage: Bacteria > Sumerlaeota > Sumerlaeia > MWCT01 > JAUWMI01 > JAUWMI01. The sequence continues at coordinate 383 of CAZVVA010000229.1, forward strand.
GTATCCACCTAGAAATGCCATGAGCTCCTGTGCCCATTTCGTGTAGCTGTATTTTAGAGGAAATCCGGTGGCCACCAGTCCCAGGAAACTGACGATGATCAGGCCGTGCGTCATCCGATGGAACAGACGGAATCGCATTATATGACGTCCCTGGGACGTCGCAACGTGGTGCCTCAGCTCTTTATCAAACAGTGAACGTATAAACCACAAAATCGAGTGAATCGTGAAGAAGACGAGCGTCCCGACAAGCAGCGCAGTCATGAATAGCCATGTGTAAAACACCACTGGATAATTTGTACGGTCGCGATAATCTATATGCGAAACGTATTCTGCGAAGTTCTTGTTAGCCTTCGGGTGGCAGCGCTGGCAGGTGGTAATCAGATTCCCTGATGCTATACTCGAGTGTGGGTCGCTCTTTGGCAGGATATCATGGTAGTGATGACAATCCGAACATCGCGCCGTTGTAGTGCCTCCTAAACTTGTTACCTTTCCATGATAGCTGCGCTCGAATGACTCGTAATGTTCCTCATGACACCCACCGCATTCCTTCACAATCCCTAGCTTGAAACCTTCTGTCTCAACCGGGGCAATCGGGTGATTCGTGTGGCAACTCGTACACATGGGAACATCCGGATTTCCTTGTGCCAGGAGCTGACCGTGAATACTCCCGGCATACGCTGCAGCAGGCTCCCGGTGGCACTTCTCGCAAGTCCTGGCCAGATTCAGAGGATAGGCCTGGGAATCCGCATTCTCCTTCACGAGCGTATAATGAATGTATCCGTGACAATGTTCACATGCAGAGGCAAGGCTTTCTCCTTGGGAAGCCAACCCGCGGTGTGCGCTTGCCTCGAATTCCTCAACGATTGCACCGTGACACTGTTGGCAATCAGCCTTCAGGCCAAGCTGATGTGGGAGTGAGGTAATACCCGAGTGGCATGCATCGCATCGCTGTGTCCCATGGGCCGACTGCTCATACGCTTCAAGGTTTATAAATCCTGTCTGCACGTATGCCTGCATCTCCAGGGGAACCTCGGTCGGCTCCACTGGCGTCTCCATGGCTCGTTCATCCACCCCAGGCATCACCTCTATACCTTGGTCGCCATGGCAACTGAGACACTCACTGTTTTCAAATCCGCGTGCAACATTTAGAGAGAAGACATGAAGTATAATGGCTAGAATGATTAAAAGGCGGTATGCATACATTGGCAAGTTAAGCGGAAAAGAGTAAGCAAGGCCGCTGGTTCTTCTCACTATTTTGACGCTCGAATTGGCATATACGGTATGAGTAATTATAAGCACCTGACCAGACGTCGTGGTATCACATGAGCCGTCTGAGCGTTAAACGCGGGATACCTTCACCCACCTGCGCGCGTGCGCCGATTGCTCAACCGCCTCAAGTACTGCCTGGCACCGTACGCCGTCTTCAAAGCCCGGGCTTGGCGGACGGCCTGCGGCAAGACAATTCAGAAACTCGGCAATTGAGTGCACAAAGGTATGTTCGTAACCAATAACGTGGCCAGGTGGCCACCAAGCGCTGAAATATGGATGCGACGCCTCTGTCACCAGAATGCGCCTGAACCCCTGACGCTGTTTCTTTTCTGAGCAGGAGTAGAAATGCAACTCGTTCATCGCTTCGAAATTGAACAGCAGTGCCCCTTTGCTCCCATAGATTTCAAATCCGTGAAAGTTCTTACGCCCTAGTACGCCAGTCTGTTTCGACGCTTTCCCACCCGTACTGTTTTGCCGCAGCGCTTACGCCTGCTCTGGTTCGCCCGCAAATCCCCTTCATCACAGGCCGGAGCGCAGGCTGGAAAAACATCTGTACGTCTTTATAAGCGTGACTATGCGCCTTACCCATAAACTTGTAGCCGATCATCCCGATATTCACATACTTCTTCATCATGGCGTCCCTCCGTTCTCTGGTATTTCGAACGCCACCGGGTAGGGACAGATTATAATCTGTGCCCTCGCTCCATGGTCAGTGTCAGCAAAACCGATAGCCTGAGAATCGCACACTCGGGCCAGGCAGATCAAAATTCACACTCAAGGGTCGCAATTTGTTTTTTCCCAATGCGCAGTCCGACCGTACGTTTGTCAAGCAGCTTGAGCTGCTTAAGGCGGTGCTCGTCAAGGCGCACCAGATAAACCCTACGCAGATCCTTAGCAAACGTCAGGCGCACCCATTGACTGCGTGACTTAGGGTTATAGCACCGCACAATTAGATTGTCGTTCTTCTCAGCTTGCTTCAGCGCCGAAACCAGCACGTGATGAGGTTCGACCCGGAGGAAGCTCAGTGTCTCCGGCAGATGTGCGCGCCCTTTTAGATTACGAAACTGATTCTCGTAACAGGTCGTCACTGGGGGAAGATTATGCTCGTAGGCCGCAAGATGGCTATTGCCTTTGTGCCATGCACCTCGATGTGTTGTCAGCGCATATTCAAACCTGTGCACACCCATGAGCTGCGCTTCTGGGGTTGGCAGCATAGGGCCTGCGTTATCACTACGAGTCAGAAGATCCCCACGCGAAAGCCATCCGATACTGCGAAATAGCGTCTGGAAGAAGCGAACGCCTCGAGCGTGTTGCCTCACCTCATATTCCGGCAGCCCTTTATTGATCAACGTGACTCCCAGCTTGCCGTCCGATAAACTGGTAAATCGGCCCTGGTGATGAGTGGGCATTGGCGACTGAGCCCAGCCTCGCGCTGCAGGAAGGGCGATCTGACGCGCGACCACGTCGAAGCTGCTCTCAACATCAACCTTTGAGGTCTTAATTGGCGTGTCAAATACTACGCGTAAGCGGTGATCGTGCGCACGGTTGTCAACCGTAGTGCGAAAATCTACGCGCTTAATCCCTGCATACAGAATCACCTCAGTGGTAATCGGAATTCGCACCAGCGCACCTACGCGTCTATTTCGGTCTGACAAGAGCTCGCGCGGTACCGCCAGCTCATGTCGCACCACGTAACTCAGGCAATACGGTGTTTGCATGCCAATTTGTACGTCAGACTTTGTCCCTCTTGTCGTAATTGCCGCATCCTTTGCTACTGGAGAAAAGTCATACTCGTCGCCACGGTCCGCGCAATCCTCAAACCAATGTACCCGATTGAGCCGCAGACCCGTCTCTTTATCAATAATGGTCACCGTACCGTCACTATGAACCCTGATGCGGTAAAATGCATTTTCCATACCGCTACGGATGAGTCGTAGTTCTTCTTTCTGTGCCTCTGGCTGTCTTAGCCCTGGAATGACGTATGCAGTGCAATAGCCGCAACTCGGCAGCACGGGAGTCAGCAGCTCGACATCAAGCTCCTGCATCTCTCTTTCTCCCCATAGTGCAGGATTTCGAAAAACTGTCCCGCGACGCACGGTTGCGGCAATCGGCGCTCCCTGATGATCAACCACCGAACACCCTCTCCCGCGGAACATCTTGTGTGGAACAATCACGCGTGCCTTGACCAGTGCACGTCGTTTCCAATTCAGCGGGTTAAAAATTACCAGCGGTATTCCGCATTCTTCGTCCTTTGTCTTTATGCGACAGAGCAACTCCTGCGTCGCGTGCTTTAGCTGCCATGAGCCGACCTGTTCAACGCGGTCAAACCTGTTCACCATGTCGCGGTGCACCTCGTCAATGCTGCAGCCGCAGATATCATCATGTGGATGATTCTTGAGCAGTGTTTTCCATGCGTAGAGGAGCTCCTGGCGCGGATAAGATGCACCGTGAAGTGCAGCGAAACTCCAGAGCGGCTCTACGTACTTCTCCAGCAGCGACTGTGTACGTTCGTTTGCCTGCTTTAAAGGCATACGCGACGAATACACCCCGGAGAGAATCACGGTATACCGGCTTCCATGCAGCTCGCCACAAAACGACCCCAGCCGCGTCTTCGCGCGTTTAAGACTGCTGAGGTATTCCTGAAACGTACTCTGCCGCAAGCGGTAATCCCGGGCGCGCGGATTAACGTAGTCTATAATCTCCTGAATCTCTTGCTGCGGATGTTCATGATCCATACCATTATTGAGAAGTACGTGACGCGTACGGGCATAGCGCTTTAGCACAGGCATAAGCTCTTCAATCTGCTTAAATGCCAGAGCCCGGTCTACGGAATAGAAGTCGGGACGCTTATAAGGCACCCCGAGAGCAAACGCATTTACGTAGCCATGAATTTGATGGATAGCCAGCACGCGGCTTGTCCCATCTGGCCCGACCCACCAGAACTCTGACCCCAGCTGCTCACCCTCATCGCCCATCCCGCGCGTGAAGATGAACGTATCAATCCCAAATCCGTTCAGAATCTGCGGTAGCTGACTAACGTGGCCGAATGAGTCCGGCACATAACCCACAGGCATTGCCATGCCAAACCGCTCTGCTACTCGATGACCCACTATCAGGTTCCGAATCAGTGCCTCCCCGCTCACCAGATATTCATCCGGCAAGATGTAAAATGGCCCGACTTGCAACTTCCCGCTGCTCACCAGTTTTCTGAGCTCTGCTTCTCGCTGGGGCCGGATTTCTAGGTAATCTTCCAAAACCACAGTTTGCCCATCGAGGGTAAAGTATTGAAACCCCTTGTTGGTCTTGAAAATACGGAGTACATCATCCAGCAGATCAACCAGCCGTAACCGAAATTGCTCGAATGGCTGATACCATGCGCGATCCCAGTGTGTGTGCAACACCACGTAACCCAGATACTTTCCCTTCCGTGAAGTCATCGAGTTGCCACTCTCCTTTCCAGAACCTGACCGTTTTGCTTCACGGCACGTCGTTTCACCAGCGTCAGCAGCTGATCGTCATGGTGTTGTAACCATGACCTGTGGAGCGAAAGCTTCCGTGCGATTTCGGACTGGTGCAGACTGAAAGCATCCCGCCAGCTGTTACGCATATCACGCGTCAGGAGATAAGCGACGGTAAAGAGAGTCGCCAAGACAGTCAGCAGGAC
>CAZVVA010000230.1:0-5251 GCA_964630455.1 uncultured Candidatus Sumerlaeota bacterium
AGCGGATGCCGAATGCTGGCGACGATAATCTGGGTGGTGAACTTATAATTGGTGAAGATGGTTTTAATATCACTCACGACGTCCATGCCAACCTGGCCGATGTCGTCGAGGCGACCGATGAATGGGCTTACGTAAGTAGCGCCGGCTTTAGCGGCGAGCAGTGCCTGGAGCGCATTGAAACAGAGAGTGACGTTTGTCTTAATGCCCTTGCTCCTCAACACCCTGGTGGCTACGAGGCCGTCGGGGATCAGAGGGATCTTGATCACAATATTTGGTGCCACAGCGGCCAGTTCTTCTGCCTCTTTTATCATGCCTGCAGTGTCGGTTGCAATGACCTCGGCGCTGATTGGGCCGTCAACGAGAGTTACGAGCTCAGGTAGGAGCTCAGAGAATTTCCGACCAGTCTTGCTCACCAGGCTTGGGTTGGTAGTCAACCCGTCAAGGATGCCAAGTGCTTTGGCTCGCTTGATCTCTTCGACGTCAGCAGTATCGAGAAAGAATTTCATGGGGAAGACTCCTTTCCTCCTGAAATCGTGCGGCTTCAGTGAGCCTGAATAATCTGGTGTGTTTTATTGGAGTAGGGCGATGCAAATGTCAATAGGCTTCTCCGGGACAGAGGCTATTTCCCATGTCCTATGCTTATGATGGTATCTGTGTGCGTTTCATCTGAAGCAGCGTTGCCTCAAGCTGGCGACTGATCTGGTGCATCGTCTCGTGGTCAGCGTTGGGTTCAAGCCGGATGGGTGTGCCGAAGCTAAGCTCACAGCGCGAAAAGGGCAGAGGGATTTCACACCGATCCCAGGAGCGAAGGCGAATCGCGCGCGACGTAGTAATGGCGAACGGGACAATCGGACGCCCGGAAACCTTGGCAAGAATGGCAACCCCGGGTTTAACCTGATGGCGTGGGCCGCGCGGGCCGTCAACGGCGACTGCCACGCTATAGCCTTCGTCGAGCCGCTTCTTCATCTGGTGGAGTCCTTGCACAGCAGCACGCGAGGCAGAGCCGCGTACAATGCCAAACCCGAAGAGACGCAGAAACCGGGCCAGCAGTTCCCCGTCCCGACTCAGGCTGGTCATGATAAAGACACGGCGCCTGCGATTTTCTGTTCTGCCATGATGCATAATCATCACGAGGTCGCCATGCCAGAATGCGCAGATGACGCCTTTTCCCTCAGCGAGCAGGGCATCGAGAATGTGCTGATTAGTGACGCGTATGCGCAGCGTTAGAACAAGGAGGCGGATCAACACGTAGGCCAGCGGAATACCGATAGTTTGCAGAATGAAATAATAGATGACGCGTCGCTGTTTTGCCATGGGCCTTCCCAATACGCCTGAGGCACATAAATGAGGGATGATCTGTATTTCACGCTTTGAAAACGCTGCACAACAGAGTACGTTTCCTACATGGCGTGAGAGCGACCATTTGTCAAGCGCCACGTAAGTTAGTTATTGTTCTGGTGATTTTTTCCCGCCCAAACGCAATAGATTCTTCCTCGCTGAGTACGAGTTATCACGGGCAAGTTGAAAATGCGCCTGTGGCGTGATGCCCGTGCCACTTTATATTGTGCGGCATGTCCATCCTGGCCGTGAGTTATTGGTTTATCCTGGTTTTTTCTTGCTTTTCGTGAGATACTCTCCATAGTTCTTGTTAGAAAAACGGGCTGCCATGAAAGGTGCGGGGATGGAACGGGTTGAAACGTTGGTCACTTTGTTCGGGCGCGTGATGGAGCAAGCACCGCATGAGGAGAAGGTTGTGGACGGCGAAGTGCGTCTCCCGCTCGCTGCGCTGGCCGGGCAGGCTCTGGGGATAGCAAGGATTATCCGACAACAAAGAGGCGCAGGGCCGGAAAACATTGGCATTCTTCTGCCGAACAGTATCGGGTTTCTCGCAGCATTTTTCGGAGTTCTTCTTTCGGGGAAGACGAACGTACCGGTAAATTTTCTGCTGAGTCCGTCGGAGATTCACAGAATTCTGGACGATGCAAAAATTTCATTGCTTCTGACGGCGTTGCCGTTCAGTGAGCTGGTGCGGAAGATGTGTGAGGCAAGTGGTGGTACGCTTAAGGTGGTGTATCTTGATCAGCCGGAGATGATGCAAGAATATGGAGAGGCGAAACTGGATGATACGGTGGGGGCGATCACAACGCTAGAGCGGGATAGCGGTGTAGGTGCGGAAGATGCTGCATGTCTGCTCTATACCTCAGGAACGCAGGGCACGGCAAAAGGCGTGATGCTGAGCCATCGGAACCTGGTTGCAAATTATAAGGGATGTCGCGAGCTGATGGCTATCAAGGCGGACGATGTGTTTCTCTGTGTACTCCCGCTGTTTCACTCATTTGCAATTACCGCGGCAATGCTTCTTCCAGTTCTGAGCGGTGCACGGGTTGTTCTCCAGGGGCGATTCATGGCCAGTCAAACACTCAAGCTCGTCTTGGATGAGCGTGTGAGCGTGCTGATGCTTGTGCCGGCAATGTACGAGCTGCTGCTTAAGTCGCAGCTTTTAAGCAAGACGCAGCTCGGCTCGTTGCGTTATGCCATATCAGGTGGCGGGCCTTTGTCGCCATTGCTGGAGAAGACGTTTGAGGATGCAACGGGGATGCCGTTGCTGAACGGATATGGTATGACGGAAGCCGCTCCGGTGATTTCGGTGAATCTTCCGCAGAAGCGGCGGCCAGGGAGCGTCGGATTTCCGCTGCCCAACCTGCGAGTGGAAATCTGGGACGACCGTGGGCAACGCCTGGAGCGCGGAACAGTTGGCGAGATCATGGTGCAGGGCGACAATGTAATGAAGGGATACCATGGCCTGGAGGAGGAGACGCGCCAGGTGATTACCAAAAAAAGATGGCTGCATACGGGGGATTGTGGATTTCTGGATGATGATGGATTTCTCTATATTACGGGGAGGGAAAAAGATCTGATCATCTGTGGTGGCGAAAATATTTATCCGCAGGAGATTGAGGATGTGATCGCTGCGCATCCTGCAGTAGAGCTGGTAGCTGTGGTGGGGGCACACGATAAGTTACGCGGGGAATATCCCAAGGCGTTTGTGAAGCTTAAGGAGAATTGTCACGTGAGTGCGCGCGACTTGAAGGAGTTTTGCAGGGAGCAGCTTGCCTCGTTTAAAGTTCCGCGAGAGGTAGAATTTCTGGCAGATTTGCCCTGCAATGTGCTGGGCAAGGTGCTCAAGTATCTACTGGTGCGAGCGGAGAAGCGTGATGCACATGAGGATAGACCGAACAGCTAGCGTCGATTCTAAAAGGGCCGTTTTTTAATGTAGGGACAGATTATAATCTGTCCCTACTATGCTAAGGACGTAGCGCGATGAGTATTGCGAAGAAGAGCACGTATGATTTTGTGTCGCAGCTGGTAATTCTGGCGTTCACCTTTGTGTCGGGTGTAGCCGTCGCGGTTATTCTGGGACCAAAGGTCAGCGGTGTGTTTCGGCTGGTGCTGTTTTGCAATCTGCTCTGCGTCAACATGTCGAACCTGGGGATTGGGATAGCGAATACCTACCATCTTGGCAAGGATCGCACAAAGCTGGCGGAGCTCCACAGCCTTTCGGTATGTGTTATCATCGGAATGACGCTCGTGGTGTTGGCAGTGGTGCTGATTTTTGGTGAGTGGCTACGGCACGTGCTATTTCGCGACGTCAGCACCCCTCACCTGCTGATCGCTATTGGCTTGTTGCCCTTTACGCTGTATTACGTGGTGTGGGTTGGCATGTTGATTGGTCTGGGTGAGATCAAGCTGCTCTCGATCTTCAACGCCACATACTACGCAGTGCAGTCAGTGCTGTTTATTTTCATTTTGCTGATCTTGCGGCTGTGGCTTACTGCATTGCTGATTTCCTGGGCCGCAGTGCAGATTCTTGCTGTCATATGTATGATCTATATTCTGCACCGCTGGGTGCCTCTATGGGTGCCAGTGAACCGCACTTTGCTCAAGCGGGTATTGGGATTCGGCATAGTGGCTCACATCAGTAACGTTGCCTCAGGCCTGCTCGGGAGTGTGGACTGGCTGGTCATTAGTAACAGGATTGGCGATATTGGAATTGGGTACTACGGGCTTGCCACCTCACTGGCAGAGAAGGTGTGGCTGGTAGCAGCATCAATGGAGAAGGCGTCGTATTCGAGCGTGACGGGAGCGGAGAAGCAGGAAGCGTGCGAGTTGATCAAGAAGCTTTTTCGCAACACGTTTTTCATTTCAGCAGCAATTGTCGTGGTGCTGCTGATAGTGAGCTATCCGCTAATTGCGCTTGTTTACACGAGGGAATATTTGCCCAGCCTTTTTCCCTTCCGCGTGCTTTTGTGTGGGACGATGTTTTTCGGAGGATGTCGCATCTTCGCCATTTATTTTACAGGTCATAAGGGGAAGCCGCGGATAGCTGCGACCATAGCATGGATAATGCTTGCCGTTAAGGTGCCGCTGGTTATCTGGCTGACAGTGCTCTACGGGATTCGAGGTACGGCAATTGCCACCACGGGTGTTTACGTGTTGATGTTTCTTGTCTATTTCACCCTGTTTGTGCGCGACAGCGGTATGCGGCGCTTGCACGAGTTTTTTCTGATTACCCGCGAGGATCTGGCCGCATATCGTGATGCGATACGTCGAAGTATTCAGTTTTTGCGCGATAAAATTCAATTAACGTAATTGGACAGAGGAAACGGTGATCACAATTGCGTATGTTATCGGTAGTTTGCGCATTGGCGGATCAGAGCGTCAGATAGTCGAGCTGGTCAAGGGACTCGACAAGACGCGCTATCGCCTCAGTATCTGCTGCATGACTGAACGTGGCCCCCTGGCAGCGGAAGTAGAAGCCCTGGGGGTACCGGTGCAGATGTTTAACCTGTATCTGGTGTATGGCAAATTCCATCCGCTTTCCTACGTTCTGCTTCTCCGAAACACGTGGCGGCTTATTCGGTATTTCCGGACATTGAAGCCGAACATTGTGCACGCCTATCTTTTCACTGCATACCTCTTTGGTGTAGTCTGTGCGCGGCTGGCTGGGGTTCCGGTGACCATTGCCAGCCGGCGGAGCCTGGGGTATTTTAAGGATGCAAAGCCATGGAAACAGTGGGTGGAGAATCTGGTGAATCGCTGGACCGACGTCGTGCTGGTTAATGCAGAGGCAGTGAAGGGGGACGTGCTGGCGCGAGAGCGGATTGATCCGCGGAAGATCGAGCTCATTTACAATGGCGTTGATGTTGCTCAATTCGCGATAGAAAGGGATGTGACGCAGACACGGCGTGAG
>CAZVVA010000231.1:0-5213 GCA_964630455.1 uncultured Candidatus Sumerlaeota bacterium
GAATGACAGCGTGTCTCTATTCGAGAAGTAGGGGCGAGGTCTCCTCGCCCATGGGCGGGGTAACCCCGCCCCTACATTCTGAATTCTTAATGCGCCTAACGCGCATTCGCGCCGTGCCGTCGTAGCTAATATTCACTAAATTACGTCGGCGGAATTACGATTTAAAGCACTACGGATAAAGGCCGCGGATGTGCTTTTCCGTTGCGACGCGTTCGATGCCCAGCATCAGAGCCGCTGTGCGCATATCTTCTTTGCGATCACGCGACAATTTTACCACGTGACGGAAGGCCCTCTTAATAATTGACTGTAGCTGCCTGTCAACTTCCTCTGCGGTCCAGAAATATCGCTGGACGTCCTGTACCCATTCAAAATAAGAGACGATAACGCCCCCTGCATTGCACAGGATATCAGGGATGAGAAAAATATCATCGCGCTGTTTCAGGATTTTGTCGCCTTCCAGCGAGGTGGGGTGATTTGCCGCTTCTGCCAGAATCCTGCATTGAAGCTTCGCAGCGTTGCGTTCCGTTATTTGCAGCTCTATAGCCGCAGGCACCAAAATATCGCAGGGTAGTGTCAGGAGCTCCTCATTTGATATCTCATCGCCGTTCGAATAGCCTTCAAGTAACGAGTTCTCCATTATGTAGTTTTTAACATCTGCCGGATCCAGGCCCTGAGCGTTGTAAATCCCTCCGGAAGTGTCGGCCACAGCAATAATCTTGCACCCGCGACGATGTAGCTCCTTGGCAACAACTGAGCCTACGTTGCCAAACCCCTGCATAACGACTGCTGCCTTTCCCAGGGGAAGATTTATCTCCTTGGCGGCTTCCTCGATGCAGTAGACCGCACCGCAGCCCGTAGCTTCGCGTCGTCCGTGCGTCCCACGAATTGCCACCGGCTTTCCTGTCACAATCTCCGTCGCGGTGTGGCCTACGATCATGCTGTATGTATCCATGATCCAGGCCATGACCTGCTCATTTGTTCCAATGTCGGGGGCCATGACGTCCATGTGCGGGCCAATCACAAGAATGATCTCCTGCACGAAGCGCCGCGTCATGCGCTCCAGTTCTCCCACTGACAACTCTTTCGGATTGCAGCGTACACCGCCCTTGGCGCCACCAAATGGTAGATCCATCAGACCACATTTCCACGACATGATCATGGCCAGTGCAGAAACCTCGCCAAGGCTAACATCGGGATGGTAGCGCAACCCCCCTTTCCCCGGTCCTGCAGTCAGGCAATGTTGCACGCGGTAGCCAGTAAACACGCGCACACTGCCATCGTCCATCCTTGTAGGAATGGTGACGATCACTGCTCGTTTCGGAAGTTTGAGCCGCCCGATGACTTGTGGGCCGAACTCCAGTTTTGCTGCAATGGCCTCGAGCTGCTTGACGCACATTCTGAACATCGGGGTATCAAATTCCATTGATTGCTTTCCTCCTGTGGAAATGAAAACGTAGGGGTCCACAATCCGCCGCGGCGGATGAACCCCTACATAGTTAGCCCATACTTATTCTCGCCGGACATAGTCCAACCCGTTATCAGCATTGGATGCGAGATTGGGGTGAAAAAGCAGCCTTCTCTGAGGAACTTTCCCAGCGTTAAGCTATGCCTGCGGGGCTTTTGCGTCGCATATCTGCACAACGGCCAGCGAAGTCGCCAGCAGCCAGCAACCCATGCAAAATCGCCACAGTGTCACGGGATACACATTCATCACGGGCAGCACGCCAGCCAGCTTGAAAATGATCCCGAGCACGAAAACACAAATACCGGCAAAAATCAGGAAGTTGATGAACCCTTTCATTGCGCGTACCTCCTATGGCAATCTGTTGGATACATCACTACTTTTTTCAATTCTGTCTGGAACCACTACACCACTTCTGTCGTACTTCACATCTGCTGTGCTTGCACTACGTAAAAACGGAGGGTCAATTCCTTCATCGTTATCGATGTTTCGCAGTGGTCAAAAAGATTTCATACGGCCGCGTTGGTCGCGCTTCATGGCGCCAATGCCTTTGCAATGGCATCGCCGAATTTCCGCGCTGCACCAGGGCCATTGCCAGTGATAATGTTCCCCTCAATCTCCACATCTTTCCCGGTATAGTTACACCCGGCAGCCTCAAGCTTGCTGCTTTCGGAGCTGTACACCGTTGCGCGCTTTCCTTCGAGCAGGCCAGCTTTGGCCAGCGTGACCGGTGCGATACATATTGCACCTAGAATTTTATTCGCCTCCAGGGTTTTACGGGCAATGTCATGGGCAGTTGGATTCTCCCAGTACTCTGATGATCCGGTTCCTCCTACGAAGATAACGGCGTCGTAGTCTGCTACATTCACCTTGTCAACGAGAATATCTGGCTTGACCGTGGCACCGAGCATCCCTGTGGCGGTATCCAGCGATGAGGAAGCTATGGTGATCGCCGCGCCTTGTTGCTCGAGGACACTTCTTGGCTCTTGAAGCTCTTCATCACGAAAATCGCTGTGGGCCACAATCATCACTACTTTCTTGCCCTGCAGCGTTGGCATCTGCGTCACCTCCCTTTGGCAACTCAGGATAAGAAACACAAAAATAAATAGCCCCCCAAATGGCGACGGTATTTCTGCGTGTCATTTCCACTGTTCGACCTCGTTCCAGGTAGCGCGATTGCGTAAAATGGCTATTCCATAATCAGGTTTGTCACGGTTTCACGCACACCGGGTGTCTTCCGGACATTGTCTACAACGGCTTTCAGAAGGTCCTCGACGCTTTGCGCTTCGATCAGTACAATTACGTCTTGTTCTCCAGTGGTTAGATCTGCTGATTTGACGCCGCTAATGTTTCGTAGCGCGTCACGCACTTGCCGTTCCTTGCCGGCTTCAACGATAATTCTGAGGTATGCTTTAGCCATCGGTATTTACCTCCTCTCTTGCATGGTATTGGCCGGAAGGCTGTAAAAACCTGCACACATGCCGTTGTCCGACCGTTCATTTCTCTTTTTAATTTTACTATCAAACGGCTGCGGAAAGTGTCAAGAGGCTTCTCGCTCAGCATCGCGTGCGCTACAGGCATCCCTGGTGCATTCGTTAGTGCGATTTAGTCCTTTACAAGGCAACGACGTTTAGGCATACATCTCTCCACATGTCACCATCGGCCTGTAGTGGCGAAACCTATGTGTTCGCCCTTCACGGGCAGGCACAAGGCCTGCCCCCACATTGTCAATTGATTTCGCCGCGGATCCGGGCACACCATCCAAGGTGTAACGAATACAAGAGACAGTAAAATTGTCGGGCAATAGCGTCTTGTAAATTATCAATTATTACACACAGGGAAACAGAAGGACGCTTCACTTTTTAAATATAGTAGCTAGTACACCGTCACATTTGAAATGAGGAAGAGGAAAATCGGGGACTGTCCCAAGCGAGGAACGAGCGCGTGGACTGTACCCTATTTTTCTAATCAGATGCCTGTCAATTCTAGTATGATGCACTACTAGCATAGCCTCTGGATGCATTCTCGGACAGCCTTATTATCCCCATGGTCTTATAATGCGATATTACAATTTATGAATATATGCACTAAGCAAAATGGCGTTCCCCTTATGTCGTTGACCGGCAGTGCAAGATAAAAAAATCCAATAGGTAATTATCAGAGCCTTGGCGATAACGTCTGACAATCTGAACCGTAAGATTTTCGACCTCTCGATGCCCTGCATAGTGGAGAATCTCCTCCACACCTCGATATTCATTATTGACGCGCTGATGATCAGCCGTCTGGGGGCAAAGTACCTGGCTGCGGCCGTGTTGGCTGGATCAATTATCTGGCGCATCAGCTTTACCCTCGCCTGTATCCAGGCCGGCACAGTGGCTATGGTGGCGCGCTTCTATGGCGCGCGCGACTACCGGCGCGTTAATGAGACCATCGGCCAGGGACTCCTGCTCGGCACGATCGTTGGCAGCATTGCCCTTCTTATCGGCACCATCGGCGCTCGGCCATTTCTTCAATGGATGGGAGGTGCGGAGGACGTCATAGAAGTGGGTACTCCCTACATGCGTATCATTTTCCTCGCCTCCATCTTCCGCTTCATTCTGTTTATCGGCACTGCCAGCCTGCGGGGAGCTGGAGATACAAGAACCCCCATGTTTATTACGCTGCTGATGAATATTGTGAACGTCGTGCTGAACTGGCTGCTGATCTTCGGAATCTGGATTTTCCCTCGCCTGGAGCTTACGGGCGCGGCAATTGCCAGTGTGATTTCCATAACCATTGGCGCTTTCCTGGTGCTTTACGTCCTGTCAACCGGAAAATCCCTGGCCAAGGTCAGCATGAAGGCAGTGCGGCGCTTTAACATGGGTATCATCAGGCAGATACTTCGGATCAGTTTGCCAAATGGCGCCGAACAGGTACTCATGAGCATAGGGTTTTTAGTTTTTGTGCGGATGGTTGCAGAGCTGGGCACCGCTACACTGGCTGCGCACGGCATCACTATACGGATTGAATCGATCTCGTGGATGATTGGCATTGGATTTGCCATTGCAACGACCACGCTGGTCGGCCAGAGCCTGGGCCAGGAGGAGGTTGGGCTGGCCAAGCGCTCGTTCCGCAACGGCATGCTTCTCGCAACAGGTACGATGACGTTTCTGGGGATCATTTTCCTCACCTTCACCCGGCCTCTGATCGGCCTATTCGCGCCTGAACCTGAAGTAATGGAGATCGCTGTAATCTGTTTGCGAATTACGGCGCTTGAGCAACCGCTCATTGGCATTGCTATGACGTATGCCGGCGGCATGCGGGGCGCTGGCGACACGCTGAGCCCCATGATCACCGGTATTATAGGCAATATCTTTATCCGCGTGATGGTAGGCTACGTGCTGGCGTTTACGTTCGGACTGGGAATCGTAGGCATTTATCTCGCCACGGTTATTGACTGGGCTTGCCGCTCAGTTGTTATTCTATGGTTCTATCGCAAAGGTAAATGGGAGCGCGTCGCAATCACGTAGCAGTAGGGGCTCAAAATTTTGAGCCCCTACCCAGAATATGAATAACAAAGGGACAGATGATGGTGCAAAGTATCGGCGTGATACCTGGCTTGCGATACCGAATGCTGGCAAGCGTGGCCCTGCTTCTCGCGTTACTTGCAGCAGCATGTTGTTCAACTGCCTCAGCAGAATCGCCAACCCCTCATAAGCCCGTCCGCCTGACTGTATGGGGCTTTCCTGAGTCAAACGAATTCAAAGGTGTG
>CAZVVA010000232.1:0-5203 GCA_964630455.1 uncultured Candidatus Sumerlaeota bacterium
AGCCACGGCCACAATGGCCGTAGGATTAATGCGGCGAACTTGATCGCGCGCGGCTTCGCCGGTGTGTGCAATTGCCGACTCACAACCCTGTGCCTTGAGCAGCTCAAGGGCTTGCTTTCGAATCTCACGTTCCAGGCATCTGGGCAGCAGGACAAGAATTTTTTTCCGGGGCATTGCTTTAGTGCGCGTTTTAGTAAGTTCGTTCGAGAGCTGGACAAACGAATTGCCAAGCTGGTCGCGCGAGATGCCGATTGCATGGCTTATTTTGCCTAAAAGAATGGTGACAGAGGCAAGTTTGGGCATTATCCGACGCGAGAGCGCTGACGGGAGAACTCCGATCACCAGACCTACCAGAAGGAGAAACATAAGCATTGCGGCTATCCCCATTACCGCAAGCAGCGCGACCATCGCCAGTGCAATAAGCGGCGCAGGTTCTTCAACCATGAGAAACACGATGTAAGCAAGGGTAACGAGGCAGCCCAAAGCACCCAGGCCGACAAGGCCCAGCAGCGCGGTGAACAGAAATTTAGGCGCCGTAGTTGCTTCCTGGCGGGGATCAATAGTCCCATCCCAGTCGCGCCATTCGTGGCCTAGTTTGCGATCAGTTGGAGAAACGCTTTTTCTGGCCAAAAGAAGCTTGCCTTTGCAAAGGAATTTTACTTAAAAGAATACAGTTTGAATACGCAATAACTCTTTATTTTTAGGTACTTTTAGTGGATTTTGCAAGCTGAAACTGGCGTGTGTGACTGCCACAGTAAGGATATAGAGAGTGAGAAGCACATCCGGCAGCACGCTGTATCTAGATTGGGGCGGATGATGGCCCACGGCGCGCTGATTACGAATTCGTGCTTTCAGATATGTCAATGTTATCGGTAATTATCCCAACATTCCGACGCCCGACGCTGCTTAAGCAATGTCTGGAGTCTATGGTGCAGCAGTCTGTGCCGTTTGGGTCGTTTGAAGTGCTCGTAGTAGATGACGGCGCGGATGCTGAAACGCGCGATGTGGTGGCGGATCTAAAAGCGCGATGTGCTCTGCCAGTGCGCTACGAGGGTCTTGAGAAGCGAGGGCCTGCATTTGCCAGGAACTGGGCGATTGATGCAGCGCAGGGCGAAATTCTGCTGTTTTTAAACGATGACGTTGTGCTGACGCCGGAGCATTTTGCAGGGCATCTTCGCCATCATGAGGCAAGCCCTGGTCATGCGGTGCGAGGCCATACGCGGTGGCATCCAGAGGTTCTCAGCACTTCATTTATGCACTGGGTGGCGCAAACCGCACTTTTCTATTATCTCATTACCGATTACCGCGATATCGGCTACGAATACTTTCACACGTTGGACCTTTCCATGCATCGCACATGGCTGCGTGAGGATCGCTTTAGCCTGGATTTCACTGACGCCTCGTTTGAAGATACGGAGCTGGGATTTAGGTTGATGAAGAAAGGGCTGAAGCTGGCGTTTGCGCCAGATGTGATATCGTATCATTGTCACTCGTATACGCCGAAGCAATTTTTCGATAAGGCGCGGATCAATGGGCGAAATGCCGTGACGCTGGTGAAGAAGCAGCCAGAGCTCTATGATCGGATTATCGGATTGTTCTTGGCGACGTTGCAAGGCCAGAAGCTGCTGAAGCTTGCTGGTCTCTTTGTTCGTGGAAAGCGTCGTACGCCGTCGTATTGGTCAACATTGTATGACTATGTGTATGCGAGAGAGGTGCTGAAGCGGCGACCGGATCTGGCGGGCCGGGTACCCTAGGCTGGCCGCAGGCAAGGTAAATCCACGGCTGTCTCGCGCAGGAAATCAAGTATAAGCGGGAACGTGAGCAAAGCGATAGCACGTGCTTCCGCAGGCGATATAGTGAGGCTTAGGCACAAAGGAGGGTCAATAATTGTCATGTCCAGTAAAGTAGAGAAGGTCAGAGCGTCGCTTGAGGGAAATAATATTGTAACGGAGTATTTCGAGCAGGCCGCGGAGGCGTGCAAAGCAGTGCTCGCCGCGCTTCCGGACAATGCGACCGTTGGATTGGGCGGCTCGACCACGGTTAAGCAAATCGGGCTTCTTGATGCCCTGAGGCAGCGCAAGCTACGGGTTTTTGATCAGTATGCCGAGGGACTTTCAGCAGAAGAGTCAACGCAACTGCGCCGGGCAGGCCTGACCGCAGAATATTACATCACCAGTACCAATGCGATTACTGAAGACGGTCAGCTGGTGAATGTGGACGGGATTGGGAACCGAGTGGCGGCACAGATTTTCGGGCCACGTCACGTCTTTATTGTAGCGTCAACGCATAAGATCGTCACAGATGTTCCGGCAGCTCTT
Source organism: uncultured Candidatus Sumerlaeota bacterium (assembly GCA_964630455.1). Taxonomy (GTDB): domain Bacteria; phylum Sumerlaeota; class Sumerlaeia; order MWCT01; family JAUWMI01; genus JAUWMI01. The sequence continues at coordinate 2,319 of CAZVVA010000232.1, forward strand.
GAGCGTATTCGTACGGTAGCTGCACCAGCGAATGCGAAGCGACTGAAGCTGGCAACACCCTGTGCACGAGGGGAGGGCTGTGAGGAATGCCCGGCTGAGCTGCGCATGTGCAATGCCACGGTGATCATACATCGCCAGCATACGAAAGGCCGGATGAAGGTGTTTCTTATAAAAGGGAACTACGGTTTTTAAGTCGAGAGCAGTTTCATCTAGCGGCTCGTGGCGATGGACTCGACGCGGGGCTTCGGAAATGCCATGAAGACCTGGCGTGGTACATGAAATTACCATGGAGGAGAGGTGGATTATGAAGGAGTGTTTTGGCGTACGGTTTGGCCACTTTTTCGAAGACAAAGTGTCTGACTACGAGGAGCGTAGTCAGTGTTATCAGTGTGAGGACTTTGAGAAGTGTTTCAAGTTCTCACTGATCAAGGCCCTCTATGGGTTGCGGATGGAAATGCGGAACGGCGTACGTGGGATTCGCAATTCCCTTGGCGGAAGTCATTCGGAATTTCCATTTGGGTAATCATGCAGTTTCGCATTGGCGATGGGCTTGCGGTTCAGGATAAAGCAAAATGTGGCCAACAACGAGACGCGGTTGCGTCTGGTTCTCTGAGACATGTGCGGTGGTGCATCTTATGAAGTTGAAACGAGGATGGCGAACATAATAGAGGCGAGGGGAATGATAATTTGCTTGACCTGGAAAGAGTCATAGGGCTAAATATCCAGTTTAAATAGGTTTAGGGGGAAGGCGGAATATTTCTCATTTTGAGCCCCTAGTGCCGAGATCAGGAAAAGGTATTGGTCTTCTAAATCTTGGAGAAAAGTCGCGCAAGTATGAAATTGACTGAAGAATTTTTGCGTCAGTTACCCAAAACAGACCTGCACTGTCATCTGGATGGATCGCTGCGCATCAGTACGATTCTCGAGTTGGCGGAACAGCACAAGATTAAGTTGCCGGCAGAGGATCCAGATAAGCTGAAGCAGCTGGTGCTGATGGGAGACCATTGCAAGAGCCTTGAGGATTATCTGAAGGCGTTTGAAGTAACCCTGTCGGTGATGCAAGATACCGAGTCGTTAAGGCGGGTGGCGTATGAATTGGTAGAAGACGTGTCGAAAGAGAACGTCTGGTATATCGAAGTACGCTATTCGCCGATCCTTCATGTGCGCAAGGGCTCGAAGTTGACACACGTTGTCGAGGCAGTGCTCGAAGGGCTGAAACAAGGGGAGAAGGATTTCGGAGTCAAAACGGGAGTGATTCTCTGTGGAATGCGCGACATCAGTCCGGATGTCTCAATTGAACTGGCAGAGCTGTGTTTGGCGTATAAATTTCGTGGTGTGGTGGCCTTTGATCTTGCGGGGATTGAAGAGAATTATCCGGCGAAGAAACATCGTGAGGCATTTTACCTCATTCTGAATAATAATATTAACTGTACCGCACATGCGGGGGAGAGCTACGGCCCGGAAAGCATTAGCCAGGCGTTGCATTACTGCGGCGCACACCGGATAGGCCATGGAACGCGTTTAAAGGAAGATGGTGATTTGCTGAATTACATCAACGATCACCGTGTACCGCTTGAGATTTGTCTATCAAGCAACGTCCATACCAAGGTGGTTTCTGATTACAAGCATCACCCACTGCGGTTTTACTACGACTACGGCCTGCGCGTTACTTTGAACACCGACAATCGGCTTATGTCAGATACGACAGTCACCAAGGAGCTATATCTGGCAGCAAAACACCTGCATTTCAGCTTGGACGAAATGAAAGACATTATCATCTTCGGATTCAAGAGCACGTTTCTGGGATACCGGGACAAGGTGAAGCAGCTGAATGCTGCGCTGAAGCGCCTGCACGAGATTCAAGCTCCGATTACCGAAGAAAAGCTATAATCCGCGCTGTTATGGATGTTGCGCGCCCTTCCAGTTGTTCTGTCACCGAATGTTTCGTAATGAAGCCCTCGGCTAGTCCACTATTCCACGACCAGGAAGCAGTTCCTGCAAGGTATGAATCTCAAAATCAGGAGATTCGGGCCCAGGCGGGCGCAGGGCTTGTGTTGGATTATACCAGACCACTGCAAGAGAGGCCCCTTTTGCGCCAATGACGTCTTCCCTGTATGAGTCGCCAACGTAGAGAACGTCGGAAGGGGCAAGCGCTGCGGTTCTCAGAGCGCAGTGAAAGATACCAGGACTGGGTTTTAAAAGGTTGGCATCCTGGGATGAGATGATGTAGGAGATAAAGGGGGCAAGAGGAGAGGTTTTTACTTTACGAGTTTGAACATCGCGTGCGCCATTAGTAATGATGCCCAGCCGGCAAAGCGCAGCCAATTGCTCGGCCACGGTGACGGCATGTGGCATAAGGTGGCATTCGCCTGCGTATAGTGAGAGATATGTAGTACTCAGTTGCTGCGCATCAAGTGTTGTGAGTCCCAGCACGTGCAGTGAGCGTTCGAATCGTTGAATGCGCATGTCGCTGAGGCTGATCTGGTTGGCAAGATATAAATCCCAAACAGCCTGATTATGCACACGATAAATCGTGTAGAATGTCTCAAAGCACAACTCGACGCTCTGGCACAAGGCGCGAATGGCTGCAGCCTGGGCCTTCGTATGATCCCAGAGGGTATTATCAAGATCAAAGAAGATGGCTTTCCAGCTTGGCATTTGCATGATTTCCTTCATGTAAATGGACGTAATAATTCCCGGCAAAAACCTGTTTCGCAAGGGGAAAGTGGTGTGATTAGAGATGTTTCAGTTGCCCACTTCTGGGGATTTCTGCAATATGGTTTTCAGCATGCAGAAAGAACGGAGCGAGCAAATCGCAAGAATGGATCTAATCTGTTGGAAAATGAGCCAGTGGATGTAAGAAACAATGATGTGCTACATTGAGG
>CAZVVA010000233.1:0-5059 GCA_964630455.1 uncultured Candidatus Sumerlaeota bacterium
AAACGGGGGGAAGATCGAGTGCCAGTCGGAACCGGACTATGGAACTTCCTTTATTGTAACCCTACCAATTCACCGCACACCACCTGTTCCGCAAGAAGACCGCGATAGTTACTTCACACCATTTATTGAGTAGCTGCCTGATGGTAATGATGCGAGGCGGCACCTCAGCCGTTGAGTTCAGCAATTCTCGTCAGAAAAAGCGTTTTATATTCTGTTTAACCCCACAGGAATTGGTCGAGGTGAAGAAAGTTGCACGAATGGGCGCAACTGAAAAAGAACTACTGATATGGTGGCGCTTTCAGCGATGAACACAGACGGTGACGCTAGGAGTGAAAAGTCGAAGAGCTTTGCGATTCGCAATGAGATTCTCGTTGCACTGCTCTTCTTCATTTTTTTCATGATTTTCCAGGTATGGTTTATTCACATTGGCGAATACTGGGATGCGAAGGCCTACGTCATGCCTTTTGCCGAGCATGTTTACGTTCACTTCCCGAATCCATTTATTACGGATTATCCTGATCCCGGCCACCCTACGTTAATCTATGTTATCGTCGCGGTTTTATGGAAATTCTGGGGATTGTTTTCGCAGAACATTCTCAAAATTGAGTTGTTTCACGTTTTATTAATGTTCTGTTCAGCAATGAACCTTTATTATGTTTATAGATTAGGCAAATATCTTGTTGGATTAGAGGTCGGGCTCATATCTGCTCTTTTGATATTTTTCAATCCGATTTACTTTTCCCAGTCAACTCAGATTAGCCTCGAACTGCCCCTTACGTTATTTACCACGGCATGCTACTTCTACTATATCATTGGAAGACGCTTGGCGTTCACTCTGACAGGGGCCGGTCTTCTTATGACGAAGGGCTATGCAGTGCTCTTTTATTTGCCGATTATTCTTGCCGAGTTGCATAGGACTGTGACCAGTCAGCGAAAGGGTATAAGAGCAAGTGACACAATAAAAAGTTGGATGGCTGTTCTTATTCCTCTGCTGGTTCTACTGGTTTTTATTCTTGCACGTTACAGTATTTCTGGTGTGCTCCTGAGTTCGGAAGTGTATAGTCACCACAGGCAGTTCGCGGTGAGTCTGTACGAATTTGTCCGCAATCTGTATAGGCAGATGCGATTCACTTTTAGCGGGTATGGGGTCTATTACATAATGATCCCACCTTTGCTGTATTCTCTTGTTCTCCTTTTAAGAAAAGTTTTCAAGAAGGAAAGTCTGCATAAAGCAGATGAAAGCGATCTTGCTGCATGTAGAAAACGCCAGGTGATTCGTTTGGTGTTTCTATACGTGGCTTCGGGCCTCCTTCTCGCTGCTTATTTAGCCTTAGTGAACTTAAGGATTCCAAGATATTACTTTCCATTTTACACGCCGCTATTTATTTTGGCTACGTATTGCACTTTCAAAATGGTTGGAAGAAGATTTGCCTACTGCATTTTCGGCCTGATTCTCGTCTATTCTCTGATCAACCTGCATCCCCGTATATATAATTATTTGCCCATAACATTCATGAAGGTTCATAAGCACCATGACATAAGTCTTGGAGACAATCTCGAATATATAGATAACTTGATGTTAATCAAACAGGCCTCTGAGTATATTAAAGAGAATTATGCAGAGGCCAAAATAATTGGCGATTACCCTTTTAATCAGTACCTCTACGGAATGGATTTCGAAATGCCCAGGTATCCCGAGATTCCCGAGCTGAGGGCAGGAAGACGATACATCTATATTCTTGCCTACGTACCCGTATACAATGCCTACTTAAAAGATGAATTTGCCAAGCAATACACTCTGAAAGAAGTCAAAACCTTTAGCTTAAATCAAGCCCGCCTGAGAATATATGAAATAGATACTGGAATTGAAGCAGGCCGTTGATCAAACTGTTTTGCACCGTGACCTCGGCCCCGAGATGGCACGGCTTTCCCTGAAGAATTCGTAGTTCTGAGAGCATATGCTGGTGCAGCAGCAAAATTAGAATTGTCGCCCCCCTTTACCTTCCCGCGGACTTTCGGCACATCTCTTAGCCTTTTAATCCGGTGAGTGTAATTCCCTGGATGAAGTATTTTTGCGCGAAGAAGAAGACGAGGATAACCGGAATGGTCATCATCACAGAGGCTGCCATCAGCAGGCTCCACTCAGTGCCATGGAGGTGGTTGAACGACTGAAGGCCGATGGTCAGGGTCATGAGATCTTTGTTAGTAGTAATATAGATGAGAGGGTTCAGAAAATCATTCCACGTCCACATGAACTGGAAAATTACTACGGCGGTCAATGCAGGCTTGATCAGCGGAAGCATGATCTTGCAGAAAATCCTGAGGTAGCCGCACCCGTCAATCTTGGCAGCGTCTTCCAGATCGCGCGGGATCGTGAGGAAGAATTGGCGGAGCAGAAAAATAAAAAATGCTGTGCCGAAAAAGGTGGGAAGCCACAGTGGCTTCAGCGTGTTGACCATGCCGAGCTTGGAAAAGATAAGAAACACCGGGATCATGGTAACCTGAACCGGCAACATCATCGTGCTCAAGACAATCAGGAAAACGGCATCGCGACCGGGCCAGCGCAGCCGCGCAAATGCAAAGGCTACGAGGGAACATGAGACGACCGTGCCAGCGATGCTGAGCAGTGTGACGTACACGGTATTGAGAAAGCAGCGCAAGAAGTTCATGTAGGTCAGTGCCTTCGCATAATTCTGCCACGCCACAGGCCAGGGGATCATAATGCGCCCAATAGACGAAATGTCTTGAACCTGCTGATCTGTTTTCAGCGACGTTGCGATGGTCCAGAGAAACGGCGCCATGAAAACTAATGCGCCAACGACAATGACGGTGAGAAGAAGTGCTCTGCGTGTGAATTGTTTTGCTTTCACTATCTTATTTTCCCTCGCCCTCGTAGAATACCCATTTAGGCGCCAGCTTGATCTGAAGGAGCGTTAATGCAAAAATGATCACAAACAGCACCCAGGCCAGGGCTGAGGCATATCCCATCTTGAAGTACGAAAAGGCATTGTTAAAGAGATAGTAGACGAAGAAGAGCAACGAGTCGGCAGGGCCAACAGTTGGAGGGTTGCTGACCACGTATGCCTGCGTGAAAATTTGAAAATACCCGATAGTGCCTATAATAAGATTGAAGAATATGTATGGCGACAACATGGGAAGAGTGATGTGCAGGAATTTAGCCCACCAGTTGCTCCCGTCAATGTCCGCCGCCTCGTATAGGTGGCGCGGAATTCCTTTGAGGCCCGCCAGCCAGATCACCATACTGGATCCGGATTGCCAGAGCAGCATCAAGATCAAGGCGGCTTTTGCCCACTTCTGGCTCCAGAACCAATTCGGGCTGGGCAAGCCAATTCCGCGCAAGCCGATTGCTACAATGCCGACCTGGGGGTTAAGGAGCCATAGCCAGAGAATGGCGGTGGCAACAATCGGTACAATCGCTGGCAGATAATAGAGCGTGCGATATACGGCAATGCCGCGAACCTCGGTGTTGAGCAGCATGGCAATCGTTAGTCCGATGATCATGCCCAGCGGCACTCCAATGACAGTGATATAAATAGTATTCCAGAGGCTTTTCCAGAAGAAGGCGTCATTGGGCGTTACTACTGAGGCGCCGTTATTCTGGCTCAAGTGAAAGCCGATCATCTTGATAAAATTATCCAGCCCGACGAACTTTGCCGGATGAACAACATCATACTGGCAAAAACTTAGCACTATGGAGATGAACATGGGGCCGGCCCAGAGCACCGCAAATCCGATGAGCCATGGCGAGGCAAACAGCAGCCCTGCAAACGCCTCCTGGCGGTACATCCGATTGCCCCTCATTATCAGCACTACTGCACGTATGGCAAAAAGTAGAATTGTCATGATCAGGCCAAACGCAATCAGCCGCACCACGTTCCAATTCAGATGTGGATACGGCTTTGGGTGAATCAGCCTATCGAGTTCTTCTTGGACGCGTCGCGTCCCAAGATCCAGCGCGTTTTTGGCGCTCATCTCATGGAAGGTTGCATTGTCAATGGCCCGGGCATGTTCGTCCCAGAGCATCTGGCCGACAGGTGTGACAGGCCGATACCTGCTGACCTCCATAAGCTGAAGAAACGTCTCGATGGCCTGCCTTATGTTTTCGTTAGGGGGAGGAAAGTGTTGAAAAATAACCTTGTTCACGCTGCGCAGGGCAGTCAGGCGCGGAATGTAAAAGGGCTTTCCAACGGAGGCATTGTAGCGCGTTTGGGCGTTGCCTTCATAGAGACGCCCTTCGAGAAACGTTAGCCACTTGGCCAGCTTCCATGCTTCCTCGACGTGCTTTGCACCCTTGGGAATCACCATGGCAAATCCACCAGACCAGGTGAGCGGCGTTTTCCCTTCGGGCGGGGGAGGTGGTACTACGCCGAAATCCAGGTCCGGCCGATAGCGCGCAATGTTATCCAGTGCCCAGTTGCCGTCAATGATCATGGCTAGCTTGCCAGTGACAAAGGGATCAGTGGCAATGCCGAGGCCAGTGCCACGCTCAAAACCTGCCATGACCTCAGCTCTCCCGCCAAGCGCATCGTAGAACTCTGTCATCCAGTCCAGCGCTTCTACGATGGGCGGGTCATTCAAGGTGCAGTGCGTGCCGTCAGCACTCATGAACTTCCCACCGTTCGACCAGCCGTAAAGATAGAGCCAGGCATTGCCGTAATTGGGCGCAAAGCCGATCTGTTCAAGGTAGCCCTTGCGTTTTTTAGTCAACTTCAAGGCGTAGTCGAGCAGCTCGTCCCAATTGCGCGGTGGGCGATTTGGATCGAGTCCGGCCTCGCGAAAGATCTCGCGGTTATAATACAAGCCGCGGCAATCGGTATCCCATGGTAGCCCATAGAGTTCCCCCTGGTAGGTTGCTTCATTCCAGCAGGCAGGGTAAAAATCCGCAGGATCAATGCCGTCACGCTCCATCAGATCGTTTAGCGAACGAAAGGCACCGCGGGCTGCCCATCCGCTTATCGTAAAACGATCTTGCCAGATGAGATCTGGCGGTGTGCCCGCAGCAATTGCAGTCATGAGCTTCTGCGGATCAAGCAGTACC
>CAZVVA010000234.1:0-5055 GCA_964630455.1 uncultured Candidatus Sumerlaeota bacterium
GTCATAGTTGGCGTCGGGGTCGGCGTCGGACTTGGGGTCGGAGTTGGTGTTAGCGTTGGCGTAGGAGATGGTGTCGGTGTGGATGTTGGCGTCGGCGAAGGAGTTGGGCTCGGGGTGGGAGTTGGGGTCGCAGTAGGTGTTGGCGTAGGAGAAGGAGTCACTGTAGGTGTAGGGGAAGGGGTCGGCGTAGGAGTTACAGAAAGGGGTGAATATTTTGCGATAAAGACATCTCCCCAGCCAGCAGAAGTAAGAACTGTCTGTCCGCTCTCCCCCGGGCCAAATGTTGCAGAACCATTAAATGTGCCGGTAAACACTGCTCTCCCATCAGAGAGCGCAGCAATAGATTCGCCCATGTCTTTATCGCCAGTTCCCCCTGCACGCTTTGCCCACGCTAGCGTGCCGTCGGAATTGTATTTTGCGATAAAAATATCATAAGAGCCGGAAGAGCTGAGATTTGTCTGCCCGCTTTCGCCCGGGCCAAAGGTGGCAGTACTTTTGAAATAGCCGGTGACAAATGCGCTGCCATCGGAGAGCGCGGAGATGGAATTGCCACGATCAGTGTCGGTCCCCCCTGCGCGTTTTGCCCAGGCAAGGGTTCCATCGGAACTGTATTTTGCAACAAAAATCTCGTAGAGGCCGGCAGAGGTAAGATTTGTCTGACTGCTTTCACCTGGCCCAAATGTTGCCGTACCCCAGAAAATTCCGGTAACCAATGAGCTGCCATCTGAGAGCGCGGCGATAGATGTACCGATATCCTGATTACTGGAGCTTCCGCCAGCCCGTTTTGCCCATGCCAGTGTCCCGTCCGAATTGTATTTTGCGATAAAAATATCACTCGCGCCAGCAGAGCTAAGAACTGTCTGCGCACTCTCGCCAGGCCCAAAGGTTGCAGAACCGTTGAACTGTCCGGTGACCAGTGCGCTGCCATCTGAGAGTACGGCAACGCCATTGCCCTGATCTTCCGAGGTGCCACCAGCGTGTTTTGCCCAGGCCAGCGTTCCATTTGAATTGTACTTTGCAATAAAAATATCATTGTAGCCAGCCGACGTTAAGTTTGTCTGCCCACCTTCACCCGGGCCGAAGGTGGCGGTACCACGGAAAGCGCCGGTAACCACTGCACTTCCGTCCGAGAGCACGGTGACTGCCAGACCCCTCTCGTAATCGCTGCTTCCAGCGCGCTTTGCCCAGGCAAGCGTGCCGTCTGCATTATATTTTGCAACGAAGATATCACCATTGCCTGCCGAAGTGAGATTTGTCTGAGCACTTTCACCCGGGCCAAATGTAGCGGCTGCATCGAACCTTCCAGTAACCACTGAGCTGCCATCGGACAGTGCAGCGATGCCATGGCTCCAGTCATAGTCGCCACTTCCGCCTGCGGATTTTGCCCAGGCCAGAGTCCCGTCACCATTATATTTTGCAATGAAAATATCATAGTATCCACCGGCAGCAGGTAGAGTTGTCTCGCTACTTTCGCCAGGGCCAAAGGTAGAGGTGCCCCAATAGGCACCGGTAATCAATGTCAATGTGCTCCCATCTGAAAGCGCGGTGATGGAATCAACATAATCATGAGAGCTCCCGCCAGCTCGTTTTGCCCACTCTAATGTTTGGGCTTGCGCTACAAATGACATGAGGCCGGCTAGAAGCATAACAATTATTGGGGATACAATTTTTCGAAACACAGGTATTCTCTTACGCATTTCTAAGGTCTCCTATTCTAATTCCTTAATTAACCCTTTTGGAATAAGGAGTTGAAATTGGGAAGTCAACATTTTCTTTCGAATTTTGCGATAGGGGCGTTCTGTCGATGAGCACATGAAAAAACTGCCCGGGCATTGAAGAGCCAAGATGCGGACGAAAGGTTATGATTCAGCGGGTTTTCTGTCTGACCAATTAAATTCTTAAGTAGTTGCGGAAACTTGCCGATATATATATATTATTCTGCTTGCATTGTGCGAAATTGTTTCGATAGAATTTTTATTCTAACTTCGAACTGCTTTGTTTATGCCTTATTCTGTTTCCGAAATCCCTTACACATCGCGTCCAGAAAGTTTAAGGAGAGAAGCATGGAGCACATAAAGATTTCCGAGCTTGAGCCAGGCACACCGGTGAAGTCGGTTTATCTGATCCAATCACTGGAGAAGCGGCAAAAGCGAAGCGGGGAGATGTACGTGACTCTCGTGCTGCAGGACAAGAGCGGTACGGTGCAGGCGGTGATGTGGGAGAATGCGGGGAAGTTCTTGCGAGGCGAGATTAAGGCGGAAGATTTTGTCAAGATTTCCGGCGACGTTGGGATTTACAATAATCAGCTTCAGCTCACGCTGCGTTCAGTAGAAAAATTAGCGGAGGATAAGATTGAGATAGAGCAGTTTTTGTCGCACTCAAAGCGGTCGGTGGAGGAGATGCACGGAGAGTTGCGCAAGGCGGTTGAGTCGGTCAAGACGCCGCACCTCAAGGCATTGCTCAAGTCGTTTTTCGAGGATGCGGAGTTTCTGGATGCGTTTTCGCGTGCGCCATCGGCGATGTCTATGCATCAGGCATATATCGGAGGGCTGCTAGAGCATACGCTGGCAGTGCTACGCGTAGCTCTCGCGATTGGTGAGCTCTACCAGCCGTATGATCGCGATCTGCTGACTACAGGTGTGCTACTTCACGACATGGGGAAGATTCATGAATTCGCATATCGGCGGGCGATCCGGTATACGAGTGTTGGGCGGTTGCTTGGTCACATTACAATCGGGTTTTGCCTGGTTGAGAAAAAGATTGATGGGATCCCGGATTTTCCGCAGGAGACCCGAATTATGCTCCTGCATCTTCTGCTCAGCCACCATGGGCACAAGGAGTGGGGTTCACCGCGGCGGCCCAAGACGATAGAGGCACTGCTGCTGCACTATGCGGACTATGTTGACGCGTACCTGAGCACGTACAAAGAGACCACAGAGAAGGCGCGCGAGCGTGGAGATCTCTGGACAGGATGGCAGCGGATGTTCGAGCGTTTCTTGTTTGCTGGTCTGCCCGAAGGCCTTGATGAGGCCGAATCTGAACAGGCATGGGAGGAGTTGCGGCGCGAATGCCCGGGCAACGACGAAATCCCCCCCAGATAAAGCTATACGTTAGCTATCTTTGTGATGGCTGGTATTCCACTTCATAGTGTCCTACTTGTGTTGCATGAAATTGGCAGCAGCGGTAGTTGAGCCACCGAGGCTCGGAGACACAGAGTAAAAAGATACAATGCTTGAAAATCTCTGTGCCTCTGCGGCTTTGTGGCAGTCCCTAATCAAAATACGCCCCCAATGCTTCATTTCACGATTTCACTTTCCGAATTTATCACTCAGCAAGGCTTTCTTCCTGCGTTCTGCCCGCTCGTAATACCCTGTGCGAATGTGGTAGCGCAGCGGCTGGAACAGCGCCAGCACGGGATGCGTGCTCTGATACTCGACATCAATGTCGCTGATATAGAGATTCTTTACGTCGGTGCTGGTGGTCAGATACTTCTGCACCATCAGCCCTAATGGCCTGCCTAACACGAAAGCCAGCAGGATGGCCATTAGAATGGTCATCAAGTTAAAGCGGTGTGATGCAACAAGGAGCAAGATAAAGAGCAGAGAGAAGAGGAAGTTGGAGACGAGGAGCGAGGTGCCGCAGCGCGTGTGGATGGCGAGATTTCGCTCGCCCCGCTGGAGCCGCTCCAGGCCTTCCTGGGCTGCTTGCAGAACAATCTCCGGTGGGATGGGTTGCGGGGCAATCAGCTTGTAGCCATCGCGCACTGCATAGCCAGCCACGCGCGACTTGCCAAATCGCTGCTCCAGCACATTCACGGTGGCATGTTCCAGTGCATGATTCCGCTTCACCACTCGGTTCGTCGCAATCTGGATCAGCGACCGCGGAACCAGCACGAGCGAGGCCATTGAGTGAACAAAGAGTTGGGTCATGAGGAAAAGGCCGAGAAGGAAGAGAATCGGCACGATCAGCGTGACAAACACTCCCGGTGCCAGAAGCAGAAGAATCAAAAGCAACAAAATGACTTCCATGAATGCCTTCCTTTTAAAAACTCAGTGAGGGTCGAGCAACGTCGTGCAAGGTCGCTGGCACTTCTTGCTAGAGTATTCGGGAACGCGCTGCGGGAGTTTCGTCTTAGCGTTTTTGAAAATAATCACCACAATCAATTGCGTTTGTTTTGCCTTGGATTCAAACAATAATGAGAGAGTTGAGGAGGAGAATCAAGCTTTTACCGAGGCGATCGCCGCTCCCGCCCTGGATTATAAAGAGAACATAACATAACAAAAAGAGATCGTCATAAATTCTTATGGCGCACAAATAAGAAGGAACAATAAGACAATAATGCTTAAGTGTTTATCCGCGTTCATCTGTGGTTTAAATAAGTCAAGTCCGGAATTTTCAACGGTCAGTAGCCTTATCTTATTTTATTACTCATTTTTTGTTAAATACGCTTTTATCGTTTTCGCGGACTGTTTCCTTTTAAAAAGTGGATAATAAAAAGGGGTGTCTCGACAAAGACACCCCCGATTTCTTGAATGACTAAATAAGCCCTTTGGCGCTAGCTATCTTATGGGCCCCACACTGGCGCCATGCCTTCAGTATACCTTTGGGATCTGATAAGATTCCCGGCGCTGACTGTTCCATTTGTAGGGTCATAAGGAAGGGTTAGCTCCATTGTGTGGCCGCTCATGGTTTTGTAAATGAACGGTCCGGCACTTCTGTCAGGGCCGTTACCCATCAGTTCCCAGGCTCCATAAATCGTCTCATAAACACCTGCTTTAACTGCGCCATAAGTATAGGAAAAGTTGCGATAACGATAGCGGCGATAACCAACGGGCGTACCCGTTATTGCTATACGGAACGGGTCGACTATTCTAGCCGACGAGATGAAAGCTATAGGGGTAGTAATAGCATTAGGTACATACCAGAACAGGCTCCCGTCACTGGGTCTTGAGCCATCAATGGGATATTTGGTGTGTTCTACAGCATAGCTTTCTAATGCCGTAGCTAAGGTTCTCATATCTGCTTTGCTGCGTGATACTTTAGACCTGACTTGAG
>CAZVVA010000235.1:0-5011 GCA_964630455.1 uncultured Candidatus Sumerlaeota bacterium
TGGAACCATAGGCCAGTATAGACTTGAGGCTAAGGTCGATAGAACGGCGGCGTCGCAGGACGACCTGATTACTCTTAACCTGGAATTCGATGGGACGGGATATGTTGAGGCAATTGCCGAGCCGAAGCTGCCGCCTATGGACGGTTTTCAGCTCTACGAGTCGAAGGCCACGGCAAAGCCGCGCATCGTTGGGGACAACCTCGGAGGTGAGAAAACCTTTGAGTACGTGCTGCGACCCATGAAAACCGGTATCCAGATCATTCCCCCGATCGACTACACAATTTTTAATCCTGAGACAGAGCAATACAGAACGCTCACAACCAAAGAAGTCGCCCTTAAGATCACGCCAGGCAAGACTCCTGCGATGCCGGTTGTCGTGGGCCCCAGCGAACAAGCAAAGCCTGAGGAAGTTGTCCAACTCGGACGAGAGATTAATTACATCAAAACCCGCGGATTCACCGGCGCTACTCAGTACAAACTGCTAATACAAGAGACGCCATTTCTGCTGTTACAGGCGATTCCACTCGGTGCGCTGGCGCTCGGATTCTGGATAAAACGCCGCCGTGAGATGATGGAAAGCGACCTTGGCCGAGCCAGAAAGCTCAAAGCACGTGGCATTGCGGCCAGACGTCTCAACACTGCAGCGAAATTCTTGCGTCAGCACAATCACGATCAATTCTTTGCTGAGCTCGCCAATGCACTGCGCGGCTATCTTGCGGATAAGTTGAATCGTCAGACCGCCGGGCTGACCACTGACGACATCGTAGATGCACTTGCGGAAAAAGGCATCAGCCCTGAGGTTTATAAACAGATCGCAGCGCTGCTTGATGAATCCGATAGCGCCCGCTATGCCAAAGCCACACAGCACTCAGCCGATGAGATGCGTGCCGCGTATCAGGCATCCCTGCGCCTGATCAACCAGATGGAGAAGCTATTGCGCCAATCGCCATAACACCCGGGTTCAACCCAGGGAGAGAGCTACATGCGTTGGTATGCACTTTTTATCTTGATGATCGGCCTGCTTGCCGGGGGTGCGAGTGCGAGCAACGAGACCACCGCAGCTATGCAGACAGATGACCAATCTGCTCACAGCCTCTTTGCTAAAGCTAATGCACTCTACAAGCAAAATAAATATGAAGAGGCACTCGCCCTGTACGAACAGCTCCTGTCCCAAGGCACTGTAGACCCGGTGCTCTATTATAACACTGGCAATGCATATGCCCAGCTCCACCGACCAGGCCCCGCAGTTCTAATGTACGAACGTGCCCTGCAGCTCGACCCGCGCGATGCAGACGCACAGGAGAATCTGGCCGAGATTGCTCCGGCCATAAACCGCCCACGCATCTTTATACTCCTGCGCCCATTGTATCAAGTCAAAGAGGCATTCACAATGAACGAATTGACGCTTGCGCTGGATCTGGTCTATCTTCTGTTTGTCACTGCAATGTTGTGGGTATTCCTGGCTCACAGAGCCGCATGGCACCGCGTCTGGAAACGTGCAGCTTGCATCAGTGCAGTACTGCTGTTCTTTGTGGCATGCTTCTTCGGTGTCAAACTATACGAAACACTTGCTGTGAAAGAAGCTGTGGTCATGCAAGAGACGAGCGCCCGGAGCGGACCGAGCACGAGCTTCAGTGGTATTCTGAAATTACCTGCTGGAACTAAGGTGCGCCTCGTGGAGCAATCTGAAGACGGCTGGGCGCGCATTCGGTTGCGCAGCGGCCAAAGCGGCTACCTCCCCACATCAGCGTTCGAGATAATTTAAGACCGTCCGGCTCAACATTGATCTCATTCCCTCGCGTTCTTTCACCTCGCGAGGTTGATGCATGCGCTCGCCCACCAGGAGCATGCGCTGGCGTCTTCCCAAGCAGATTCGAAACACCTCCTCCTTCAAAATGCTGATGTAGGGACAGATTATAATCTGTCCCTGCAGACATGCGCAACATTCACAATCTTATTGACTCCATCGCTTTTTTTCCATAAACAAAAGGTTGTTGTTTTGAAAAAAACAGCAGGAAAAAAATACTCTTCGTGCTACCGTGCTTTACGCGGATCCGGATGTAGTAGAGACGTATTGCAATACGCCCCTATTTCTATCTGACGGAGGTCCTGTTCCCGTGGTGAATAAGCGCCTGCTGAAGCGTCCGGAGCCAAAGGAACAATCTGACCAGCTACGGCCCTCTGAATCCTTGATGCACGATGTGAAGCAGATCGAGCGCCGCCGGCTGCGTCTGGTAATCGCCATCCCCACGCTGGTTGTCCTCTTCACCATTGGCGTGGGGATTTTGAACTATCAGGTGGCAAATTACTACGCCAGCAACACCGACAATCCGGCTCTTAAGTCGGTGCTCGATCTCGTAGCCATCAGGATTCTATTATTCTCGCTCGTGGTATCTATTGTTGCCCTGGCATTTGGTATGGGCCTCGCCTACTCGATTATTTATCCGATCAGGCGCATGACAGAAACCGCCCGTTCTATCACCACGGGCGACCTCTCGCTCAAGGTCGAAATCCCCTATGCCAACGAGATTGGCGAGCTCGGCAAGAGCTTCAACACCATGATCGACTATCTCAACGATATCTTCCAGGAGCGCAACCGATATATTCTTGAAAGCTTCTCTGGCGGGCTGATCACCACCGACATCCGGGGCAATATTACGACCATGAACTCCGCAGCGGAAAAGGTATTGTGTAGCTCCGTGGATACTACGGTCGGACGTAACCTGCTGGAGATCGTGAAAAAATGGGACGAGGAGGGTGCGTTTTACGAGATACTCTCTGACATTATCAAAGAGCAACGCCCAACATCGTCGCGAGAAATCCTATTCACCTCTCCCCGCCAAGAAACCTACTCCCTATCCGTATCAACTTCCCTCCTGAAGGACAAGTCGGGAAATCCCTTCGGCTGCGTCCTAAATTTCCGAGACCTTTCGGCGTTGAAATCCTTCCACACACAGATGCAACGCGCCGACCACCTGGCAGCCATTGGAACCTTTGCCACCGGCATTGCCCACGAAATTCGCAATCCCCTCAGCTCCATTAGAGGCATGGCCCAGCTTCTCGCGGAAGATTTCGCAGAAGGCGAAAAGGAGAAACATTACGTCAGCCAGATCATCCGAGAGGTTGACCGCCTGGAAAAAGTTATTCGCTCTATTCTTGACTTCTCCCAGCCCGAGTCCACGCGGCCCGTACCGTGCGACGTCAACCAGCTCCTTGCCGGAGCACTCTCCCTCTGTAAAAGCCGCTTCGGCTCCGAGAATAATTGCGATTTCAGAATCAGGGAAACCTACGGCATCCTTCCCTTCTGCAGGCTACAGGCCGATAAAATCACCCAGGCGTTTCTGAACATTATCCTTAATGCCTTCGAAGCCACCCCGCCCCAGGGTACCGTTATCCTGCGCACATATTTCGATGAACGCGATAAGAAAGGCAAATCCATTACTGTTGAGATTGCCAATACCGGCTCCACAATCCGTGAAAGTGAAATCGAGCACATCTTTGAGCCTTTCTACACAACAAAGGATAGCGGCACTGGCCTTGGCCTTCCTATCGCCTATCAGATTATCTCCTATAATCAGGGAACCATCGAAGTCAGAAGCCTTCAAGACTGGACGAAAGTCATCATGAAATTCCCGGCGATTGAAGATCGCTAGGTCCTGTCCACCAACGGGCGGTCCGCTGACCGCGATTCTGTAACAAACCGCAAGCACATAATGGCGCCTTGGTGCTACGAGCAAATAGTTCGTCGGCGAGCTATAGCACCAGCGCCCCTAGGGATGAGGGACCTCGACTCCATGTTGCTCAATCTCTTGAATTACTGATTGTGGTATGGGATGATGGTAGGCACGAGCTAGCTGAAGATGCTGAGCTGCCCGACGATAGTCCGGAGGGTCGAGCCGTGTGTAGCAGAGCGCCAGGTTGTAATGCGCATTTGCATACCCAGGATTTTCCCACAGCGCTTTGCGCAGCTCAAGCATGGCGCGTGCATAATCGTGCTGCTGTATATAGATGACACCCAGATTATTGCGCGCAACGTAATTATGAGGCATGTAGCCGAGAACTTGCACAAACAGCTCGCGAGCCCTGGCCAGCTCGCCCTGGCGCAAATACAAGGCCCCCAGATTGGTTAAGGTTGACGTACCCCGCGGCTCGCATGCGTACGTGGCAGGCCAGAGCGTCTCATCTCGACTCCAGATAGGATTTCTATGAATGGTCAAATACGTGTAGGCAAGGAGCTGAATGCAACACACGCTGATAATCACGGTGCGGGTCTGTTTGGCACGGGATGTTCCATTCGCGACATGAAACTTCTTTAGAATATACTGCAGAACAGTGGCCAACAACAGTGCAAACCCGACCATTGGAAAGTAGAGATAGCGTTCAGCCACGGGATTAGCAAAAGGCAGGAGCTGCGCCACTGGCAGTATCGCAATGATCACCCACAGCAGGGCAAGGGCCTGCAGCGCCATTTTGCGGCGTACCAGGAACACAATTAGTGCCAGATAAACGCCAAGTCCGGCCATCCCAAGCAGAAGCACTGGGTGGCTCAGCCGCACAATCGGCTGAAACGCATATTCTGCGCATAACTGAACAGGCAAGAGCAGCAACGACCAGTAAAAGAGAAAAAAACGCGGGAAATTCATCTGAGCAATAGCAAAGCTGCCTCCAAAATACGCATAGCGCGTTGGGTAGTAGGGAACCATAACGAGAAACCGGATAATCCCATAGAACAGGAGTGCGCATGCGAAGGCAAAGGCAATCCAGAAGCGAGATCGTGCAGAAAGCGGTGGCAGGTCAAGCAGCTTGCGGAAGGGAGTGAACTCGAGTAATCCAATCAGCACTGGCAGCACAATAGCGGATTCCTTGGCAAAAACCGCTGCCAGATAGCAGAGAATCGGCACCGCAGCGAGCGGAAGGCGCATCTGTGCACCCTTGCGCAGCAGGATATAGCTCAGCATCGCCAGGACGCAGAAGCCCGTCGCCAGCAGATCTTCGCGGTAGGAAATTACAT
>CAZVVA010000236.1:0-4096 GCA_964630455.1 uncultured Candidatus Sumerlaeota bacterium
GGGTGCTCTTTGCTATTCGCCATCTCCAGTCATTGCCAAACCTTGCTTCCTCTCCCCTTGCGGGAGAGGATGGAGGTGAGGGGGATCATTTCTTGACTAAAATGCTGACTTATTTGAAAAAGAGCCAATTTTATGATTCTTCTCCTTGATAATCTCTGTGCCTCCGTGGCAATATTTTATGAGCCTCTGGCTTATTAATCAAAACAGGTTACCAGGCTTGCGGGCAGGAACTGCTAAAGTCAACATTACCCCACCAACTGGCACTGAGCTGTCTGGCTACGTGCTGCGTGAACAGCCATCGCTGGGCATCCACGACCCGCTCTATGCCCGTGCCCTTGTGCTGGAGCACGACGGCCACATGGTCGCCCTTGTCTCCTGTGACCTCCTGGCACTGCGTGACGACTCAGTGCGGGCGATCCGCACCATCGCCTCTCAGCAAACCGGAATTCCTCCCAGCAACATCATGCTCAGCTGTACGCATACGCACTCCGGGCCCGCAACAATCTTTCTCCGCCACTGCGGCTCAGTAAATGGGGAATCGCTGATCGAGCTGCAGAGGCGTATTGCCCAGGCCGTGGTTGAAGCAGCGAAACAGCTCGCCACGGCATCATGCGCCATTGCGCGCACCCCGCTCGTGCTCAGTGTTGACCGCTGTGCTCAGCGCGGAGTTGAATCGCCCTCAACCGATGCATATTGGGATATTATGAAACTCAGCTCGCCCGATAAAGATCCGCTGGCTGTGCTCGTACATTACGCCTGCCATCCTGTGGTACTGGATCATACGAACCGCCACGTCTCAGCAGACTTTCCGGGTGTTGCCATGCAGCGGATCGAGCAGGAATTTAATGATCGAGTCATGGCCATGTTTCTCAATGGCGCCTGCGGAAATCTCAATCCCGCCGTATCAGAACGAACATGGGAAGCCTGCGAGCACTTCGGACGCACGCTGGGTACCGCAGTACTCGAGCTGCTCGCGTCTGCTGAGGCTTTTCCTCACGCACCATTGCGAACCGCATCGCAGATTGTCGAGCTCGGCATCACGTTGCCATCAGTGGAAGAATTGCAAGCGCTCGAGCGCGAGTACGCAAGCCGCTCAGACGAACTGGCCGACTCGCACGATCGCCAGGCTGCATTCACACGCGCATTTCTCGAGTGGGCGCGCGAAACGCTCCATATCGTTGAAACCCGCTCTCACCCTTATCATATCCCCATGGAAATCCAGGTTGTGGGTGTGGGCGATATGCGTATTGTCGGCATTGGTGGCGAGCTCTTCTCGCAGCTCGGCGAGGAAATCGCAGCTGCACACAGCGGGCCGGTCTGGGTCTGTGGATGCGCAAATGGTGACGTCGGCTATCTCCCTCCGAGCATGCTCTTTTCCACCCGCTGCTATGAAGTAGCGGATGCATACAAGTTTTACGGGAACTTTAGGTTTGACCCCCAGGTGCCGGAGATGGTAGTGGAGAGCGCTGGCCAGGTGATGCAATTGCCCGCGTAGCTCTCTACTTTGCGTCTTTGCGCCTTTGCGCGAGAAAGTTCTTTGTGTCACGCCAAGACGCAAAAGTCGCAAAGGCAGCAGATAGACAAAAAAACGTGTCCCCGGACGATGTTCTCTGTTCGGGAAAACCATATCAGGATAAATGCTACGCCTGACTAGAAAGGAAAAACATGGCCCAAAAACCTCGAGCAGTCATCTTCGATATGGATGGGGTGATACTCGACAGCGAACCCGTGCAGCTGGAGGCGGTTAACCAGATTCTCGCCCGCTACGACATTCACTGGACACAGGAGATATTTCGCCACCATATAGGTCTGCGCTCAACAGACTTCTTCAAGAACATGAAAAAACTGTATCCCCTGCGCGAGCCGATTGATGAACTTGTTTCCTTTCATAAAGAAACCTATTGCAAGCTGATCCAGGAAAAGATCGATCAGAAAAAAATTCAGGAGAACAAAGGTCTGACGCCGCTCTTGAAGCAGCTAAAGAGCGCAGGATTTCACATCGGGCTAGCCACCAGCTCCTCACGCAGGGAAGTAGAGATCATCGCGCAGGGATTGAACATCGGCAAGTTTTTCGAGACCTTTACCTGCGGGGAAGACGTAGTGGAAGGAAAACCTGCGCCGGAGATTTTTCTTAAGACCGCCAAAGCATTAGGCCTCGAGCCCGGGCAGTGTGTGGTGATTGAAGACAGTCCGATAGGGCTGCGGGCTGCCATAGCAGCCGGCATGCGCTGCATCGCCATACCTACCCCGAGCACCTACGACGGCGATTTCTCCCAGGCCCATCTAAAGCTCAGCTCACTCGAGGAAGTCTCCGAAACCCTCATTAACTCGCTGCTTGACAAGTAGTAACCCGCCCAATCAATAAGCCACAATTGTCTTATCTAGCCATTTTTCTTGTTGACCGCGCGTAACATTGATGTTAGTTTCTAAGGATGTTACTTTCTCCATAAAAGAATTGGGATTTAATAGACGACAGATTTTGCTGGGCATCATCAGAAAGACAACAACGAGTTGGCTACAGAACTGGATGAAGGTCACAGAAAACTCATAGCGGCTTTTGGTGGATTCATAAAGCTGCAAAGATTTGCAGAAATTCGATAAATCAATAGGAGAATAAAAGATGAAAAAGAATCATAGCCTCGTTTCATTGCGCATCAAGACACTAGCCCTGTGCTTTCTCCTTTTCCCGCTTTTCTCGTTTGCCACAGTTCGTTATGTGCCAAGTCAATATTCAACTATTCAAGCAGCAATAAATGCAGCAGCTCATGGTGATGAAATCATCGTTTCCCAAGCCACTTACCATGAGGATATCGATTTCCTCGGCAAAAACATTATCCTTCGCTCAATAGAGCCCACCAGCCCAACCGTGGTCGCCAGCACCATCATTTACGGCACCCATTCCCGACCCGTAGTTGCTTTTTCAGGCACTGAATCTCCAAGCTGCGTCCTTGCCGGGTTTACTATTTTCAATGGTTACAGTACTAATGCTGGCGGGATCTACGGAGACGGTACGCGGGCGACCATTCGATATAACAATATAACGGGAAATCGTGCATTAGTATATGGCGGTGGGCTCTTAGACTGTGATGGTCTTATTGAAAGCAATACTATTAAAGGAAATAAGGCGCAATTGGGATATGTGGTTTCTGCTGGCGGTGGGCTGGCCTATTGTGATGGTCTCATTCAAAATAACACGATTATATTGAATTACTGTTCAGGCGCTAGCGCCGCAAATGTTGGCGGTGGTCTCTATTGGTGCAATGGCACCATCCAGAACAATGTAATTGCGTTAAACTGGGTTGGAGGCCTTGGCAGCTGGGGAGGTGGTCTATGTAGCTGCGACGGCACTATTCAGAATAATACCATCTATGGCAACTGGTCGAGTATCAATGAAGGGGGTGGGCTATATTCTTGCAACGGCATAATTCGAAATTGCATTATATGGGGGAACACTGCTCCTGCGAATCCCCAACTCGGCAGTTGCTCCATGCCTTCCTATAGCTGCATTCAGGGCTGGGCAGGTGGCGGAACCGGAAATATATCCGCTGATCCTAAATTAGTTAACCCCTCCAACGAGGATTTCCATTTATTGAGCAATTCTCCGTGTATAGATGCAGGTTCCTTTATTTCTGGTCTAACTCAGGATTTTGAAGGTGATCCTAGACCTATGGACGGTACTTCAGAGCCTCGCGGTGATGGCTCAGAGTACGACATTGGCGCTGACGAATATCCAGGACCTATTCCACCACCAACGCCGACGCCAACACCGACTCCAACGCCTACACCTACTCCGACGCCCAGTCCAACTGCAACACCAACACCGACACCCAGTCCATCGCCTACACCTAGCCCAACGCTAACACCTACTCCTACTCCGACACCCTCGCCTACTCCCACTCCCACACCAGTCTCTGAGGTCGAGAACTGGTTATATCTGTAGAATCAGGGCTCTTACTCTGAATTAAGTAGCGGCGTTAATTCTGCCGGCGCACTCAAGCTCCTTAATCCGACGCCAGCTGGGTGGTCACAGACCTCCTGAGACGGGATGCTTACTCATCTACCTGTTACAGAAACATAGCAATAAGCAGCCACAATT
>CAZVVA010000236.1:4106-5008 GCA_964630455.1 uncultured Candidatus Sumerlaeota bacterium
GGTTTTGCACAGCATCATCAGAAAGACAACAACGAGTTGGCCCCGGGAGTGCTATAAAGTCACAGAAAACTCTGAGCGCCTCTTGGGGCGATTGCTCAAGCCGTAACGATTCCCATAGGCTTAATGGGTTAATTTTAGAATTGGCGGATTACTCCGCCCGAGGGCGAGAGATCATGAAAATAAAGAAACAAGACATCCAGGCGCAGCGGCATTATGCCCACGCGTTTCATCAATTTCACTTAGTGTTCTTCTGTGTATTATGCTCACTTATCTTAGCCCTTGCGCCGCAGAATACCCAGGCTGCCGACCCACCCTTCCTGGTCAAGGACATCAACACTCTCCCGGGACCAAGCATGGGTTCGTCTCCTGCTGATTTCGCAGTAATCGGAGGCATTACCTATTTCAGCGCCTCGGATGGAATTAACGGCACGGAACTCTGGAAGAGCGACGGAACTGCCCTCGGTACGGTGCTGGTCAAGGACATCAACCCCGCAGGCAGTTCGTCCCCCAAGTATCTAACGAATGTGAACGGCACCCTTTTCTTCAGCGCCACGGACGCCACTAACGGCACGGAGTTATGGAAGAGCGACGGCACTGCACTCGGCACCGTGATGGTCAAGGACATCTACCCCGGAGGCAGTTCGTCCCATGGGTATCTAACGAATGTGAACGGCACCCTTTTCTTCACCGCCGATGACGGGACAAACGGCGCGGAGTTATGGAAGAGCGACGGCACTGCACTCGGCACGGTGATGGTCAAGGACATCAACCCCGGCTCAGGCAGTTCGTCCCCCGAGTATCTAACGAATGTGAACGGCACCCTTTTCTTCACCGCCGATGACGGGACCAACGGAGAGGAGTTATGGAAGAGCGACGGCACTGCACTCGGCACCGTGATGGTC
>CAZVVA010000237.1:0-5000 GCA_964630455.1 uncultured Candidatus Sumerlaeota bacterium
CTGCGATTGTGCGCGAAGTGCGCGCCGAGCAGAAGATTATTAAGCCGCGGCTCTGGGTCTCGGCTGCTGCCATTGCGTTTCCGGATCGTGCGTACCTGGCGTTGTGCCAGGACTGGCGCGGGTGGATGGATGAGGGCTTGCTGGATGCCGTGGCACCCATGGCCTATTCGATGAATAGCCAGCTGGTAAAGTATATGATCCGGAGTGCAACGGCAAACGTCAGGCCAGGCCAGGAGCTCTGGGCAGGCCTGGGCGCGTATATGCTCGACGGTAAGGAGCAGGAGCTGGTGCGCCAGGTGGAGTTAAGCCGTGCTGCTGGCGCCAATGGAATTGTCTTCTTTTCCTCGGGTTCAATTATCCGAAACGACGCACTTGTCAAGGCCCTGCGCACGAGCTGTTTCCAGACACCCGCCTTGCCGCCCACACTGGGGCAGTAGTCCCAGTGTCAATTCCGAATCTTTTTTCAACCACCCCCTGCGATCAACACATCATTTGAAAAGCTTTTTCATCTGGAAATTGGTTGACCTGGTTTTGGCGCAAATATATTATTAGACAATAAATCCATAGAGACAGAAATGCCAAGGTGAGACGGAAACGAAAAGATAAAAACCGAGCTAGAATTAGTCCATGTTTGAGAAGGTAATGCTTCAGAGATTAATCAGCGGGATTTTTTAAGGGGTCACATGAAAAAGCCAGTAACATTATTCCTTGGCTGCTTGATGGTTGCTATTTTATTCTTAAGCGCTATCATACTGCTCTTTATTATAATGGCGGGGGATATAATATTGAATTACAATATTCCGCTTGCCATTAGCAACGAAAAGCAAGAGAAGTGGTTACTGGTTTTTTTGCCCTTGATAGGAGAAGAGCTTAATAAGGCATATAGAATCAATCTCCCTCCTTTGAAGCATACTGCTACGGAGGAAGACTCCTACCGGCAGTATATGATAGTAACGGGCGCACTAAAACATGATGGGGTGAATCTTCATTTTCGTCGCCGCATGCCCTACGACAAGTTTTTTCTCCTAGTTTTGGGGTGGAAAATTGATCCCAGTATTATATCTGTAGATTTAGAGGATCTTGCTTCCTATTTTGAAACGGAACCTGATTATCAAAAATTTCTATTTAACCCTGATTATACCGGAAAGCCAGAATTAGATGACTATAAACCCTTCGCTCATATTGATCTACAATAGATTGAATTCTTTGTAATTTTTTCCTAATTATTCTTAAGCGGACGTATCAACGAAAGACGATATCACGAGCTGGGCTACGTTAAGATTTAGTGGGGCGACCCGCCGGGTCGCCCCTACTATGCGATAAGGGGCATAACGTAGGGTTTGATTATCTTGTGCGAAAGCGCATATGTTAGAGAAATGGCAAGATCGAAACTAAAACGGAGTATGGGTATGATTCTAGCCCTGTGTCTCCTGGTCTGCCATGCACATGGTGATCAGAAGAGCCATTCAGCGCAGTCTCCGGGTCGCATCTACGTGGTCTATTGCTCAGATACCGCGGTCTGGGGTGGCCTCAACGTTAACAATCTCTACAACACCTTTAACATCACTGATGCCACCTACACCAGCCCATCAGGTAATGCTGCTCGCGTGATGCAGTCGAGTTTTCGCCTCAGTATTAGTGATAGCCTCGGGAATCCGGTTAAATTTACCTGGTTCATGATGGGCGGCTGCCTCTATAGCTTCTCGCTCAATTCATCGACCATTCTTGCCTTGGATCTTATGCTGGAATACCATGGAGACGAGATTGCGGCCTGGGGTGACGAGTTGAGCTATCACTACCACACGTGGGAATGGTCAGATCCTAATAGTGATTCCGTCTTTCACTGGAACCAAGCGCCGACATTTTCGGGCTGTGAGGCCGACTTTGAATTCACCGTTGCTCATATGATCATTGACCATCTGGTCTTCTTTTCGACATTTCGCAGCGGCTGGAACACGATGGATAACTACTGGCAGAACTACCTGGACGATCTGCTTCCCTATCGGATGGAAAACTGGTCGCCCAATGTGCGGCTCTCTGATCCTGAACCTGTGGATAATATCTACGATTGGTCGCGTGCACCGCTTGAGTGGGTGCCGTATCATCCTAGCGGGGACGATTACCAGGTTCCTGGTACCATGCGGGGATGGGAAGCGCGCTGTATGTACAACAAGTCCCTGACACAGAGCGAGTTGAACAGTGTGTTTGCGCAGGCTGGCGCTGGAACTGATCAGGTGATGGTGCTCTGGTCGCATCTCCCGGAAGCCGATTTCCCCGAGCAGATCGAGGCGTTGCACAGTATGTTCGTGCAGGGTCATGCGCTTTATCCCGCTGTGGAGTTTGAATATTGTACGGGGATTGAGGCGATGCAGAAGTGGCGTAAGACAACGGACACAGAGGCGCCGGAAGTCGGATTGTTCCTGGACCGCCAAGAGAGTCCCTGGGAATTTGTGATTCGAACCGATGAAGCAATTTACCAGAGGAAGCCTTTTGTCGCATACAGAGCTGCCTCGGGGATTGTTTCAACATGCGACGCCACATCGCTGAGCCAGACATCGTGGCAGTTTACGTACGATGATGTGGCTGATCCGCTCGAGAAGATCGGCGTCGGCGTGTGCGATCTCGCGGGTAATCCTGCAGCGCTCTCACGCGTGGTTGAACATTTCACTCTTGATACGGTTCCGAATATTGCCATTCTGCTTCCGAATGCTGATGCGCAGAGCGCCGATGCCTTCTTTCCGCTCGTATGGGAATGCTCTGCGCTTGCAGATGCTGCTACCGTGAGTCTTTACTACGATAGTGATGCTGTGGGGCTGGACGGCACGCTCATCGCTTCGATGTCTTCTGTGAGTTCTGGCGAGCAGATGTCTATCTGGGATACCAGCCTCATGCCCCCTGGCAGCTATTACGTCTATGGGATCATTGACGATGGCCGCAACCCGGGTATTTTTGATTATTCAGATGTCGCGCTTGTGATTACCCACGCAACAGGCGACATTCAGGCGCCTTTGCCTGTGACCGACCTGGCAGCAAACGATGCGATTGCAGGCGAAGTGCAGCTCGCGTGGTCCCGGCCTGCTCCGGCCCCGGATGGCGATCTCCCGGAGCTTTACCAGATATATCGCGCTCGCGATGTTCCAGTGGATGTGCCGCGCGCCGAACTTTTAGTTGGTGCGGCTGACGGCATGGCAACACAGTGGACAGATCAAGAAGTGAGCACAGCGCTCTATTACTATGCGATCACCACGCTGGATGAGGCAAGCAATGAGAGCAGCCTGTCGAACCAGGCCGTTGTCATGCCTGTGGGCGTTGACCATACTCCTCCATGCGCGGTTGTTGGCCTGAGTATTGATGCAAACCTCGATCGCGCTCTTCGTCTCTCCTGGTCAACACCGCCTCCAGCGTCTGACAGTGAGCTCCCTGACCATTATGAAATATACCGTGCCACGAGCTCGCCGCTGGACTACACAGACCTTGCAAACCGAGTTCACATAACCTCTGGTGCAGATACAGGCTGGACCGATACAAACCTCCTGATCGGCCAGCGCTACTACTACGTGGTACGAAGCGTTGATACCGCAGGTAATCGCTCAGCGCCATCAGGCGAGGTTAATGCTGTGGCAGGCCTCGAACCCGTTACATTCCAGCCGCTCTGGGCTATAACTGCTGGCGGCTTCTCTCAAAATAGCATTCGCCGCATCATCTACAATCGCCACACCGGCCATGTCTTGCTGGGCGACGTTGATGATGATGTCATCCACGTTGCTGATGCTACGACCGGAGCACCGCTTGGCAACAGTCTGTCACAACCCGCTGGCGGGTGGAGCTGGCTCGGCCCCTACGGACTCACGATTGACGACGCGGGCGTCATCTACGCGAATCAGTATGCTGGCAACGACGCTATATACCGCTGGCAGTCAGAAGATGACGAGCCAACCACTGCGATCAGCCCGATGCATACAGACACTGACACGCGGGGGATCTTTGCTATCGGCACGGGCTCGGGCACGGAAATATTTGCTGTTGCGGACGACAACGTCTGCCGCATCTATACGACTGGGGATGGGCTGAACTTTACGCTGGATGAGAGCTTTGCCACCAGCCCGACCTCCGCGCAACATGGCATCTGGGTCAGCGGAGCAGGTGACGAGATCTACTGTACGAAAATTGGATCCGAGCCTGCATACTTTCAGCGCTGGGTGAAGAGCAGCGGCAGCTGGGTGCGCGACAGCACGTTCGCACCAGCGGTTTCCACTGTTGACTCCGTTTTTAAGGCATCTGAGCGCTATCTCTTCGTTGCTAACTACGGAGCAAACAGAATTCAGGGGCTCGACCCTTACACCGGCTACTTGATCAGTGAATACGCTCTGCCAGGCTCATCATCATATCCTAGTATGGGGTTGTATGTAGATGTCGCAACGCACCGAATTTTTTGGTCGCGACGTGGTATTGGCTACGGGTGTGTAATGTACAACCCCGAGGAAGTCACAACACCCACAGACCCGCTCTGGGTACTTTATGAATAGCAGGGGAGCAGTTCCTGGTGCAGTGCACAGCTCCCTTCAATTTTTAGGCCTTGCTTGACTCTATGCGATAAAGGGCATAACGTAAGGTTTGCTCATCTTGTGGGAAAGGGGAAAGTCAAAGAAATGGCCAGAACGAAACGAAAACAGGAAGGCGGCGAGGTTCGCATGGTTGACGTTTCGGCGAAGCGCATAACCCAGCGTACTGCAGCGGCTGAGGGTACCATAAGTATGAACAAGGAAGCATTTCAGGCGATTCTAAAAGGCACGGTGCCGAAAGGCGATGTTTTTGGTGCGGCCCGGGTGGCGGGAATTCTTGCGGCAAAACAGACAGCCACACTTATTCCGCTCTGCCACCCGCTTCAGATTCAGTCTGCGGATATTGAGCTTAAACCGGATGCGAAGACAAGGTCCATCAAGTGCAGGTCATCCGTCAAGGTAAAAGACAGGACGGGTGCTGAGATGGAAGCCCTCACC
>CAZVVA010000238.1:0-4988 GCA_964630455.1 uncultured Candidatus Sumerlaeota bacterium
GGGCAAAAAGCCATAGGGCGCTCGTCCCCTGCGCACAAGGCGCATTTTCCCCCTCACCTCCATCCTCTCCCTCCAGGGGAGAGGAAGTAATAGGAGGCACTGAGGCACAGAGATGATGATACGGGCGTATTGCAATACGCCCCTACAATAGAATAAAAGGGCACGCTACGGCGTGCCCCTACGAGATGACTGCGGCGTTCACTATGCTGGATCTTTACTTAGAAATCTTCGGTGGAACCGCAGGTGTTTTAAAAAGATCCGTCATTAAGGCTTTGCCTACTTCAGTGAACTCGCCATTTCTGTACATTGAACCAAACGAAAAAATGCACACCCCCGGCGCATTGAGCCTGCGCGAGATCTTAATTTGCTCAATCGCACTGCGGCCGGACATGCCTGGATAAACAAGCTTATCGCCCTGCACCGCTAGATTGTCCTTCAGCTTTGATTCAAATACAGCCATATCCCGCGTGTAAATCATCGGCATGTTAATATCAACGAGGCCCTCCCGCAAGAACCGAGTGCTGTCCTGGCAATTGATATTTTTGGCGCGCTCGGGCGTGGACCCGACTGATGCGGAAATGATAAGACTCGGTCTTATCTTTCTGGTCTCGGCTTTAATGTCCTTGATCAGATCCACAATCTGCTGCGAGCGATACTCGATCCATTTCTCTTCATCCTGGTCCGGCGTGATTCCATATGCCTTTTTGAATCCTTCCAGTGTCACCGGATCATGGGAGAAATCCCCGATCTCACCCGGGTATCTTACGTAATCATAGTGAAGGCCATCCAGGTCGTAATTCTTCACCACTTCTACAAAGATCTTGGTCAGATAGTCGCGCACCTCCGGCTTTGCAGGATTGACAAAGCTATACCACTCCCGCACGCGGTCTGTGACGTTGGGATCAATGGGCGGCATTCTTTTTCCGTCTTTTCCCACCATGAACCAATCCGGGTGTTCGGTCCAGAGCTGGTGAGCTTCACGAGGTGGTGACTCAAGCTTATGCCATCCCGGACAGACGTTCATGTAGGCATGAATCTCTAAGCCGCGTTTGTGCGCCTCTTCAACTGCGACTTTCAGAGGATCCCAGCCAGGATTCTTGCCGGTGAGCGTGACGCTGGTACCGCTCAACTCCCATGCCCAGGGTTCGATCTCCGACTTGTAGAAGACCGTGGCGTTGCCGCGCACCTGGAACATAATCTGGTTGAAGTTCATTTTCTTTGCCGCATCCAGAATTTCAATAACATCTTCGGCATTTTTGTATGTCCAGCGCGTAACCCACACGGCGCGGCCTTCGACTTCCTGGGCAAAAAGCAGCATCGGGCATAGGCCAAGAGCGAAGACCACGAGCAGAGTAACCACACCCATTCGATGTTTCATCTTCATTCTCATCTCCCTTCTTGATTAATGTTGAATCGGTATGTGAATAGTATTTCTCTGCACCGCCTACTGCGGCAACTCAGGAAAAGCAAGAACAAAATGTTGAACTTAACGCAGCGTCAAAAATAAAAAGGCGTGCACATCGCACCGGAGTCTGTCATTCTGACCCGCCTCGGCGGGGAGTTTACCCTGAGCGGAGTCGAAGGGCTCAGGGTGACAAGAATTCGCATAGTTCCTATCTGATGAGACTATGGCTCGTGCAGTAGGGGCGTATCGCAATACGCCCCTACCATCTCCTGCGGCAACTAGAAAAGCCGTTCTCACCAGACTCGTGATGTCATAAATCCATCCGGTTTCGCTGTATGAAACATCAATCACGTTTTTCTGCCTATAAATGCCAAAAAAATAGCTCCAGAATTTAGAAAAAGATCGTTGCCAAGTCTAATGCTCTGAATTATCTGCTCGTTACGAACTAGACCAGCTGTTGACATCTCCACTGGTGCGACTTATACAATATTCTTAGTAGTAGTAAGGTGTCTAGAAGAAAATCCTATTCTCTGCAAAAAGGGTGAGCCGTCATGAGACATATCTCGTCGCTCCTGGTGTTTGCTGTCTTGTCTATCTGTTTTCTCTATTCTGCTAATGCATCCGCGGCAGGCGTTGAAGAGGAGCCTGGGTTCCAGAGCATTCACCAGCAACAGGCCGAGGAGTTCTCCTCGCTCGTGTTGAAAGCTCCGGCTATTTCACTTCCAGCTCGCGCTCCGACAAAGGCGCTCGGTGTCGTAACCCCGGAAGTAAGCAAAATGGTCTTCGGCTACCACCCCTACTGGAATGACGGTAAGGAAGATACGTATCGCTACTACTGGCTGACGCACATAGCATATTTTTCTGTTGGAATTGACCCAAGCGATGGCTCACTTGATACAACGCCCGGCGGCGGTTCGACTCACTGGGCAACAAGAGCCGCAAATTTGATCTCCCTTGCACACGCTAACGGCGTAAAGGTAGTCCTTGTAGCAACACGTTTTGACAGCAGCACTGTATCAACCTTTTTATCCAATCCCACAGCACGCTCCACCGCGATTACCAATCTCTTAAATGAAGTGGTAACTTACGGTGTTGATGGCGTTGATATTGACTTCGAATATGTCACAAGCTCGGCCAGCGCAAACTTTACAACATTCATGACAGACCTGGCGAGTGCCTTCCATACGCAAAACCCCAACTATCATGTCAGCTTCGCAGGCCCTGCAGGTACAAGCAGTATAGGTAATCTTGATTTGGTAAGCCTGAACTCAGTTTGCGATTCCGTATTCCCTATGTGCTATAACTACCACTGGAGCAAAAGCTCGACGCCGGGGCCAGTGGCACCGCTTTACGGCAGCACCTTCTGGGGTTTTGCCGGTATTGCCAACACAATAAATTTATATGTTACTAACGGTTTCGATCATAACAAAGTCATAGTCGGCTTGCCTAATTATGGAATTCAATGGCCCTGCGATGGTCTCAGCCGTGGGGCAAACACTACGGGTACCGGCAGCTCCACGTTGTATTACAACAGTCACTACAGCGTTGAAACTGGTGCTCGAACGAGGCTCTATGACACGGATTCAGATTCGCCTTGGTGGGCCTACGGCACGAGTCCAGATTTCTATCAGAACTGGTATGACGACCACGAAAGCCTGCAGACGAAAATCAACTGGGCGGCAACCGCCTACTCCGGCTCTCTTGGTGGTGTAGGCTTCTGGGCGCTTGGCTATGATTGCCCCAACACCAGCGGCGACGTTTATCCGAAAATCTGGCAGGGCGTAGGCGAAGAACTTACGGATCCGCCGTATACGCTCGACAATTTTGAGATCATGGATATCCTGTGGCGCGATCCGAACTATAGCGGCTCTACCTCGGGCGACACGGACGGCGACTCGACCTTCGCACGATCGTCCGACTATACCGTCTCGGCTAATAGCGACTATTCTGCCAAGCTCTATTACGATTTTGAGTCGGCAGACGGGTTCATCCGCGAAGTTCACTATTCAACCAACGCGGATTCCAGTATCCGTGCGATGGTGGGAAGAGGCTTCTTCGACTCAAACACAACACTCGCAGTGTGGGTCTACGGAGATGGCAGCGGCAATAAACTCTATTTCTGCGTGCGCGATGATGACGGCGAACTCGAACGGAGCGATCCGATACCTGTAAATTGGAGCAGTAGCTGGCAGCAAATCTCGTGGGATATGGCCAGCGATCCGATCAATGTCTTCGCGAACGGCGACGGCATAATTGATGGTACGGGAAAGGTGATTAAGCTCGATAGCATTCAGCTTCTGGCTGATACTGGCACCTGGACGGGAACGCTCTACTTTGATGATCTCACTTACCAGGCTTCAGGCGCCCCAACGCCGACTCCAACACCTACTCCAACGGCGACTCCAACTGCAACACCAACAGCGACACCCACACCAACGACCACGCCTGAACCGGGTCAGATCGAGCTCGAAGACTTTGAGGAATACTCGGTCGGTCAAGCAGTGATATTCCGCGACCCCGGATACTCTGGTTCAACAACGGGCATTGAGTCGGGTTCGGACTCAGCGGTCTCTGACCTGGAGGCGAACGACATCAAGGATCCAGCAGCTGGCTCTATGGGTACGAAGTCTGAGCGCCTCTACTGGCAGTGGACTGCTGCCGGCACCGGGTTCGTGCGCTGCACCACACATAACACAGCTACCAAGCCGAATCCGCAAATTGACCTCTCAAAGGGACTGTCGGTCTACTACAAGATCACGCAAGGCGAAGTGGATTTCAGCTACTGGGTGCGCGAGGCGGGCGGTAGCGGGCCCATCGGCAGCGATGGAGGCGCCAGCGGAACCATCGAAGAGTGTACCAACTATCAACGCATCTCGGCGTCAAGCAACTGGAACTACTTCTGGTGGGATGTGCCTAATGAGTCGTACAGCGCGATTACCGGAAACGGGGTGCTTGATGGAAGCTTCGGTACTCTGGAAGCGTTCGTCTTTAAGGCAGTTTCGGGTAGCCCGGCGACAGTCATCGAAATCTATGTTGACGATCTTTACCAGGGCCCGGAACAGACACCCGGCGGTGGACCAACACCGACGCCGACTCCTACACCAACGTCAACTGCAACACCTACTCCAACGGCGACGCCAACACCGACGCCAACTCCGACCACAGTCGTCAAGCAATATACGTTTGATTCATCTGTTGAGAGCTGGGGCTTCCTGGGGCTGAGTGCTGCGCCGGATTTCTACCCGGCATCGTCCAGCTATAGCGGTGGCCGGCTAGGCATCAGTTCAGCAAGTGATGCAACAAACCGCGTGGGGTTCTGGAACGGGCCGACGGATCTTGCTTACGTGGCGGGTAATGTTTACAGGAGCAGGTTCCTGGTTTCCTCCAGTCAAGCCACGGCGTCAGCGAATCCGCAGTTCCGCATGCGATGGCTCCAGGCTCAATCTCTCGAGTCCGCATCGCACGTCGTGAACGCAGCAGCGCCGAACAGCAACTCCCTGCCAACTGACCCAACAACGAAAGAATACCCCTGCTACTTTGCGCCGGTCGTGAGCGGCAACCTGGGTGTTGCTTTTGATATGCT
>CAZVVA010000239.1:0-4937 GCA_964630455.1 uncultured Candidatus Sumerlaeota bacterium
ATGTAATGGAGATATTCTGCATGCAGGGAAATAGAAAGTAGATGAGTGCTGCATTCCGGCAGAGCGTTGATCAGGCACAGTAGCTCATGATTCCGATCAAAGATGAAAATCCGACATCCCGGTTCCCTATTGTCACGCTGGGTATCATCGGGCTGAATATCGCCCTGTTCATGATATAAAAGATGCAGATGAGCGAGCGGCAGCTGAGGTCATTTTTTCAGCAGACCGGTTTCGTTGCTTTCGCGGTTACCCATTATCCCAGCCTCCCGGCATGCCTGAAGCTTCTGACATCAATGTTCTTACATTTCGACTTCTTACATCTCGGAGGCAATCTACTCTATCTCTGGATATTTGGGAACAATATAGAAGACCGCCTGGGCCCGGTAAGGTTTGTTCTGTTTTATCTCTTGTGTGGAGTGATTGCCTCCCTGAGCCAACTGGCCATGACCCCTGATTCGACTAAGCCGATGATTGGCGCAAGTGGAGCAATTGCTGGCGTGCTCGGCGCTTATCTGCTGTTGTTCCCGCGTGCTCGGGTGCTTGTATTGCTGCCTATTTTCCTGCTGGTCTGGCTGCCAGCGTCGTTCATGTTGATATTCTGGTTCCTATTGCAGGTGATCTACGGCTATGCTCTGCACGCGATGTTTCGCGAAATGGGTGGTGTGGCCTGGTTTGCACACATCGGTGGATTCCTGGCTGGCCTGTTGCTCATCTCTCTCTTTCTCATCGGAACGCCCAAGCCGCGCAAGAAACGCAACCTGATGAATAAGATTTTCTCCTGAGCAGATTCAAAGGCTGCGAAGCGCTCTTCTGAACCAGCCCTGGAGTGAGATTCAGGGAACCATCAGCTGCAAAGCAGAGAGCAGCACAACCGGCACGCTCAGCCAGCCGGCCTAGCCACGTTCGCACAGGCCGGAGGGCTGCCACAATCAGAGAATTATTCCTTGCAAACTTTGCTTTGCTCTGCATATAAAAAGTCTGCAAATTTTGCGGGAGACCAGGAAAAAACGCAGGCGTTTTCCAACTTCTCTCGTTGCTTTCTTGAGGTGAGCCTAAATGATACGAAAAGTGCTAAGCCAAGTCGTTCTACTGAGCATTCTCTGTTTCTCAACCGCACATGCGGCTACGCGCTATCCCGTTGCTATAACCGTGCAAACCAACAAGACCTCCTATCTCCTGGGCGAGCCGCTTTACCTTTCACTGAAAATTCAAAATGTCACTGACAAGTTCCTGAAGTTTGCTGCCGTGCTGAATCCGACAGCAGATATAGAGATTTATGTGATCCAGCCAAACCACCTTCCTGAACGTTATACAAGCGTGTTCAAGCCGGCTCTCTACCCACAAACGGTCTATGAGCTGGAACCTCAAGAATATAAAGTCTCCGAGCAAACGCTGCTTTACCAGAAGGACACCGCATCCGGGCTCATCTTCGGACATCCAGGTCAATACACCATTGATTGCAGGATCACATTCCAGATTGGCGGCAAAGGAGCGTACAAATTGTATCTTCCACCTCTCAGGATCAGCATCGTCGAACCCAAGGAATCGGATAAGGCGGCCTTCCAGTTGATAAACCGCGAATCCATCATTTTCGATCTCCATACCGGTCTGGCAAAGGAAGAAAACAAGCCTGCCTTTCAGCAGATTGTTGAGCAGTATCATCGCTCAAGCTACGCTCCGTACGCCCTGTTTTCACTGGCGGGTGGAGAAATCTATTTGCAAAATCCCGCGCAGGATTATCCAAAAGCTCGGGCAATGTATGAGCGCCTCGTGACTGATTACAAACAGTTTGCGCAAATGGACAATGTTTACTATCGCATCGCGATGTGTAACGATGTCCTTGGAAAGGAACGCGAAGCCCTCAAATGGCTTGTGAAAATCATGAACCAGTATCCCGATAGCTCATTGATTCGCCGGAATGACTCGTTATTCAAAAAATATATTTATGACAAAGAAGAAAAACTGGAACCAGGAACGTGGATGCTGTTGCAGCGAGATTCTATAACCACCTCCTCACCAACCCAGTAATTCGGCACTGGCGTCGTCACCCCTGCTACCCGACAGCGAGTCATGTTGCCCTGGTCCGACGCGCAGATTTGCGCCTGTGGTGAAGCACGAGAGCGGAAGTCTGAGGAATCAACCATGAAGCCCCTCGAACAGCAAGCCCTGTGGTCGTTCTGGAAAAGTCCGTGGCTGACGGTATTTCTCCTCCTGCTCGATGCTGTGTGCTACAGCCTGTGCTGGCTGGTAGCATATTGGCTTCGCGAGGCGCTGAACCCGATGTTTCCCAATATCATCAATGCTTTGCCCCCATATATCCATGCGCTGCCACTGATCCTTGGCATCTGGATATTCACCACAGCCTACTATCAGCACTATTCCCACCGTGAGAAGATTTCCAGCCTGAATCAATTGCCGCGCATATTTAAAACCGTGCTTACTGGCTTTATTGGAATCCTGGCTTTCGCAACTCTTTTCAAAGGACTGGATCTCGGCCGGTCAGTGATAGGTATTTCTTCTTTATTCGTCTTTTTCTACCTCTATTCATCAAGAACGTTTTTGCGATTCATGAAACGCCGCCTGGTGGCGAAAGGTTATGGCCTGACGCGCGTGCTGGTCATCGGGGCAGGCGTGATCGGCAAGAAGGTCAAGGATCGCATTGTGAATCATCCAGAGGTCGGGTTCCACCTGGCCGGATTCATTGACGACAACCCGGCGCTCAAGGGCACCAGCATTGATGGCATTCCGGTGCTTGGCACAACCCAGGAGCTCGTGCCTCTCATTAAATTGCACACTATTGAAGAGGTATTCATGGCAGTCCCTTCCATGCCGCAAAGCCGTGTCATGAACCTCGTTGTTCAGTGCGAGAGTACCCGCGTGGACTTCAAGATCGTTTCTAATATTTTTGGAATGATTACCAGCCAAGTCAAAATAGATGAGATTGAAGATACCCCGGTGATCAAGCTCCAGAACGGTCACCTCCCCCCTTCTCAGGCGCTGGCCAAGCGCACTCTTGACATCACGGTTGCACTACTACTGATAGTCATCTTGTGTCTGCCTGTACTGCTCATTAGTCTCTTGATTATCCTGGACTCCAAAGGCTCGGCTATATTCAGGCAAGCTCGCATTGGAAAGAATGGCAAGTCCTTTACCATGCACAAATTTCGTACCATGCACGTTGACGTCGAGCCCTTTGCGGAGGCGCCAATGAATCCCGAAGATCCGCGCATTACGCGCTTTGGTAAGCTGTTGCGCAAAACCAGCCTTGACGAAATTCCACAGCTCTACAATGTACTGCGGGGCGAGATGAGTATGGTCGGCCCGCGGCCAGAAATGCCATTCATTGTAGAGAAGTACGAGCCCTGGCAACGCCGCCGCCTCGGCGTTAAACCGGGCATTACCGGACTGTGGCAGATCGTTGGACGCAAGAATCTGCCTCTGTACCTCAATCTGGAATACGACTTTTACTACATAAAAAACCAATCCTTGCTCCTGGATATTACAATTCTCCTGAAAACGATTCCCGTTGTGTTCTTCGGAAAAGGAGCCTTTTAGACTAGTTATGTCATATTCATGAGAGATAACCTGGAATAGAGAAGGGATCGTCGGTCATGAAAAAAGTCCGCGTTGGTGTGGTTGGGGTGGGCCATCTTGGTCAGCATCATGCACGAATCTATGCAAAGAATCCTCGCTGCGAGCTAATTGGCGTCGTAGACATCAATAAGAAGGTGGCCACCAAAATTGCTCATACCTATAACACCCAGAGTTTTTTCGACTACCACTACTTGATTGGCCAGGTAGACGCAGTCAGTATTGCCGTCCCAACTGTCTCCCACTATGAAATTGCCAAGACCTTCCTGGAAGACAACGTGCATGTCCTGGTGGAGAAACCGATCACCACAACGGTCAAGGAAGCCCACGAGCTAATCCTACTGGCCAGGAAGCAGAACTTGATTTTGCAGGTGGGCCATATTGAGAGGTTCAATGCTGCGATTCGGAAACTCAATGAAATTCTAAAGATGCCAAAATTCATCGAGGCACATCGCCTGGGGCCCTTTGATCCCCGCGTTAAAGACATTGGCGCAGTCATGGATCTCATGATTCATGATATTGACATCATCCTGCGCATTGTAAGATCGCCAATTCAATCCATTGAAGCGGTTGGCATCCCAATACTCACTGACAAAGAAGACCTTGCCAATGCCCGTATTCGGTTTGAGAATGGCTGCATTGCCAACATTACCGTCAGCCGGGTCTCGCCCCATCATATGCGCAAAATCCGCATCTTCCAGCCCGACGCGTATATCTCCGTTGATTATCGCAAACAAGCCATGGAGATTTACCGAAAGATAGAGAACCCAAATCCGCGAAAGGGCGAACTGCCTTCGAAGATTGTGAGGAAAAAAATCCGCCTGAAAAGCGAGGAACCGCTGAAGGTGGAACTTGGCCATTTTATCAAATGTATCCAGAAGGGCGTCCAGCCCACGGTTACGGGCGAGCACGCCCGCGATGCCCTGGAGATCGTCGTGCAGATCTCACAGGAAATCCGCAAGCGTATCAATGAGCAACAGTAGAAAAATCCTGATCATCGCCGGCGAGAACTCCGGAGACCTTCATGCCAGCAATCTGGTCAAGCAGCTGAAGCGTCTGGATCCGACACTGGAGTTCCTAGGCTTTGGTGGCAATCAGATGAAAAGTGCGGGCGTTCATCTGATTTCCAATATTGTTGACCGCCTTGCCATTATCGGGTTCGTTGAGGTATTGAGCAAGATCAATAAGATTCGACGCCTGTTCCGCCAGGTCCGCACCACCCTGGAGCAGGATCGCCCTTGTGCTGTCGTCTTGATTGACTATCCTGGGTTCAACCTCCGCGTCGCCCGCATTGCGCACTCCATGGGAATCGCTGTTATTTATTACATCAGCCCTCATGTATGGGC
>CAZVVA010000240.1:0-3242 GCA_964630455.1 uncultured Candidatus Sumerlaeota bacterium
TATATGTAGGGTCAAGTAGTAACTTGGTGAGACGAATCTCGGTCGCCTTGGCGACTAAAGGTTAATAGAATCAATGAATCCGAAGTGGATGGATCTCTATAATGGCTTGAAAGGATTCATCCTGAAGGAGATCCCTTGCTTCGCTCGGGATGAGGGGTCGGAGGTAAAACTCCCCGACCCCTCAATTATCTAGTAAATGATCCGAAAGCCGATAAAGCTACCAGGCCAACGTGCAGTGCCTGATCCTTTCTGTATCCCGCAATATTCTGGAGAACAACATGTCTACTTACTTTGAACTGAAATCGCAGATTTGTGAAATTGGGCGACGGGTTTATGCGCGCAACTATGTGGCCAGCAACGCCGGGAATATTTCTTACAAGCTCTCCGAGGATGAAATTCTGACCACCCCCACAGGGGTGAGTAAAGGCTACATGAATCCCGGTATGATTGTGCTTGTTGATCGCGAGGGGAAACGCCGCTATGGTGAACTGGAACCGTCGTCGGAAATCAAAATGCACATGTGCATCTATGTACACCGACCCGACGTGCGGGCAGTAGTTCACGCACATCCTCCCACAGCAACCGGGTTTGCTGTCGCCGGGATTCCCCTGGCTCACTGTGTGCTGCCCGAGGTCGTGTTGTCACTGGGTGGCGTTCCGCTTGCTCCCTACGGCACGCCGTCAACCGAAGAACTTCCCCAGCAGCTCATCCCTTTGCTCGAAAAAGCCGATGCGTTTCTGCTGGCTAATCACGGAGTGGTGACGCTTGGTAAAGACTTGCTTCAGGCTTACTATCGCATGGAGATGGTTGAGCACTTTGCCCAGATTTTGCTGACCGCGAAGCAGCTGGGCAAAATCAACTTTCTTACAAAAGAGAATGTTGAGAAACTGAAGGAGATACGCGAAGCCGCGGGAATCAAAGGCAAGCAGTTTGACTGTTCCCTTTGCAAGCTCTGCTTCTGAGCCAATGGGAAGAAAATCAGGAGATTGTTTGCTCTTTCAATCGGAGGGCGACGGATACTTTTTGATGGTGGGCCACAGCGATGCTCGTGTATCCGGGTAGAAGCAATGGCTCCTCGAAGTAATGCCCAAGCCCTAGAGTCATTGCACTAATCAGCAAGGACAGTGCAATTGCCACGCTCAGACTTTCAATGCGAAAATCCGGGACAATGTACGTTGCTCCGTAGATCAACACCCCATTCAGAATAACATTCAGAATAAAAAGCGCGAGCTGCGTGTCGGGTAATCCAAACTGCGCGGCAATCTCCTTGAGAAACACATTGGCTGGCGCAATAATAAGCGCGACAGTGAGGGCAGCGGTTAAGCCACGCATCTGAACACGCTTGCCAAAAAGAAATGAAAAGATATAGATGCCAACCGCTGTCACAATCCATTTAATGGCAATGTCTTGCACTAGTTGCATGGTGTTTCAGCCTTTGTCAAACACGACACCTGCTGCGTCGCCTCAGAAATCACCACCCGTGCAGCTACACCAAACGCCCTGCGTCCAGTTTCAACACTTGCGTCGCTGCGGAAAAGACAGAACGATCGTGTGTCACCAGCACGATCGTCTTGCCCTGTGTCTTGTTGATCTGAACCAAAAGCTGCATGATGTCGTGGCCGGTGGTCTCATCGAGATTCCCCGTAGGCTCATCAGCCAGGAGAATAGCAGGATCGTTCACAATCGCCCGTGCAATTGCAACTCGCTGGCTTTGCCCACCGGAGAGTACCTCAGCCTTCGCATCGGCTTTCTCGCGAAGGTCTACTTTCGCAAGGGCCTCGAAAGCTTTTTCACACGCCTCGGCAGGCGAAAAATTAGCCAGAATTAGCGGAAGCAGAACGTTCTCAAGCGCCGTCAACTGCGGCTGAAGATAAAACGTTTGAAACACGAAACCAATCGTGCCATTGCGCAATCGCGACAATTCATCGTCCGATAGCTCGCTGAGATCTTTCCCGTTGACAAGAACCGTTCCTGAGGATGGGAAGTCGAGTCCGGCAATAAGATTGAGAAGGGTGGTCTTACCTGCTCCAGATTTCCCGGTAACGATAACAAAATCGCCTGGAGCAATCTGCAGATTGATGTCGCATAAGGCAAGGAACTGCCCGGTGTCCTTTCCAAAAAGCTTCTTTACACCGCGCAGTTCAACAATGTGAGGAAACGTAGAGAGCAATGATGCGAGCTCCGGCGAAAGCGAAAAGAACCACCATAGGCTCAAGGATCTCTCCTCGCTACCTCTTCAGCTTCGCTTTCTCGCTCGTATGGTTCGAAGGAAGAACTCTAGGCCTTATTCCCAGACAAAATACACATCACCGGCTTTTGGCTCATGGCCGAAAATAATGTGTAGATCCGGCTGCGAAACCAGCCAGTGGATAGGCCGAAGCAATGCGTATTCCGCCGCGATGCCTAATGGATAAAACAGATATGAAGCATAGCGGAGCGGATGGTCGGAGTTCGTCCGATCATAGCTGTGACCGTAACTGAGCGACGAGAACAGAAAGATCATCAGCATCAGCATAACAACCGCAACAATTTTTCGTTTCATCGGGACTGTCCTCCTTCGAAAAATGCTGATTAATTGTATACATCACAATCTCATTACTGTCAAGCGCAAAACAAGGCACTTACTACAAGAACCAGGCAATTCTTGCATCTATGCAGATTCTCGAATGCACGATGGGGCCGCAAACGCCAAGGATGTCAATAGGGGAGAGGAGTATGCTTGGTGCAAAATAGCATCATTGAAAATGCCTGAAACGCTGCAATTTTCCCTTGCACTTTTACCCGCAGGTTGAATACTAATAGTCTGTCTGGTGCGCAGGCATCTGCTGACAGGTCTGACGAGAACGCCGGATGCGGCTATACGCGAGCCTGTACGAGCAGAAAAGCGTGAGGAGCGTTACATGACAAAGATATGTCCATATTGTTGCGAATTGGTTCCGGACGAAGCGATCAAGTGTAAGTACTGCCAGGGCCTCCTGAAGAATTTCAAACAGTGCCCACAGTGTGCGGAAGTTGTACCCGAGGCGGCCAGAATCTGTCGCTACTGCCGCTACGAATTTGTGTCCGTCTCGGAAAGGCGCGACGAGGCGCAGCTGATGGCCGGCCGCGAGCCACTCGAATACACAATTGCAGCTACCCCGCTGGGCGGCATGATCTGTGAGTCTTCAATTACCGCACTCTTTTTCCAGCCACAAGTCACGATCACCCACGAGGCGATCCATTTCAAAAAATGGAGACTCTTA
>CAZVVA010000240.1:3252-4894 GCA_964630455.1 uncultured Candidatus Sumerlaeota bacterium
CTCTTAGGACTCCGCACCTATAGCCAGAAGATTTCACCTTCCAAGATTGCATCGGTACGCTACATCAGCGGCGTGATCTGGGGAACCGTGGTAATTGAAACGTACGGTGGAGGCATCCCTGATCTCGTGGTTCGAGGGCTGGACAAAGGCGAAGCACGCGAGGCTGCGCAAGTCATCGAGCAATTTGTGATGCCAAAAGGCGAAAAATAAACGAATTGCCTGAACTTTCTGTATTGGATAACGGTACAGCTTTTGACAAAAGCAAGGACAACAATACCATATGTGCGATTTTCATTCTACACTAAGGAGAAGGCTATGATGAAACCATGGAGCCGGGTTGGAATTGGTCTTGCTGGAATTTCTCTCATTGTATTGCTTGCCTGTGGTGTTCTCGCTCCGCAGCGACTGACCGAGCCGCCCATAGTTGGCATTGATGCAGCCCAACTTGCCCAGGTTGATGCGCTAATCATGCGCGACATCGAAGAGGGAAAAATGCCGGGGGCGGTGCTGATCGTTGGACGCAACGGTCAGATTGCGAAACGCCAGGTTTATGGCCATCTGCAACTGCTGCCAAAAAAACAACCGATGCCAGTGGAAGCAATCTTCGACCTTGCCTCGCTCTCCAAGGTGCTTGGAACAGCGACCGCTACCATGTTGCTGATTGAAGATGGAAAACTGCGCCTGGACGATCCAGTAGCCCGCTATCTTCCCGACTTTGCCCAGCACGACAAAGGCGACGTCACGATCTTTCACATGCTGACCCATTCGTCTGGCCTGAAGCCTTACGCCAGCGTGAATACCATCAAGGAAGAACGGCGGGAAGGCGAAACCCAGGCCGACGCCTTGATTCGCCATATCTGCAAACTCCCGAAGACGTACGAGACGGGAAAGAAATACAAATATAGCTGTCTTAATTTCCTGACGCTGGCTCGCGTGAATGAAACTGCAGCTGGAGAGAGCCAGAACGAACTGCTGCAGCGCCGCGTCTACGGGCCACTGGGTATGAAAGATACAGGCTACATACTAACTGAGCAACAAAAGCAACGAACCGCGCCCACAATTGAAGTCAACGGCGTGTTCCTTCAAGGCCAGGTGCATGATCCGCTGGCGAATTACTATGGGTCAGGCGAGCACTGCCCTGGCAATGCCGGACTCTACTCATCTGCGCCGGATCTGGCGATCTATGCGCAGATGATTCTCAATCGCGGCGCATATAACGGCACGCGGGTATTCAAAGCAGAAACCATTGACCTGATGACACAAATCCACTCGCCGCCTGGAGTTAGCTTTCGCCGTGGTCTCGGCTGGGGAATTTACTGGGACTCCCCGTACGCCTCTGAGCTAAACCATACGCCCGAGCACTATATCCTTGGCCACCTTGGCTATACAGGCACCTATATCTGGCTCGACAAAGGTACCAAGGCCTTCATGGTTTTCCTGACCAATAGGGTGCATCCCGAAGAAAAGCAGACAATAGGCGAGTGGCTCAAGGAGGTATTGTACGACGTGGTTGATACGGTACGCCATAGCATCCATGAATATAAAGACACTCCATGGCGTAGCTGATGGCCATACTGAGACTTCATTTGGCAACAAACTGCAAGAGGCGACATCTTAGCATTAACCTGCTCCATGCCGCAGA
>CAZVVA010000241.1:0-4881 GCA_964630455.1 uncultured Candidatus Sumerlaeota bacterium
CCGTGCACACCGGGGCCAGGTGCTTCCCTCGCCTGACCTCGCAGCTTCCGCGGGTAAAACCTTGCCGTTCCAGCTGGCAGATCGGTATTTCCGAAGCCATGAGTAATCCATCACTATTAGTTCTTGCAATACATACGCTTCAGACTGGCTGGCTGAATACGCGCATAGTGTTTCCGAGCGCTCCTGAAACGTCTAACAGAGATAATTGGCTCGCACAAGCACTTAAAAGTCCAGGGAATTATAGTGCATGTCCCCCTCATTTCTCGCCGTGCTCCTGGTTCCAAACCCGGAGTTGCAGACCCGAAGAAGCGCATACCACCATGCAAGGTACGAAAATGTTTGACACCGCTCATGCGCCTTACGTAATGTATATTTCAGTTTCCGCAGAA
This sequence comes from uncultured Candidatus Sumerlaeota bacterium, assembly GCA_964630455.1. Classification (GTDB taxonomy): domain Bacteria; phylum Sumerlaeota; class Sumerlaeia; order MWCT01; family JAUWMI01; genus JAUWMI01. The sequence continues at coordinate 390 of CAZVVA010000241.1, forward strand.
GAAGCCAGAAAGCAACTTGAAACAGCTGCTTAATCAACAGGCTCGCGCCGTTTAGCTCTTGTAGACCGTTCCCTTTCCTGAGGAATGTTGCGATGGTGGAAAGAGTACCTGCTATAGAGATCGAGGATCTGACGGTTGTCTATAAGCGGGGGTTAGGCAGACGAGACCTCGTCGCGGTTGATGGGTTGAATCTTCACGTCAATCCGGGCGAGGTCGTTGGCTTTATCGGGCCGAATGGTGCGGGAAAGTCAACCACCATTAAGACACTCATGGGCTTCATTCTGCCGACCAACGGGCGCGTGCGTGTGCTTGGTGCTGAAGCCGGCTCTATTGAAGCCAAGCGTCGCAGCGGCTACCTCCCTGAAGTTGCCCTCTACTACCCCTTCATGAAGGCCAGCGAAATCCTGACCATGTATGGCCAGCTCATGGGCATGCAAGGTCAGACACTGCGTCAGACCGTGCAACAGATGCTGGCTCTTGTTGGGCTGGAGGAGTGGGCCACCGTGCAGCTAAAAAAGTTTTCCAAGGGCATGTTGCAGCGGATCGGCATTGGCCAGGCAATCATGGGCAACCCTGATCTTCTGATTCTTGACGAAGTTACATCCGGACTCGATCCTGTGGGACGGCGCGACCTGCGCGAAATTCTGCTGCGCTTCAAGCAAGAGGGCAAAACTATCTTCTTCTCCTCCCACGAGCTCTCCGAAGTCGCACTCATCTGCGACCGCATTATCATCATTGACGCAGGCAAAGTTATCGAGGAAAAATGCATTGGCGATCTCCTGCTCAGCCTAAATAAATTCCACCTGATCTTCAAATCCGAAGCACTGCCCGATGACTTCTCCTTTCCCTGTAAGCAGATTAAAGCGGATCTCTATCGCATTGATATCCGGGAGGACGATAAACCGGTTGACATTCTGCGCCAACTCATTGAGGCCAACTACGAAATTGTCGAATTCGCCAGCGATTCACTCTCGCTCGAGGATTATTTCGTAAATGTCGTTGGCAGAAAAGTGACCTGATAAAGCGCAGCTTGGATGATTGTGCATTCTGGTTGGCGTTGAAGCGTGAGGTGAGCGGTAGCCACTACTCACGCTCCTGCGCAACAGCATTCAGAGCATTGGAAGCTCACTGCCATGAGGAAAATCTGGATTCTAGCTCGGGCCACAGTCCTGGAAGCGCTGCGGCGAAAAGATCTTTATGTTCTCCTCATTCTCACAGTAGTTATTATCGGTGGCGCAGCACTGATTAACTTCTTTGGCGTTCAAGCCTTGCAGAAAAAGTTCCTCAAAGACATTTCCTTTACAGTCATCAATATCTTCACCATCATCATCTCGGTGACGGTCACAGCGCGCCAGCTCCCCTACGAGCTCGAGAATCGAACAATCTATCCGTTGTTGGCGAAGCCGATCAGCCGTCTGCACTTTCTGCTGGGTAAGTACCTTGGCGCGCTTATTATTTCAACGTTTACACTCCTATTGTTCAGCACCATCTTCCTGATCACGCTGGTACTATTCCAGGCAAGTACCGACTGGATTTTCCTCCAGGCGATCTATCTGCGCTTCCTTTCTCTCGCGTTGATCGTAGCTCTGGTACTCTGCCTCTCGCTCTTTGTCACGCAGTCAGCCAATGTGACAGTCTCGTTGCTGCTCTGTATTGGAGCAAGCGTCATCAGCCGCTCTATTACTTTGATGTATGAAAAGCTCGATCCCTTCTTTCAAGCGCCGGCTGCAGCTATGTACTGGGTGCTTCCGCATCTTGACCTATTTGATCTTTCGAAAAAGGTAGTACATAATTGGCCTCCAATTTCTACGTACGTCTTGATCTTCCTGACGATCTATGCGGGAATTTATGCCTTTGTATTTCTCGCAGTTGGCTTGCTCCGCTTTCGACGCCGCATGTTATAAAGGCCAACGGATGATGCGACTTACACGCGCAGAACACACCCTCCTGGTCGCCTGTCTCATCTTGGTTGGGATTGGCGGAGTGATGGCCTACCATTTATCCGAAGTGATCCGGCCCGCAGAGGAGTACAGTGCCGCAGAACTCAAACAGATGAACCAGAGCGCCTTAGCTGCGCTGTTCGGCGAATTTCGGGTCAGCGTCGCCGACATGCTCTGGCTGAAGACCGATGAATATATCCACAAAGGGATTGAGTACCGCCTCCCAGACTTACACACAAGTGCACCAACCGATCACACCAACCATGCGCACGAACATCACGCGCACCCGGAAAATCTCGCCGAACCCACCAGTGACACCTATACCATCGAGCACGCCATGGGCTGGGACCACACCCATGAGCATGTTGTGAGTGTCATCCCGCCCAAGGAACGCGATTTCCGCGGCCTGCTGGGCGATATCGAGCGCGCAGTCAAACCTTACAGCTCAACCCACATCGAACACGAGAGCCTCGAAGAACTCGTCCCCTGGTATCGCCTGGTAACTTACATTAATCCCAACCATACTCGTGGCTACGTCATCGGTGCTTATGTTATTGCAACTCATGCCAGCAGTCCCGAGCAGGCCCTGGAGTTCCTCAAGGAAGGTGAGCGGAACAATCCGAAAAGCCCGGAAATTCACGAGGCGCTGGGCCGACTCTATTTTTTCAAACTGCATCGCTACGACGAAGCGATCCCACACTTTCAAAAAGCGATTTCCCTGTTAAAGTCCAAGTCACCCCTGACTGAGGATGAGGAAGAGGTACTGCTCAACGCATATCGAAACCTCGCACTTGTCTATGGAGAGAAAAGAGAACCGGAGAAGATGGCCGCTGTACTCGATGAAGCCTGGCCACGCTTCCCCGGCGATATTTCTCTCACACATTCTAAAAATCGAGTCGAAGAGCTGCGCCACGAATTACAGTAGGAAAAATATCTGTCCTCTCTGAGCGGTCACGTAACGGATGATTGTCACCATGCCCATCGAGGCAGAGACACCCGGCCGCATGGGCGCGAGCACAATGGTCTGCTCCATTAAGAAGGGCCAGATGGTAGCCCACGCGGCCCTAGTGTTGAGTGGTAAGGTTATGTTGCCCCAAGCGTCATTCGTAGAGTTTCCAGTCTTCGATGCCAGTTTGACGTAGGGGCGTGCTGGTGGGATCAAGCCGATCGTATCCCCTGGGAATCTCCCCTTCATCCGTCGTGCCATCGTTGTCATCGTCCCGGTCGTAGGCATTGGTGACGTCTTCGCCGTATATTTCCGGATTCAGTGTTTCGGTAACGGCTTCACGAACGAGATCCGGCAATGTCTCCATCTCGTAATTCTGAAGCGGGGTGATCCCTTGTGGAATACCCAGTGAACAGGTGCCTCCAACGGGTTGAATAACGCCTGGCGTATCCGTCTCCCAATACATCGAACGCTCCACCACTATCAGAACGTTCGAAGAAACCACGGTGGAGAATGCCTTGTCGGTCAGTTCCGCAATGTCGCTCGCGATAATCGTTAAACACTGGGAAGCGGATATTGTGTAGTTCTTCGTGATAATGCTGCCGTCTTCAAGGAGGAAGCGAATAGTAACGTCTGCCGCGATGGAGCCCGGGTTGGCCAGGAGGATGTAGGTCTCAAGATTGCCGTAGGCAATGGGCACGGTGGCTCCTTCCGGCAACACCCATTGGGTGGCGATGACGGGGCTGGCAAAGGAATTATGGCCGCCTACCCAACCGTAGCCTCCACCTGACCAGTACATAGAGCGTTCCACCGCTATCGGCACACTGGAAGTGATCGCTGTGCCGTGCCGGGCCGCGCTGCCCAGCCCTTCCGGGTCATAGCGGACGTTGATGGTCTTTCGCTGCTTGGTTCCAACGGTTAGGCTGCGCGTGACAGGCCCGGCGCCCTCGCGCAGATAGCGAATCTGTACGTTAGCCGCAGAATCGGATGGGTTCACGATGAGGATGAAATCATCGAAATTATCAGTGTTCCCTTCCGCCAGGTACCACTCGGTAGAAAGTTCCGAAAGCCCTGGTGACGCGTTCCCTTCCATGAAGCCTGACAGTGGCCAGTTGGTTGCCCTCCACCACATGGCACGGTCCACCAGGATGCCCTCGCCGGCTGTTGACCTTACCCGGGTCGAGAAGGACTTGTTAACCAGGCGCGGGTCAAGCGTCGCTGCGTTTACCGTGAGACGGCTGTTAGCCCTGGCCCTGAACGTGTGCTCGAAAGAGGCTTCACCTTCCGGGAAAAAGGTCAGCACCACATCAACATCATTGGGATTGGGATTCGCAATGAGGATATACGTTTCAAAAGGACTGCCCGCAGGACCAGCCGTCACTGTGGCTCCCTCTGCTAGAAACCACTCAGGACGCGGTTCGGCAATGGCCACCGCGCCGTGCCCGCCGTACCAGCGCCCTCCCGGTTCCGCCAGATACATGGCCCGCTCTACGACAAAACCCTTCCCAGAGGCCTCCGTCAGAACCGCAGAAACGCCATCGTTCTCAATGTAGTCGTCAACTTTGACTGTCCAGCGACTGTTTGCAGGAACCGCAAGGTCAATGTG
>CAZVVA010000242.1:0-4840 GCA_964630455.1 uncultured Candidatus Sumerlaeota bacterium
GTGATGCTCCAGTCGATAGCAAACATTTTTAAAATCCCCGATCTAAAGAAGGAGATTCTTTTCACGCTGTTTATTCTTATAGTCCATCGGATTGGCTGCCACATTCCAACCCCCTTCATTGATCCTGATGCGATCAAGCAGTTCTGGCAGACCCAGGTCTCCGAGCGTGGCATCCTGAAGATGATTGATATGTTTTCTGGCCGGGCATTCCAAAATATGACAGTAATGGCTCTGGGTATCATGCCCTACATCAGTGCCTCGATTATTCTGCAGCTGCTCATGGTGGTCTGGCCACGTCTGGAAAAAATCGCCAAAGAAGGCGAAGCCGGCCGCAAGAAGATTAATCAGTACACGCGCTACGGTACTGTGGTGCTGAGTGCGTTTCAGTCAATGGGCTTGGCGTTTATGATCTTACAGCAAGGATGGACACCCCTGGCAGAGAACCACAAGCTCCTGTTTATTCTCATAACCATGGTTTCGATGACCACGGGCACAACCTTTCTCATGTGGCTCGGGGAAAAAATCTCAGAGCACGGCATCGGTAACGGCATCTCCCTCATCATTGCCTTTGGGATAATGGCATCCTATCCCTACAACATTGGCATCGGTATAGAAAGTATTCGGGTAGGTAACCTGCGGCCGATCTGGCTGCCGATCTTGTTTGCCTCCTTAGTGATCGTATCGGTGGCGATTATTTACATCCAGGAGGGAGCACGCAAGATACCGATTCAGCACGCCAAGCGGGTAGTAGGCCGGCGCATGATGAGTGGCTCGACCACTTACCTGCCGCTCAAGGTCAATACCGCAGGCGTAATTCCCGTGATTTTCTCCTCAGCGATTCTGAGTTTCCCAGGCCTTATCTTCTCCTGGCTGGGACCAGGAGGCCAGGGCTTTCTTTATGACCTTGGCCAATGGTTCGACATGAATTCCCGCCAGAATCCCTACTACTGGCTGGGGCTTAGCAAGGGCGGAATTTTCTATCTGCTGAAGGTTTTGAACCTCTACACCGTGCTCTATGCTGTCCTGACGATGTTCTTCTGCTATTTCTATACTGCGATTACCTTTAATCCCGTAGACACGGCTGAGAATCTGAAGAAATACGGGGCCTTCATCCCCGGGCGACGACCCGGCAAGCCAACGTCTGACTTCATTGACTTTGTGTTAACCCGCATTACGCTGGTCGGCGCTATCTTTCTGGTCAGCGTGGCTCTGTTGCCAAACGTCTTCGTCGTCTCATTCCAGATTCCATGGGCACTGACCGACTTTGTGGGAGGTACAGGGCTGATCATCGTCATCGGCGTTTTTCTAGATACCATGAAACAGGTAGAATCGCACCTCCTTATGCGCCATTATGAAGGGTTTAGGTTACGTGCACGTGGACGTGGTGGGCGTTGGTAGAAACCTATCCGCCTCAGGCGGACGACATCTATGGCGTCAGAGAGGATTTTTATTGATGAATATTGTGCTGCTTGGGCCTCCAGGTTCGGGAAAAGGCACTCAAGCAGATCTGCTTACAAAGCGCTACCAGCTGGTTCACATTTCAACAGGCGACATCTTGCGCCAGGCGATGAATGCCCGAACCGCTCTTGGCATCCAGGCTGAAGCACAGATTAAGACAGGTCAATTAGTTTCCGATGATATTGTGAGTGGGCTGGTGGGTGAACGACTACGAACACCGGCAGCCCGGACTGGCGGATTTCTGTTCGACGGCTATCCTCGAAATGAGAATCAAGTATATCAGTTCGACGCGATTCTGGCCGAGCAGCAACTGGCATTGTCGCATGTAATCAGCCTGGAGGTGTCTGAGCAGACTCTTCTTCAGCGCGTGCTGGGACGACGTACCTGTGACGGGTGCGGACGCACCGTTAACATTAATTTGCAACAAGCCGGTAACAAGCAGTTTTGCCAGGTCTGTGGTGGCGAGCTCATCCAGCGAGTTGACGACGATGAGGCAACTGTTCAGAAACGTCTCAGCGTGTATCAATCCGAGACGCGACCTGTTCTAGCCATCTATGGAGAGCGGGGACTCCTCCGCACAGTCCGCGGAGACGGAATAGTCAAAGAGGTGTTTCAACATCTTGTCTCGCTTCTGCCGGATGTTCTTTGGAGCGATAGCGAAGGTTAAGAGTAGGTGAACCATTACGACGATACGGCAATTGAGATTAAAAGCACTGATGAACTGCACGCGATGCAGCGAGCAGGCCAACTGCTTCGCGAGGTGGTGACGAAGATTACTCGGTGCATACAGCCCGGGATTGCGACAATTAAACTGGATGAGATGGCGCGGACGCTCATTGAGAAGGATGGGAGTCGTCCGGCATTTCTCGGATATCGCGATTACCCAGCTACCATTTGCGTGTCAATCAATGAAGAGGTTGTACACGGAATTCCCTCAATGCGACGCCTGCGCGATGGTGATATTGTCAGTATTGATGTGGGGCTGTTTAAAGACGGGTTTTATGCGGATAAGGCTGTGACGGTGATGATCGGCAAGGTGACACCTTTAGGGCGACGGCTTGTTCAGGTGACTGAAGAAGCGCTGCGGATTGGCATCAATGTAGCACGGCCGAATAAACGGCTTGGCGATCTCTCCTCAGCAGTCCAGGCGCACGTCGAAGCCGCGGGATTCTCCGTTGTGCGCGAATACACCGGCCATGGAATCGGGCGCAAGATTCACGAACCGCCACAAATTCCTAATTTCGGCAAAGCGGGTAGCGGGCCACGCCTCCAGGCCGGGATGGTGCTGGCAATCGAGCCGATGGTCAATATTGGGACCTGGAAGACCGCCACGTTGGATGACCAGTGGACTGTGGTGACTGCAGATGGCCAGCTATCGGCACATTTTGAACATACCGTGGCTGTTACTGATAAAGAGCCGTGGATTTTAACATAAAGAAGCACAAAAAAAATCTTGACTTTCAGTCATAAAATACAAAAATAGAATATTTGTGCATTGATAAAGACTTACTCGGAGAGATGAAAAAAGCGTTCGAAGTTTTTCTACGACAGACATTGCCGTATTTTTCTCTGCGCGAATAGGGTATCCAGATATCATGGCAGGGGATGAAGGAGCCGATGGCAAAGGAAAAGGCTATAGAAGTTGAAGGGAAAGTGCTGGAAAAATTGCGCAATGCCATGTTTCGCGTGGAATTGGATAATGGGCTCAAAGTGCTCGCGCACATTTCCGGCAAGATGCGAATGCATTTTATTCGCATTCTGCCTGGCGACCGCGTAACGGTAGAACTGTCACCTTACGACTTAAGCCGGGGACGGATCATTTATCGCTATAAGTAGGGGACGTTCTTCTGATTACAGGCACGTAGCGCCCGCATGGAGAGGGAAGAACAGTGAAAGTTAGAGCATCGGTTAAACCAATTTGTAGCAAGTGTAAGGTGATTAAGCGAAAAGGTGTGGTGCGGGTCATTTGCAGCAACCCACGCCATAAACAGCGGCAGGGATAGCCCTGCGGCACTCCTCCTGGAAGATGTAGAAAGGGACGGTATTTATGGCACGCATTGCAGGTATTGATTTACCACGAGGAAAACGCATTGAAATTGGCCTCACCTATATTTATGGCATTGGGCGAATGCTGTCAAATCGCATTCTAACAGCTGCCGGGGTAAACCAGAATATCAGGGTGCGCGATTTGACAGAAAGCGAAGTGAGCAAGATCAGCGCTGTAATAGCGGCCAACTACCGCGTTGAGGGTGACCTGCGGCGCGAAGTCAGTCAGAACATTAAGCGTCTCATGGACATCGGTTGTTATCGAGGACTGCGGCATCGTAAAGGGCTTCCGGTACGCGGGCAGCGGACGCGCACCAATTCCCGGGTGCGCAAAGGTCCTAAAAAGACTGTTGGCAGGCGAAAGAAGGAGTCCCAAAAACCCGCTTAAATGCTGAACCTTGCAGCCTGCGCTATCCGGCAAGGTAGTGTAGAAGCTGTTTCTTATTTCAGCTTTTCAAATATCTCGCGGAATTAAAGGTGATACATTCATGGGGAAAAAAGAAGCGCCTAAAGCAAAAAAGAAACAGAAGAAAAATATTTCCCACGGGATTGTGCATCTCCAGGCGACATTCAATAATACCCTTGTCACGATTACCGACAAAGGTGGTAACACCATTGCATGGGCCAGTGCAGGATCGGAAGGGTTTAAGGGTTCGCGCAAAAGCACCCCGTTTGCCGCACAAATGGCCGCTGCATCGTGCGCGAAAAAAGCTATGGAGCACGGAGTGCGAACCGTGGAGATTTACGTCAAAGGCCCCGGGTCAGGACGTGAAGCCGCTATCCGGTCTTTGCAGTCTGTGGGACTTGACATTACCGTGATCAAAGATGTGACTCCGATTCCTCATAATGGATGTCGCCCACCCAAGAGGCGACGCGTCTAGCGAGGAGGACTATAACAAGTGGCTCGATATCATGCTGCCGTATGTCGGTTGTGTCGTCGAGAGGGCACCAAGCTGTACCTGAAAGGTGAGCGGTGTCTGGGACAGAAGTGTACATTAGAACGCCAGAATTATCCCCCGGGCCAGCACGGCCAGCGTCGTCGCCGGAAGATGTCAACCTATGGCCTGCAGCTGCGCGAGAAACAGAAAGCCAAGCGCATTTACGGCGTACTGGAGCGCCAGTTTCGGCGCTATTTCGAAACCGCTGAGCGCTATCGCAACGTCACAGGCACGGTCCTCCTCCAGCTGCTTGAACGACGCCTGGACAGTGTGGTGTACCGCATAGGTGTAGCTTCATCGCGGGCTGCTGCCCGACAGCTTATTCGCCATGGCCACGTACGGGTAAATGGAAAGAAGGTTGATATTCCATCATACCTTGTGAAGGCAGGCAATGAGGT
>CAZVVA010000243.1:0-4828 GCA_964630455.1 uncultured Candidatus Sumerlaeota bacterium
TGATCAGGCTGTGCCCACATGTCGTGTGGAATTACCAGGGCAGGCTTCCCTTGCTGATCCAATGCCTTCCACAAGTCGGGTTTTGTACTATAATCTCGCCGATCAAATACCTTATTCCCCCTATCCTTATAAACAACCAGGTGGTGTCCTTCTCTTGGTACTGCTGTCCATTCGTAGACAAAGAAGGTGGGGAATTTTCCTAGTGCGTTAAAGGAATCAGTAATTGCCTGACATTGTTCCCAGACTTTCTCGGTCATCAATGGACCGTCGTGTTCTGCTGCTGAGGCGAAATCGAGCCGCATCACATCTCTTGCATACGCATATGCCGCTTGTTCAGTAATGAAATGCCCTCGATGATCTCCGCATGCAGCTGTGAGGGTAAATGTCTCGTTGCCCGTTCCGGTGCCGGTGTGAAAGTGGGTATCACCAAAATAGCGCTTGAACTTTGGGGTAGATTCCCCCACAGCGGAGTAATTGCCGTGGGCTTCAAGGTCGCCATCCGAAACAGTAATACGCTGAAACCCGGAATTTTTGTACTTAATACCACGGAAAACGTGAATGCCTGAATCCTTGGCAGTGAATGTATACGACTGGGGATATTCCGCATCTTTGTCAGTACTCGTCAATGAGATTGTCCCGCGATATCCCTCTGCTTGATTGCCGAACTTATCCACGATCACAACGGCAAGGTCGAAATCAGCATCCTGCTTCACCTCTGCCGGTGCAACCGCAAGCAGTATTGCCGCCTTTTGAGAAAGGATCTTTATCTCCGGTAAATCAGCGATAGATTTCCACGGATCTTGCTCCGTTTTCCTCCATTCAGCGCGTATGACTAGTTTCCACGTGAAACTCTGAACAATCCCGAAGTAATCAACGAATATTTTTTCCCCTGACTTCAGGGACCCGCGTTCTACATTACACCCAATTATACCTCCGTTTGCCCCATAAAGTTTTATTTGAATATCTGCATCACCTGTGGAAGTGGCTTTCACATATCCGCGTACGCCCGGAGTATCTGTCTGCGGTTTGTCCCAAAAGTAAGGCCCGGTTTCAAGGTAGGCTACCGGAAGCTCCAGCCGCACGCCACCACCGACAGCAATACCGGAATTACCAACTGTGAATTCAAACCGTACGTGTTAGTACGTGCCCCCAATAGATTGAGTGGGAGTGACACTCATTTTCATTTCATTATCTGCGCTACTTACTCCAGCATTTGTGATCGTGCCCACAAGAAAGAGTAATAAAACCAGCTTTCGAAAAAACATTGTTCTTGTCTCCTTTCCTTAACATTGTATTACAACAATATTGCTCTCGTCGCTCAAGGCGTTTGCGGACAAACCGATACACCATGTAATTCACTCTTTGCCAATTATTCAAAAACTCTTATCTTCATGGACACCGCTATATCTCATCGATATTTTGATGTCAAATCGTTTATAATCACCCCCCAAAAAGTATATATTTTATACTTGACGTTAAAACTTTAATATGTGTAGCCTACACGTAGCTATATATATTAAAAACATTGCTTCAAGAAAAATTGAACTGAAGGAGGTGGATATCGGTACGAAGTTTTTGGAAATCTGCATGGGGAAATGCGATACGCCTTATTATCTTTAATAAGGAGGCAATAGACCTTAGAGATTAAGGGAGGAAAAAACAATGAAGAAAATAATTATGTTAACCATCCCTTTGCTAGCCATAAGCTTGACCGCTTTTGCACAAGCTCCGGCTGCAATAACCGCCTGGACAATTCAGCAAGACTTCTGCAGGGACATGATTGACGCAGGATCGGGTCCAGTGGACACTGCGAATCCAACACAAATGGGCGGTGGGGTTATAGTTGGAGACTATATTTATATGGTCGGCGGTTTTAATTTCGATCCAGATAATATCATCGGAGACAACAGGATGGCCTATAGGTTTCTGATCAATCCTTACTACGGAAGCGTAGGCCCTGCCGAGAGAATGGCTCTCCTGCCAGAGGACGCCGCTACAGCCCTTAGCGGTGATGAGAACTACGCCTATATCCACGATGCGGTTGTTGCTACCGACGACCATATCTACATACACGGGGGCAGCTGGAATGCCAGCGGCGCGGAACGCAATGTTTGTACATACACCGAAATTCTCGGCGACGGAACCCTCGCGGCATGGTCGGTTAGCGGCGTTTATCCGGGTACATACGTTGGTGACATAGGCGTAGCCGCCATTTGTGAAAACGGCTATTTATACCTCATTGGCGGTTACTCCTTTAATGATGTTGTCTACGCACAAATTCAGCCAGACGGATCTTTAGGCTCCTGGACAGTAGCCGCAGATATGCCACGTATCGCCAACTTCGCTGCTATTACTTCAATTGGTAATCACATTATTTTACTTCCTGCCATTGATACAGCCTGGGACAGAGCTACCATTACCAAAAAACTTTATGTCTGTGAGGTAAATACCGATGGTACCATGGGTTCCTGGGTGGAACAGACAGAAGAGGTGCCCGATTTTGTATACAACGGTAACCTCGAAGCAGTTGGCAACACCATTTTCATGGTTGGTGGTCGAAATAATGGCGCCAGTCCTAACGCTGAACCTTGGGTTTGGCGTGCTACTTTCAATGGAAGTGCCGCGGCTGCTGATCAGGTCACCGGCTGGACAGATGGAGTGGACGCACAGCTGCCTTGTTCAACTCGGTATCATGAAGTTGCTTATTCAGAAAAAAGCAAGAGTCTTTACGTATTTAGCATTAGATCTGATAGAGACGGCGGAACTTCTCCTTGGGACACCCACATTATTCCCACAGGCGTTGTTAATGAAGTGATGATTTCTTCTCCGCTTTTTGAGCGCCCTGTACAACTGAATGCAGATCCAAAGTGGGTGTTATATGAGTAATCTCTGAATATTGAGTCTTTATAAGAATGGCTCTTTCCTTAAGATTGTAGGTAACTCAGCAATTCGGGAAAGAGCCTTTTTTATAATGAACCGTTCACTCTCCAAGCTCGTTTACGGTTCCGCTTTCGGGTTCAACCCAGGCGCGCCCCAGGTCCATTGAGAAAGTATCAGCACCGATCCAGGGCAGCAGTAGGAGTCCGATTACAATAAGTCTATGCAGGGACACGAGGTATTTCCTCCCCCGTAAAGAAATGTGGGTTTCGCATCTGGATATTGAATCTGTTTTGTCATCGTCGAGGCCAGCGTTCTTGCCAACAACGAAATGATTTTACCCTCAAGTTGAGCATAGCCTATCGGGACAGAAGCATTATGTCAAAAAGTATTTGATTTTTGCGCCACGTTGGGTCTCAGCGAGGGTGTTTGCTGCTTTCTTATCACGTGCGGATACAATCGCTCTGGCGTAGTGTCAAGAACCAGAGGCGTCTGCGTTCCGAAGCCTCCACACAGGCAGTAGCATTAGGGGTAGGGCGCCTTGCCCGCCTCAGGTGGGCTTGTCCGGCTTTAGCAGAATGCGGCAGCCGAAGCTGCACACCATGACATGTCGTGCTGCTAGTAACGAGAATGCGGAGGAAATCGGAGAAGTTAGATTCGGCGGGCTTTTGCAATTAAGTCAACCATCTCACGTACGGCGCGCTCGATCCCTACAAACACGGCGTAACTGATGATACTATGGCCAATATTGAGTTCTTCTACCCCTTCGATAGCCGCCACCGCAGCGACGTTCTTGTAATTCAACCCGTGACCCGCATTCACACGCAAGCCCATTGAGCGCGCCTTCCGCGTCTGTACAACCAGAGCCTCTAGCTCCCGCTGACGAGCCTCATCTCCCTTCGCCTCCACGTAGCGTCCGGTATGAAGCTCTATGAAGCTCGCACCCGTTTTACGTGCGGCTTCTACCTGATCAGGCTCAGGATCGATGAACAGGCTGACCGGAATATGGTCCCCTTGAAGCGCGTCAACCACGCGCCGGATGGCATCTACACGACCGGCGACCTCTAGCCCCCCCTCGGTTGTCACTTCTTCACGCTTCTCGGGAACCAACGTCACCATATCGGGTCTGTATTTTTTTGCAAACGCCACCATCTCATCAGTTGCCGCCATTTCCAGGTTCAGCTTCGTCTTTACTGTCTCGCGCATCAGGCGCAAATCCCGCTCCTGAATATGGCGGCGATCTTCACGCAGGTGAATTGTGATCCCTTCTGCCCCTGCCAACTCGGCAATGAGTGCCGCACTAATAGGATCCGGTTCAGCAATTTTACGCGCCTCCCGCAACGTGGCCACGTGATCTACGTTAACACACAAGACCGCCATTGCGTTCCTCCTCTGGAAAGCTCATTCTGAGCCACTGATTTGCACAGATATTGAAAAAACATCTCTCTTATAGTCGGCTTTCCCCTTGTAGTACCTTCCGTGTTGACCCGCGGGTGTATCTTTGAGCTGCCTCCTGCCTCTAGTGCGCCGGGGAATATCCGTGCGCTAGGGAAGCGATGGGGTCTGCTTTTCCTTCTCCACAAATTGAATGCTAATGACGTCAGGACTGGTGGTAACTATGGTGGCATTTTCCTTCACGTCAGGGCTCACCGCATCCGAAAACTTCGCCTCAATCGCTACGTTTGCACTATATCCAGCAGACTCTTCCAGCGGCTGTTTCGGATTGAAAACGAACGACTGGCCATTAATCCTCTCGAGCAGACTCAGCGGGGCTTCTACCGTAACTGTGGTCGTTTTTGGCTCATAGCGCACCACCAGATTTTCGGAAAATGTTTTTATATCAATTGGGATATTTGCAAAATCACGCTGTCCCTTCTCTTCTTCTATGACCACATTGACCTGCAGCCGGCTGTTGAGTTCGTCGATCAGCCTGATTCCCTCTGGCAGGAGG
>CAZVVA010000244.1:0-4791 GCA_964630455.1 uncultured Candidatus Sumerlaeota bacterium
TGTATTCGCAAGATGCACTTTGAATGTATAATCGTCAACTTTCTCCACTCGAAATTGCTTGCCGTCAACCTGGAGCAAATCTTTCGCTGCATTGGGAATTTTCGGATTATAGATGACGTCAAAGGTGAAGATGACGTCGTCAGTTGTGATCGGATGGCCGTCAGACCAGCGAATCCCTTTACGAAGATGAAATGTCCACGTGAGATAGTCGTCCGAATGTTCCCAGCTTTTCGCAAGTCCCGGTATGATCTCTTGCTTCTTATTATCATATTCGACAATTCCGGAGAACATGCGCCCTACAATGTCGGTGGTAGAGGTTTCGTTTGCCAGAATTAAGTTAAATGACTTTGGGTCACCTGGGGTCGCCAGTACTATCTGCCCCCCGTACTTGCCTATCTCAATGTTCTTAACTACGTGTCCCTCTTCAGTCACCGGATTGGCGAAGAGCAGCACGGGTGCAATGAGGACGGCAATGGCACATCGCACCAGGGAACGTTTCCATAATGGTGCCTCATCCGCGCATGAATGCTGCTTCGTTGCCTTTTTCTTCTCGTTTCGTTTCAGAATACCGTATTTCATGCGTCTTCCCTCCCGTAGTCATCGGACAGCCGGACGACGTCATCGAGTTCAGGTGTCGAGACCTCAAAAATCTTTGCATCCTCAAGGGCCTCGATGCGATGGCGAGTGCCTGGAGGGATCTCGATAATATCGCCCGCGCGCAGGATCTTTTCTTCCAGAGGCTCGCGCTTACCAATAGTGAATTTTACCACTCCCTCATCCACGTACAGAGTTTCGTGTTTTTTTTGATGATATTGGAGGCTCAGGCGATAGCCTTTCTTCACTATTAGGATCTTGCCTGCATAGCAATCCGTGTGTGCGAGCCAGCGCTCTTCACCCCACGGTTTCTTCACAATTTTCATCGCTCGCTTCCCAGATTATTCTTGAAGCTTGCATATCGCTTATTATAGTAAAGATCAAGTTTAAAAAAGACGGGCGAGCTATTTGTCTTGTTAGACTTGCGGACATGTAAAGCGCGTCCGTTAAAACAAACGAGGGTATACTCCATTGCCACAAAATGGGCAAAAGATATCTCCAATGCGTCGGGCTGCGCGCTGCTTTATCCGTTTTGGATTACGCGGCCGGCTTGCACTGAGCTCGACGCGTACCAAGCGGTTCCATAATGCGCGTCTGAACTGGCGCGAGTTCTGGCACGGCCAAACGCAGCTACACTCCTTTCCGCTCCATTTGCAGGTGGGGACGAATCTTACCTGCAATCTGCGCTGCATCTTCTGCCGCCGCCAGGTGCCTGCTGAACAAGAACGGCTGGCAAATCTTCCACTGGCAGACCGGCAGATGAGCTGGGAACTGGTCGAGCGCATAGCGCAACTCATTCCATATGCCGAAATGGTAAACTTGACGCCTTACGGTGAGCCGCTACTCTTCTCGCACTTACCAGAGCTGCTGGAACGCTATCGTATCTATCAGTGTGATAATCTGGCTCTGACCACGAATGCTCAGCTGCTCGATGACGAGCGAAGCAAGATGCTGGTACGCTCCGGCGTTCATACTCTGTTTCTCTCGATTGATACGTGTGAACCTCAGATTTATGCCGGGATGCGGGCAGGAGGGACCCTGGAGCAGGCAGAAGCAGGCATTAAGCGGGTGAATCTATGGAAAGATCGCTTCCAGAGTCGTGTGCCGCGCCTTATTCTTGCCTCAACATTTATGGCGCGGAATATTTCGCAGCTTCCCGCCATGGTCGAGTTTGCCGCCCGACATCGTATCGAGGAGATTTCAGTGCAGCTCATGGAAATGGAAAATCCGGCCCTCGAGTCCGAGGCGCTCGAGCACCACGAGCCTCTCACACGCCAGATGCTCAGCGAGGCGGAAAAACGAGCGAAAGCATGCGACGTACAGCTGACCGTGCATCTGGCGATGCAGAACCTGCTTGCCGCCACAGCGGCTAAGCCAATCTCCGACAGCTCCGTGAGACTCACGCGGGCAGGATCATTGATCGGCCGCAAGCCGCTGATCGAGCTTTGTCGCTACCCATGGATGTTTTTGTATATAGATACGAATGGCGATGTGCGGCCGTGCTGTTATGCGTCGATCTGCTTTGGCAATCTTCTGCGGCAGGATTTTCAGGCAATCTGGAACGGCCCGGCAGCACGGCAGATGCGCCAGGATTTCCTCGATAATGTTATCCCAGAAGCCTGCCGCAATAAACACTGCCGGGTGGATTTGTAAATAGGGACAACCCACCGCGGTGGGTCGCCCCTACGTTTCGCGTGTGCTTACCCATATTGCACTAGCTAGCATTTTTCATTTTGACACCAGCCCCCCACCAACCTCGTGCTATGGCGTAATGCCGGCCTTGATCAGATCGTGAAGGTGAATCATGGCAATCGGGCGATGTTCATCGTCAATCACAGGCAGCACGGTAATATTGTATTGCTCCATCAGGTCAATTGCATTAACGGCAAGTGTATCCTTAGTGGTGCTTTTCGGTGTGCAAACCATGACGTTTTCCAGACAGGTATCGAGCCCGTGTTTTCCAGCGTGGAGGATGCGGCGGAGGTCACCGTCAGTCAGTATGCCAACCAGGACACCTTTCTTGTCAATAATACTTGTTGCACCCAGGCCCTTTGACGTCATTTCGATAATGCCTTCTTTCAGCGCCTTGTCTTTCGAGATCACTGGATTGTATTCGCCGGAGTGCATAAGGTCTTCAACCTTGATGAGGAGCCGTCTGCCCAGGGTACCTCCAGGATGAAAAATTGCAAAATGCTCGGGCCTGAAGTTCCGCTTTTCAAGGAGAACCACAGCAAGCGCATCGCCCATGGCCAGCGCCGCCGTTGTGCTCGCCGTAGGAGTAAGGCCGAGCGGGCACGCCTCTTCCTTTACACTGATGTCTAGCACCACGTCGCTCTGGCGGGCGAGCTCAGATTTGAGATTACCCGTCATGCCAACCAGTTTAATTTTGAAATGCTTAATGTAGGGAATCAGACGCAGGATTTCCTCGGTGTTGCCGTTGTGAGAAACGGCCAGCACCACGTTGTCAGTTGTTACCATGCCAAGGTCGCCGTGCATCCCTTCTGCCGGGTGCATAAAGAACGCCGGTGTGCCCGTGCTGGCCAGGGTTGCTGCAATCTTGCGGGCAACAATGCCAGCTTTTCCCATTCCAGTAAGCACAATGCGGTCTTTGCAATGATAGATTAGATCAATAGCCTTTTCAAAATCCGGTGTTAGCTTGGCACCGAGATCCATGATCGCGCGTGCCTCAATTTCAAACACGTGCCTGGCTCGCTCGAGAATGTTCATTTCCGTGCGTACCCCTTTATGCAGGCGTCAATTGCCTTGATCTGATGGAGAAAAGCAGGGAGCTGGTCTAGGGCCATGGTATTAGGCCCATCACTGAGAGCCTGGTCAGGATTTTCGTGAACTTCAAGGAAGAGGGCATCAATTCCTACAGCAGTTGCAGCGCGCGCCAGCGGCACTACAAATTCTCGCTGGCCCGATGAAGCGCTGCCCGCTCCCCCTGGCAGCTGCACCGAGTGGGTTGCATCATACGCCACTGGATAGCCAAACCCCCGTATAATTGCCAGCGACCGAAAATCGGAAACGAGATTATTGTATCCGAATGACGTACCCCGCTCTGTAAGAAGAATCTGATGGTTGCCGGTTGAGGTTATTTTTTCCATCACGTTTTTCATATCCCATGGCGCCAGGAACTGGCCTTTCTTAACATTGAGCGGCTTGCCAGTTCGCGCCACAGCGAGGATAAAGTCTGTTTGCCGACAGAGGAATGCAGGAATTTGCAGCATGTCTACTACTGCTGCGGCTTGCTCGATCTCCTCGTGACGATGTACATCGGTTAGCACTCTCAGCCCCAGCTGTTGCTTCACATTCTGCAAAATTTCAAGACCCTCTACTACCCCAGGCCCGCGGTATGACTTTATGGAGCTACGGTTCGCCTTATCATACGAAGCTTTAAAAATGAAGGGGATATCGAGGGAAGAGGTGATTTCCTGGAGCCGCTCTGCAATCATGCGTGTGTGCGCTTGGTCTTGAATCACACAAAGGCCAGCGATCAAAACGAGCGGATGTGCATCGCCGATTCTTATTTTGCCTATAGTGACGGCTTTCATGAGTTTTCCAATCCGAAACGAGTGAGATTTAACTTATAAAGGATTCATGGCTTTTTCCAGCGTGCATATCACCCTGTTTGCGACTTCCGATGGTATCGGGAGTTCTGAAGAAATCAAGAGAATTCTGGCTCTGGCATATCCAGGAAGCGGAAAGGTTCTTGACAAAAGGCCTGTCAATACCTAATTGTTAACACTGCATTTATCAAAGGCGCTCGCCGAAGCGCCGCGAGTGAGTATCTATCTGGGCGATCGGCTTTACGGAGATCAACCAGAGACTTTGTGAGCCAAATGGTCACACATAACCAGATAGCGAAAAAGCCTGAGTTGTCCATCATCATTCCTCTCTTTAACGAAGAAGAGAACATCGCTCTTCTTTATGACCGCCTGATTCAGAGCCTGGAAAATGTGGGCAAATCGTTCGAAATTATCCTTATTGACGATGGCAGTACGGACCAGACGTACAAGAGGATCGCCGAGCTCGCGGAGAAGGATCAACGGGTGAGAGTGGTCTTGTTCAAGCGGAATTTTGGACAGACAGCTGCGATTGCAGCGGGGATTGATTTTGCCTCCGGGGATGTCCTCATCCCAATGGATGGAGACCTGCAAAACGATCCTGACGACATCCCTCTGCTCTTGGAGAAAT
>CAZVVA010000245.1:0-4749 GCA_964630455.1 uncultured Candidatus Sumerlaeota bacterium
TATCATTAGTCATTATGAGCAGTCGGCGTTATAGAAAACTCCCCGACTGCTCAGCTATTTCAGTATAGCGAAAAGAACAGGGGAGCAATGCGCAGGAAAGCATGGCGATCCTCTCCACTGTCTTGCTTCGCAATTGCTCCCCAGAGATTCAACATTCACAGTTCACAAATCTGCAGAGACAAATGGATTCAGCCCGCGGTTCTGCTATTTCACGTCAACTTTGATCTTCCTCGGCTTTGCCGATTCCGCTTGCGGCAGCACTATCTCCAGCACGCCGTCTCTGTACGCGGCTTTCACCCTGGAGCTGTCAACATCAGTTGGCAATTCGATAGTACGCTGGAATGATCCAAAGGTGCGCTCCAGGCTGTAATAGTTTTCCTCTTTGGTCTCCTTCTCGCGTTTTTTCTGTCCTTTGAGAGTCAGAACGTTGTTCTGCACCGAGATGTCTATGTCGTCCTTTGACAAGCCAGGAATATCAGCAGTCAGCACAACGTTGCCATTTTTGATGGCAAGGTCAATAGCCGGAGCCCATACGACTTCTGCAGATGCTGGAGTCGTTCTGGTAAGTGCGTGGCTAAACAGGTGATTAATCTCATCCCTAAGGTCCAGAAAATCGGCAAAAGGATCCCATTCGCGTCTTGGTCGCCATCTCACGAGTGCCATAGTGAACACCTCCTTTTCCGAGTTCCGAAGTTCACTTTTCACCTACTATATAGAGCATTGTTCGTGCCACTTTTTATGGATATCGTGTCAGGCATCTAAGGCGTGTTTTTTCAACAATTTGAGAGATAAGAACGCGCACAATTTGGGTATGACGGACAGGCAAGAAACACCACTATGGGCAGGATTGAAACATCGTGCAAAGAAACCGCTTCTTTTGTATCATTATGATACATTATTCTGGCTTCCTTAACAGCGATACATGACCGAGCAAAAGTCCTATGCACTCCTTTTCAGTCATGAGGCATACGAGTTGAAGCGCTCTTCTTTGCGCGATCAATGAGCATGAGATTGCGGATATAGATAAAGAATCCACAAGCTGTCCCGACGGTAAAGACCGGGTCGCGCTGGCTGATGGCATAGACCAGCAGGATTGAGGTACCAATAAGACTGAGATACCAGAACGCGAGTGGGATGACGCTCTTTTTCAATCGTTCACTGACGTACCACTGTACGCAAAATCGCGAGAAGAAAAATGCCTGGCCGATATAGCCAATGGCTTGCCATGTGCCAAACTCCCAGCTGCCGATTTGCATGGCTCACAGCTCCTTTTCAATTTTATAGCGCAGGGATCGCTTTTGCATCCAACGCACTGCAAGAAGGTCTTTCAGGGCCTTAAAAATGCGGTTTATCATGGAGTATTTCGTCTGGCCGTGCATGCGCGGAAAATGGTTCACCGGAATTTGCTCCACGCGAAACCCTTCGAGGTGAAACAGGGTCGGGAGAAACCGATGCATCCCTTCGTGGAGCTTGACGTTCTGGAGACAGTGCGCGTGGAAGGCTTTCAGAGTACATCCAGTGTCAATAATGGAATCGTGCGTGATCCAGTTGCGAATGGCGTTGGCGAATCTGGATTGAATACGACGGAACCATGGGTCTTTGCGGCGCACGCGATAGCCGCACACCACGTCAGTATGCTGAAGCCGCTCGAGCAGACGCGGGATGTCGTGCGGGTCGTTCTGCAAATCACCGTCCATCATAACGATGGTGTCGCCTTGGGCATGACGAAATCCAGCGTCCAGTGCCGCGGTCTGACCATAGTTTCTGTCAAACTTAAGCACGCGGAGCTCGGGCGCGTGCTGACAGAGCCAGGCAAGGAGCTCGTATGAACCGTCAGTTGAGCCGTCATCAATGTAGATGATTTCAAATGCGCGCCCCAGAGGCATAAGCGCCGTTTGAATCCGTCGCACGAGCTCTTCAATATTCTCGCGTTCGTTCTTGATCGGAATGATGATGGACAGCTCAGGTTTGACAGGATGTGCGAGTACCACGGCCTGATCTCAGTTAGGCATGATTAGGTCTCTTGCTTAGCGTTTCCATTGCTTCTGCGGCCATGCACAAAAAGGCACGAAAGTCTTTCACAAGAAACGCAGACCTTCGTGCTGGTGAACCCTTCGGTGCACACGGGAATACTTATCCCATGTTTCCGCATACCGGGCACTTCATTTTCCCGCCTGTTGGAGCGCCGCACAGCCGACAGTGCTTACTCGGGTCAACGCTGGAGTAGCTGCGAAAGACCTTATAAATTTCGAGCGGTGTTTTTGGGCGTTGGCCAGCTTTATCTTCAGTATCGACCTCCCCAACGTCGGGCATCTCCTTCGCATAGCGGTTTTCCAGGAGGTACATTGCGAGGTCAACAATATAATTCACAAAATCTGGTTCGTTCTTGTAAAGGTCTACATTGCGCTTCATGATGTCAATGATCTCATCCTTGGAGAGCTTCTTCTTTGCGCTCCGGTAAGGAACCATGTCGCACTCCTTGGCTCAAGATTTATTTAAATGAGCGGAAAGTTCAACACCGAGAGAAAATTTCCCACCTTCTTTTTCATCATAGAGAACCTCTTACGTCAATGGCTTATTATACATAGGTGAGCCGGCCGAGAATGTCAAATGTTTATCGCCTTGTGTTCTTGGTAGTGGTGTCGTATGGGTCCCACGTTATAGAGAGAACCAAGAGCAGCGATGACCTCTTGCCGTGATGCGATTGTGAGAGCCAGGTCAACTGCCTTTTCTGCAGTGTCGGCGCTTTGCACCTCAGGGAAACAAGATGTAGCCTGGGCTGTGAGGGTTTCCAACGGACAGGCACGAGGGCTTGGTGCCGGGAAAACGATGAGGTGCTGCACGTTCCGGGACGAACCGAGCAACTGAAGAATCTGGTTAGTCATCTTATCACGCAGAATGCCTAGAAGCAGCGTGCGTGGCTGCGTGGGAAAGAGGTTGTCCAGGGTATTCAGGAGTGCAGTAACCGAGATGGGGCAGTGTGCTCCGTCTACTATAAAATACGGGTTACGGCCCAGGACTTCAACGCGGCCCGGCAACCTGCACTGCCGAACGCCGGCAATTATGGCATCATCCGCGCAAGGGAATCCGTGTTCGGAAACAATCTCGAGCGCCGCCAGCGCAGTCAGAATATTGTCAGCCTGGTGATCCCCAAGCAGGGGTGTGGTGAGGTGCATCACTCGGCCCTTTGGCATCCGCCTGGGCGGACAGGTCCGATAAACGAGCTGCTGGCCTTCCAGGTTCTGTGAGGCTTGCACCACGTTCACGCGCTCCCAGGTGTTAATTAACGCAGCCTGTTTCTCGTGGCAGACTTCTTCGATAATAGGTAAACCCTCGGCCAGTGCTGCCTCGGATTGTGGGGCGAGTACAACCGGCGTTCTCGATTTGATGATGCCGGCTTTTTCTCGAGCAATGGCACTGAGCGTGTGGCCGAGAGTGTGAATATGATCCAGGCCGAGCGACGTAAGGATTGATACGATTGGCTGCAACACATTGGTAGAGTCCAGACGGCCTCCCAGCCCTACCTCTACAACGGCAATGTCGACCTTTTGCTTGGCAAAATGGATAAAAGCGAGAGCCGTCAGCAACTCGAAGACCGTACGGAAAGATGGCGGCTGCTGAACCGACTTTTGTGCTAATTCGGATTTAAGCGACGCCAGAATCTCGGCAAACTCTGCTTCAGTGATTGGCTGTCCGTTCACCTGTACGCGTTCGCAGTAGGAGTTGATATGTGGGGATGCGAAAAGGCCCGTACGATAACCTGCGGCGCTTAGGACAGATGCAAGGATGGCGGCGGTAGACCCTTTGCCTTTGGTGCCAGCGATGTGAATAGATGCGAATCTGGTCTGGGGATTACCAAGGCGAGAAAGGAACTCTGCAAAGTCAGAGAGGTCAAACCTGGTGTCCATCTGCTGCGGTTGCAGGAGGAGCCGCTCATAGTCAATGAACTGCGACAGAAAACGGATGGAGTCGGGGTAAGTCCACATGCAAGGAGACCTTGTGCTGCTGGCTGCATTTCAATCCTCTTGACATGTCAACCAGCGCCTCGGTAAAGTAAAAAGTGTTGTACAGAATGTTATCAGGATTTCAGCGATCTATCCGCATGAAAGCCGACTGACTATACACAGCCGCAAAGGAGGATGTCAAATGATACAGCGAGGAGCGATAGGAATTGGGATCGGGCTAGTAGTAATTATGCTTGTGGGATGCGCGTTCAACACCAGGCCCATGTTCGACTTCACGGAGGACGGGGAGCAGGTGCAGATCAAGCGGATTGCCAGGCATCAAAGCATTGACTATTTCCATAGATGGCGGCGTACGGCCTACGTGAAAAACACCGGGGAGCTGCACTGGCTGCTTTCGCAGGATCAGAAAGAAATCATCGCCGAATACAGCCAGCCCGACTACCTCCGGCGAACGTTCCGTTCGACCCGAGGTGATCGGGTCAAGGAATGGGCCTACGTTGCTCAGGGCAAGATCTTTCAGTTTGTGCGCCGACAGCTGGTGTATGAGGGCGAGCTGACCGATCTCGAGAAGACGTTGATTCAGTACGGGTATCCCAACTTTGTGTTTGCCGAGCAACTGGAGTCCGATATTACACGGTTGACATTTATATACGAAAGTATTTTTGGTCTCCGGAGACAAGTATTTAGCTTTGCAAACGGCCGCTTATGCTATAGCCAGGATACGCTGTAGGCAGTAGGTTATGGCATCAGTGGCTAAAGCTGATTGGAACGATATGAATAAATC
>CAZVVA010000246.1:0-4747 GCA_964630455.1 uncultured Candidatus Sumerlaeota bacterium
ACACAGCGCCACCTGGCCAAGAACCCACACCGACTCCTTTTCCTGCTCGAAGCGAATCCACTTCCCACATTCCAGACACTCCAAACCAAAAGTAATCCCATAGTTGCACGGCCGGTATGGCTGCTGCTCAATCAGCGGCTGCCACACGCGAAACTCGTTGGGAAGCGCGTATCCACGCTTCGTCGCAAGGCGCATACCTTCGTGCAAAAGATACAACGCATACTTGCTTTCAACTTTCTCATACGAAAATTGCTCGATCTCCTTATCAAGCGCTCTTACGATTGATGCAAACTCCTTCGCCTTCTTACCCACATCGCCCCAGCAATCTACGATCCCTCGGTCCCAGGTGTCAATCAACACGGAACAGAATTTAATAAATCCCGCATCCGACCTCACCGCGTACACCACTCCAAATTGCCCTGCCAGGGCGTCCTCTCCTACGTACGCTTTGTAAAAGCAATACGCCGGGCGAGCGGAAATCTCTTGCTGCTGTTTTCGCAACGCCTTGCGAACCGTCGCCACAACCGACTGCG
Organism: uncultured Candidatus Sumerlaeota bacterium; assembly: GCA_964630455.1. Lineage (GTDB taxonomy): Bacteria > Sumerlaeota > Sumerlaeia > MWCT01 > JAUWMI01 > JAUWMI01. The sequence continues at coordinate 534 of CAZVVA010000246.1, forward strand.
CACAAAGCCGCACCGCTACCTCCGAATGCTCAGCCCACTGTTCCAGCAATATCACAGTTTCCGGATATACGAAATTTCGCAACTTCTCCAGGATATACTTGACACCCTCACTATCCTGCGTCGCCAGCTCCAGACGAATGATCGGCAGGTAAAACCGCTCGCCACGGTCGAGAAAGAACCTCACCAGTGCCCACTTCTCTTCAATCGGCAGGTGAAAATAGTCTTCAAGCCACAGGAGGCCTATCTCCTCGTCCTCGAGGTGACTCCATATCAACTCGGTAATCTCCAAGAGATTCCCAATCACACTATCGTGCACACTTATCTCCCCGGGACTTGTTTCCTCTTGCTCCTCTTGCAACGCCTTCAGCGTAGCCAGCTTCGCCCGCTGCCGCTCTGTAAGCTTCGGATCGCGGAACAGCTCCTGCATTCGTCTCTTCACTGCCGCGCTCTCCATTTGCTCTAGCAGCAAAAGCGCCAGGTTGCTTTCGGGTTTCCGCTCCGTTAGCATGATCTCCAGTAACATCTCCGGCGCTCTTGAGGATGTGCGCAATAGACGACGTTTGAGACGCTGTAGGGCATCCCCTGGCTGTGGCTTTGTCTTTTGCAGATGTTGACAAAGCGCAGCGAGAATCTTTTCTCTCAACGCGTAACGCTGAACCAGACTGTCATCTATCTTTGCCACGTTTCACAATCTCGCGAAAGATTCTTAATAGCCCGACTCCGGCTAGCACGTCACACACTCTCCTACGCATGAACGCACATGACGCACTACTCATTCCATTTCAAGCCACGCGACACAAAAAGGGCGCCCACCAATCAGCTTCTATTATTGTATCACACTGACGGCCTGTCAAGCAGGACTACCCGGTGTGAGGAGAATGCGGCTGTTGATCCCAGATACTCTTCAATCCGTAAAGCGCGAGAAATGGCTCAAGCGCCGAAATATAGCGGGACTCGTGAGAGAATAACGGAGCCAAGCCACCAGTCGCCACAACTTTACTCTCATAGCCCATCTCACGCCACAGCCGCTCGATTAGCCCTTCTATCGCTCCCACGCTGCCATAATATAACCCCGACTGCATGCTCGACACAGTGTTAGTGCCCAGCACTCGAGCTGGCTTGACAATCGGAATTTGTGGCAGGCGAGATGTCCGACGATACAGCGCATCGGCTGACATCTCCAGGCCGGGCAATATAATCCCACCCGCATAATCGCCCTCCCGCGTAATGACGTCCAGCGTCGTTGCTGTCCCGAAATCGACAATGATTAGCGGCGCACCGAATAACATCTTCCCCCCGATCGCTTGGATATTCATACAGGTTTCGCATGGGAAGCACCGTCTGGTGATCCAGCGCCTCCGCTGTGAGCCCAAAGACCCGCTCGATGGCTCTGTTCATCACAAGCGTTAGCTGGGGCACCACTGACGAAATAATGGCCCCTGTCACCTCACCCACCTCTACCCTACCCAGCTTAAACAGACTGTGGAAAACAACTGCGTATTCGTCCTCGGTCTTACTCAAATCCGTTCCTATACGCCATGATGTAATCAAGTCGGACTCGTGAAAGACACCTATAACGATACTCGTATTGCCAATATTAAGTGTAAGTAGCATGCTCCTTTTCCTCTGCTCGCAAAAGGGTGATCGTCCATTGACCTCACTTTCAATACCTATTCTGAACCCCAATATTGCTCTCGCACACCAATAACAAAAAAAAGGAGAACAACGTTACCGATTGTTCTCCTGAAGACTTTGATCATCGCTCTCGTCTCAAATGCGAAAGAAAGGCGGTGTTCTCACTGACACTTCATAATAAGTGTCGTAAATCTCTCGATCTGCTCCCATTGCTTCTTCCACATGAGCCGGAGCGCACGATGGCATCATACAGAAGGAACGTTTGTCTGTTCACCTTCCCCTGATGCCACCGTGCAATGCCGGAAAAGGCAGCATACCTTTTTTGAGGCATTTAATCTGTCTGCCGACCGTAAGCAGATGCGGCGATGTTTGCATCAGCGCCCAGATTCACTTCTCTTGAGGCGCCGACGACACACCCCTCAGAAGCCTCGGCACTTATCTAAACATGCTTCCACTCCGAGAGGTGCCCGCATGTTTAGCCAACGCTATCTTTTTTTCTTTTTCTTCTTGGCGGCCTTTTTCTTGCCCTTCTTCGCTGGTTTCTTTTTCTTTGCTGCCTTCTTGGCCTTGCCCTTCTTCGCAGTTGCTTTCTTCTTTTTCTTCGCCTTCTTCTTCTTTGCTGCTACCATCTACTTCACCCCTTTCTTTTTTTGGGATATTCATCCTATGTCAACGATTCTTTTGTAGCCCTTATTCCCCCTTTTTTAAAACATATAGCTCTTTCAAAAAAATGGCAAAAGATTCTTTACTCACCCTTTTAAAAACATTTCTAACAAATCCTTTTTTTATGTCAAGCATAATGTAAAGAAAAAAAATAAAAACATGAAAAAAGTTTTGCCCGCGGAAAAGACGCACTTTGGAGCATTATCATCACACAGCCTTCTGACTAGCTTGCATAAGATAGTATCTCGACGCCGCCACGTTGCAAATGTAAGCGCGTCCACACATGAGATTAACTACTGTAACGTTCGCTCTAGCCTGGTGACTTCTCGCTTGACATCACCACCCCCCTACGAAATAATTGAAGCGTATTAACAAGACAACTCTACGCGCAGGTCTTTTTAACCCGGAAAATGCGCTTCAGCTCTTGGCCATCGTCACTATGACAAACAACAAGATCACACTTACCATTGACAACACACTAGGACTCCATGCACGGCCCGCTGCGCTATTTGTCCAAACGGCCAACAAGTACCCCGACTGCGAAATTAAAGTCGGCAAGGACGGAAATGTGGTTAATGGCAAGAGCATCATGGGGTTAATGATGTTGGCTGCGGCCCAAGGAAACGAGATTACCATTGAAGCCTCTGGAAAAAATGCAGATAGGGCTCTGCAAGAACTCGTGCAGCTGGTGAAAAATAAATTTGGCGAGGAAGACTGACTCTGTACGCACGGCCACGACGGGAGTAGGCGAAACCTCCTCGCACGTCACACCGTTGAAACATCCTGCGCAGAGGTTACCACATTGCTTACTTTCAATGCAGGCGGCCAGTGATAATCGGACACCGATCACGCCCTTAAGGAATACCTAATGACACAACGCATCTTCCATGGCATTCCTGTCTCGTCCGGTATAATCATCGGCAGGGCATATTCTCTCGACTACAAAAGCCTCACCCTGGAACCTCGCCCTGTTCCTCCTGACCAAGTCAACGACGAAATCGAGCGCTTTAAATCCGCCGTTGAACTCTCCAAAAAACAACTCTCCACCATCCGAAGCCAGGTCAAGGATGATGTTGACGAAAGACATGCCGCTATCTTCGACTCCCATCTCCTCATCCTGGAAGACCCCTTGATCATAGACGAAACCATTGCACGTATTCGCAAGGACAGTCTCAATGGCGAATACGTCTTTAATGAAGCCGTTGAGAAAATCGCCTCAATGTTCGCAACGATTAAGGACGACTACCTCAGCGCTCGAAAACTCGATCTATACGACGTAGCCAATCGCGTCATCAATAACCTCCTTCAGCTGGAAAGCTCGAAACTCTCTCGTCTGGAAGAAGAAGTCATCGTCGTGGCACACGACCTCGGGCCGTCTGATACTGCCCATATGCTGAAGGAAAAGGTCACCGGCTTCGTGACCGACATCGGCGGGCCAACTTCGCATACTGCCATCATGGCCAAAGCCCTGGAAATTCCAGCTGTTGTCGGACTGGATAACATAACGAAGTACGTCCACACTGGCGATACGCTGATTGTTGATGGCGCCAAAGGTGTGGTGATCCACAGTCCAACAACAGACGTTGTGGAAGAATACCGCCGCGCGCAGCAGCAACTCTACGAACAGGAGCGTGCCCTCCTCTCGCTCCGGCATCTGCCAGCAGAAACTCTGGATAGTCATATCATCGGCCTCTATGCGAACATCGAACTCGCCGAAGAGGTGGATCACGTGCTTCGCCATGGCGCAGAAGGCATTGGCCTCTTCCGCACGGAATTCATCTATCTCGACAAAGAGCGCATGCCAACCGAAGAGGAACAGTTCACGGTCTACAAGCGCGTGGTCGAGAAAATGAACCCGCGTCCCGTCATATTCCGCACGCTGGATCTTGGCGGCGACAAATTTCTCTCCTCCATAC
>CAZVVA010000247.1:0-4726 GCA_964630455.1 uncultured Candidatus Sumerlaeota bacterium
TACAAGCATCCTGCAGTATATCAGAACATGAACTCATGAAGACTGATACGCCTACCTAATCAAAAGGGAGAAGATTTCTGTTAGGAAGTTCTAAAAAAGGAAGAATTGCGATTCTGGCTCACAGGTGACTCGCCACTTCCCTCTCCGCGGTTGCCTTCAACCGCTACCAGTCACCCGGACGCCAGACACTGAGGGAGTATGAAAACACCAGACCTAAACCTCCATCACCGAGCAGCTCATTCACCGTGCCACACAGGCAGTTGCTATAAAGGTGTACAGGCAGGGATGCCTGTACTACTGCTATGAAAGGCAGGCAGTGATGCCTGCGCTAGCGAATTGCTCGGGGCGGCGCTTCGCAGATTCTACTACTTCTTGTGGAGCTCCTTGGCCCGAGCAATATGGCTATCCGTCTTTTCAATTTCCTGATCAATCAGGCTGCGCACGGCCTTTAGCAGTTCCTTCTTACTATTGCCCAGATGCTCCGCCACGTCAGGAGGAATGAACGACAGCACGCAATCAACCATGTCCTGGCGAAATTGCTCGAGCTTCGCTTGCATCTTTTCCTTTGCGGCTTCTCCCTTTGTTTCGCTCTTGCCTGTTTGTGTAGTCATAATTATCACCTCGGATCATTCTCAGCGCCCTTATGATCTTCTTCAAGGCCACTATTAGAAATCCCACGCACAAAAGTTATCTTTCTCAAGGAATTCAATTATTCACTTTACCTGATCGCAAGGGGCAAAAGCAACATTTTTTCACTGGTCACTTCTCCACCAGGCGCCCGCCTGCAATACTTTAGCGGTGCTGCCCTGCCAGAACCGCCAGCAAGCGATTCATTTCCTCTATCACCTGGCGGCTCAGGGTCATCTTGCCATAGCGCAGCCCATAATAGATATCCATCAACTGCTCGACCACCTGGCGATCCTTCTGCCCCTGGTCTGCCAGCACGAGGGCAAACTCGCGTGGGGTTTGAGCCCAGGCCTTCTCCTGCCGCCGTCCGCTGATCGCCTTCACGATCCTCAAATAGAGTTGATGTGTTGAGCGCCACGTCCCTCGTGATAGGAAAAGCGTGCGCATACCTCTACGTCTGATCCGATAGTAGATTCTAGCCACCAGGATGTTCAAAGCCAGCAGTATTGCAGCGAGAGCAATGATCGAGGGCTGGGTAATATTCTGCGACATACGCTTGAGAAATCGGTGGATCATACTCTGCGTCACAACCTGCTGATATAACTTCCCTAGGTGCTTCCCAATGCCGCTCGCCAGCCTCTGCTCCCATGTCGTGTCATAGCTCAGCACGAACTGGTGCCATTTCACAGCCGCACGTTCGTAAAAATCCTTGAGGCTCTTGAACACCAGCCGATCGCTGTAAATCTCCAGCGGAGGAGGAGGTGTGGGGTCGAACCGCACCCAGCCGTGACCCCTAATGTATGCCTCCACCCACGTATGCGCATCCATCTGCCGGATCCGGTAGATCCCCGCTGCCTGATCGTATACCCCACCGTGAAATCCAACGACTAAGCGCCCTGGAATCTCCAAATTCCGCAGTAGTATCACCATAGCACTGGCAAAAAATTCGCAATATCCCTGCTTGTCGTAGAGCAGAAATCGTTCCAGGGGATTCTCTCTCGGCCCTGCCTTGACGCCAAGCCGATAGCCATAGCGGTTCATCAGATAGTGCTCAATGGCCCGTGCCTTGCTCATATCATCGTGCGCACCTTGAGTCATGCGCTGCGCCAGTGCTTGGAACTTGCTTGTGTGAAGCTGCGGCGGGACCTCATAATAGTCCGAAGCGGACGGAAAAGAGTGCATATCCGCCAACGCCGGGATGCTCTTTTCATGAGCCTCATCGTCTATGACAGCCGAATACGCTTCGTATTTCCGTAATCGCTCCTTGCTGATCAAGGTGAAAGAGTCAGTCCGATCCCGGCGAACTCGTCCCTCAACCCCCCCCACCCCAACCAGATGCGGAAGCGAAAACAAAATGTTTGTTGGAAAGTTCCGATAGCTCACCTTTTGTTTAACCAGGTCGCCAATCTCAGAAAGTGGGGCAAAAGCTATCAGCTCACCAGGCAGCTCCTGATCGTACTCCGTGCACTCGCGCAGCGCAGAACTCTTCTGCCAGTTCACACCGTCGAAGGAATCCAGCGCGCCTCCCCGAAAATACAGCTGCTCTGGTGCAAGGGTCTTTCCTGAAATCTCCACTTCCATGACAACTGTCGGATCCTGCAGGATTTTCACCATGGCTCCCAGCTGTACCTGATTAGTAAACCCGGAGAGATATATCTGATTTTCAAGTTGATACGAGGGCAGACTGTAGTAGGTCATTGCAGGGTTGACGCGGGGAAGCGTCATAAACACCACGCCAGCAGCCACAAATGCCACCACACCCATTCCGCCCATCACCCGATAGAATGAGCGAAAGCGCTTGTCTCCACGCCGGCCTAACTCCTTCGCTGTCTGCTTTGGCGACACTGCCAGGGAATCCCGCTCTAGCGAGATCAGCGCAAATGCAAAGATCGTCAGAAACAAGAAAGGGGTCAACAGTAGCGGAAACAACGGCGAGGGACTCACAGTTGCCCCGATAACCACCATCATCAGCGCCAGAAACCACATCTGCATATAATCCTTTGGCCGCTTAACATTGAACAACTTGTTAAGCTGGAGAAAACTCAACTGATATGTCAGCGTTAGATGTGGCGCTCGATGATTTATGAACATCTCAGCGGTTGAGCCAACCAGAAATATTACTGTCACCACGTTCCATGCTCGGGCGTAGTGCTTAAACGGCTCGCTCCCTCGCAGCACAAACCAGCTCGGAATTACAAGCAGTATCAGCATTCCCAGCGTCGCCTTTGAAAATTGCGGCACTGCATACAGTGCCACAAATCCATTAAGCGCCACTAGGTATACCAACGCTTTCACTGTTTGCCGAGGCGACACGGCTACCCTCTTTCCTCCTTAAAACCTAAGACCAACGAGATAATTGGGCCGATGCTTACCTGCGGGATAGCGTGATGATATCACCGTCGCTATTTAAACCATTGGTAGGATCATACACCCTGGTCTGCAAAAACTCCTTCAGGGCGTTTTCAGCTGGCTGGGGTTGCGGTGTTGACCCTCCACCTGCAGGAACACTCACCGCACTGAGGTAGTATTCGTGAAAGTCCAGATCCCCGTCCGGCCCGGCACTGATCAAAATATAATTGTATGGATAGCCGGGCTCGTAGTGGTAGACATAGGTATGGTTGCCATGGGATGAAAAAGGATCAGAAGGTAAACTCGCCAGATATGCTGTCGGCGCGTTCAACGCCTTTAGCCCTACGGTATTATTCGGATAATCGTTGTAGTCCATCTGATAGTTCTGCAGCGCTCGCGAAAGTACCTTGTGTTCTTCTTTTACCCGCGAGATCTTCGTCGTGATAATCAAGTGGCGCGATGAATAGATGAAGATCGCCGTCAGGATCAGGGTCACAGTGATCACCACCATGAGCTCAAACAGGGTGAAACCGCGATCCCTTAGGCTCCTACTATGAAACACAATTCGTCTCATCAGCCTTTCGGAGAAATTCTCTCCGCCTTTATCCTTTCTGGAAACCCTATAAAGTTTTAGACCACCTGTTAGAACAGAAATCAATGAAAAAATGGAAAAATCCCCTATTTTTTACACTCGCCTATGGCTTGCTCATTTTCCTAGAAAACGCTTGATTCTTTTCCCCTCTTTTGTCTAATAAATCATATATTACAAGGCACGGCGGATTGTCAACAGTAGTGTAGCGTATCGGAAAAATATTTCAGGTCTTCTGGCCAATCCCTCAGCCTTCGAAAGTTACGCCTTGCTATGGGGATCGCAACACAAGTCGTAGATCTTTGCGCGGTTATCGGGCGCCGAGTGCTCAATTTCCTTTCCACCACAGGGCAACTCTCCCTCTTCTCCCTGCGCTCCTTTGCCCTGGTTACGGTCCCTCCTTATCGCCTCCACCACCATGCCGACCAGATGCTCAAAATTGGTGTTCGCTCCCTCCCCATTGCCAGCCTCGTCGCTCTCTTTGTCGGCATGGTGATCATGTTACAAACCGGCTATCAGCTCATGCGATTTGGCGCCAAGCTATATTCCGCAGGCATCACCGCTGTTGCTCTGGCTCGCGAAATGATTCCCATTTTTACTGCCATCGTGGTTGGCGCCCGCGTCGCCGCCTCGATTACCGCAGAACTGGGCACCATGAAAGTGACCGAACAGATTGACGCCATGGAATCGCTCGCCGTCAATCCCCTCAAGTACCTTGTCGTTCCTCGTGTCGTCGCCTCCACCATCACGCTTCCCCTGGTTACGATCTACGCCAATCTGATCGGCTACCTTGGAGGCATGTTCATCGGCGCCGTGGCGCTCGGCATCCCGCCCCGTCTTTACTACAATAATACTTTGCAATTCATGCTGCTCAGCGATTTATACTCCGGCCTGCTTAAAGCCATAGTCTTCGGCGCAATCATCGGGCTGGTCGGCTGCTTCCAGGGCTTTCGCACCAGCGGCGGTGCAGAGGGCGTTGGTCGCGCCACCACTGTCTCTGTGGTTCTTACCCTCGTCCTCATACTTGTCTGGGACTACATCCTCAACAGCTGGATCATGCTCTACTCCGGCCTCATCCGCTGATCATTATGCTTATGTATCAAGCCGCTTGGAGGATTCGATAACTCTCGCCTTGACTCTCTGGCTGGGTTGTGTATGACC
>CAZVVA010000248.1:0-4718 GCA_964630455.1 uncultured Candidatus Sumerlaeota bacterium
CCTCGGCGAGTTCGCGTACCGTGGCTTCTTCCAACGACTCCCACAAATCAATAAACCCTCCGGGAATGGCCCAGTGATTTTTAAAAGGGGGATTCTTGCGCACAATCAGGAGCACATTGAGATCGTCTTCCTTGAGTGTAAGAACTACTGCGTCAACTGTGACCGCCGGCCGCTCGTAGTGCGCGGAAGTGTGTTTGATTCTCTTTGCCTGCTTCTTTTGTCTTCCTTGTTTCATGCAGAGTCCCTTAACCGCGCCTTTCGAAGCGATGAAACAGAGAGTCATGCGTGTTTCTCTGTGGTCTGAATTATTATTGCAACCGCAGATGCACGCAGATGGACGCGGTTTTTGTAGGGGTTTGATTAATCAAACCCCTACGTCCCTTTTGCAATGGGCATGCGCCAGCCGTAGCCGAACGCCTTACTGGTGACCTTCAGTCCGGGTGGCGCTTGATGGCGCTTGTATTCATTACTGTCAATGCACTTAATAATATTTTCAATGAAACTTCGCTCGAAGCCCATCGCCACGATATCGTCCACCCCCTTGCGATCCTCAACATACGCCTTGATGATCGGATCGAGAACCGGGTAAGGGGGCAGCGAGTCTTCGTCCTTCTGATTTTTGCGCAGCTCAGCTGAAGGTGGTCGGGTGAGCACAGAAGCAGGGATGATCTCGCGGTCGCGGTTCACATAGGCCGCAAGCTCATAGACCATGGTTTTGGGCACATCCGAGATCACGGCCAGGCCTCCTGCCATGTCGCCGTACAGCGTGCAATAGCCCATAGCGAGTTCCGACTTATTCCCGTTACTCAATACGAGGTAGCCGAATTTGTTCGACAGGGCCATAAGGATATTTCCGCGAATGCGTGCCTGGATGTTTTCTTCCGTGACGTTAAAAGGTTTGTCCTTAAAATGTTCGCTCAGAGATTCGAGGTAGCTGGTAAAGATAGGCTCAATGGGAATGACGCGGTATTCGATGCCAAGGCTTCTGGTCAGTTCAGCAGCATCTTTGGTGCTGAGCTCTGAGGTGAAACGAGCTGGCATGGAAATGCCAACGACATTCTCGCGGCCTAGTGCGTGCACGGCAAGCACTGCTACCAGCGAGGAGTCCATGCCTCCGCTTAGCCCAATAACTACCTGCTTGAATCCGCATTTGTTCACGTAGTCGCGCAAACCGAGGCACAGCGCTTGATAGAGACGCTCCATGCCTTCTGCCGTGGTTGGATGATGCTCGCCTGGTGTTTGATCTGTATCGTAGAGGAGCAGGTCTTCCTGAAAATCTCGCCCCTGAACCACGATCTCTCCCTGTTCATTGAAGACGTTGCTCCAACCGTCGAATATCAGGCTGTCGTTTCCGCCTACGAGATTCGTATGCACCAGTGGGACTTGGTGGCGGCGGGCAATCTGGCTGAACATGTCGTGTTTGATCTTGCGCTTGTTCAGAGTGAACGGCGAGGCGGAAATGTTGATCATGAGATCAACTCCCTGTTCGGTCAGCTCCAGAATAGGGTCGCGTTTGTACAGCCGGCGGCCCCAATGGAGCTGGTCGTTCCAGATATCTTCGCAAATGCTGATGCCGAGCCTTTTGCCACGGAAAAGAGCGGGAGTGACAGAAGGAGCCGGGTCGAAGTAGCGCGCTTCGTCGAACACGTCGTAGGTGGGTAGGAGACATTTATGATGCACGGAGCAGATGGATTTGTCGCAAAGCAGAGCTGCGCTGTTGAAGGTGCCTTTCCCCTCGGTAGTGGGATTAGGTGCGAGGTAGCCTACGATGGCGCCGATTCCTTCTGTTTCGGGTGTGATAGCCTCGAGCTGGTGCACATTATTTTCAACGAACCACTTTTTCTCAACCAGATCTTTAGGAGGATAACCCGTCAGGGTGAGCTCGGGGAAGACGACGAGGTCAATATTCTGAGTCCTGGCTTTACGGATGGTTTCAATAATGATCTGCGTATTGTGCTCGAGCGCACCGACGATAGTATTAATTTGTGCGAGGAGAATTTTCATACTGTTGCCCCTCCCGGTTTGCTAGTTGTTTTCAATGGCTGGCCGAGCGTTTTAATTGATGATACGGTGTCTAATTCAAGACTGTATAGTAGAAATTTCGGGTTTTCGGGGTGAGTCCGAGCTCGGAGATCAGGCGCTCGATCTCAGCTTTCTCCATGCGGAACGAGACGCCAGCTGCCCGTACAACGTTTTCTTCAATCATAGTGCTGCCGAAGTCATTGGCGCCAAACAGGAGTGCAACCTGGGCAATCTTCGCACCTTGCGTGACCCAGGAGACTTGCAGATTGGCAATGTTGTCCAGATACAGACGCGAAATCGCCAGAGTTTTAAGATACTCTACAGCACCCACCGGCTTGAGTGCAAGTGCGGTGTTCTTCGGCTGAAACGTCCATGGAATAAATGCCGTGAATCCGCCTGTTTCGTCCTGCAATGCGCGAATCTGTTCGAGATGTTCGACGCGCTCTTTGAGGGTTTCGATGTGGCCGAACATCATGGTTGCTGTTGTGCGCAGACCAAGGCGGTGTGCCGTGCGCATGACTTCCAGCCATTCGTCTTTTGTACACTTTCTCGGGCTCAACTGTTCACGGCACCGCTGGCTCAGAATCTCTGCACCACCGCCAGGAATGCTATCCAGGCCTGCATGGTGGAGTTGTGCGATTACTTTCTCAAGTGACAACGCATTTTGCTTCGCGAAATGCACAATTTCCGGTGGCGAGAAGGCATGGATGTGAATCGGGAAATTGGCTTTGATGAATCGGAGCATCTCTTCGTAGAATTCCAGAGGTAGCTCGGGATGCAAACCGCCCTGCATCAAAATTTGCGTTCCATCCAGCGCGATGGTCTCTTCAATCTTCTTGTGCAATGTGTCGAAGGCGAGAACGTATGCCTCCGGGTCTTCCTGCTTACGATAGAAGGCGCAGAAGGCGCAGCCTGAGATGCAGACGTTTGTATAATTGATGTTGCGGTCAACGATGTAGGTGATCAAAGGCTCAGGATGGAGACGGGTCTTGACTGCGTGGGCAGCGCGGCCGATGCGAATCAGATCCGTGGAGCGAAAAAGCAACACGGCCTCCCCAGATGAAAGCCGTACGCCGTCCAGAACGTTATCCAGAATCTTATCGAGCTGAGAAGCGGAGGATGTTGGTTCGGTTGTCTTCATGCCTGCTACGTATTACCTGTTATTAGTATAAAAATATTTATCTGTGTTCATCTGTGGTTTCGATATATGAGTTGCTGTTGCAACCGCAGATGCACGCAAATTTTGTAGGGGCACGCCTAGGCGCGCCCCTACTCCTTCAAGACAGGATTATACAAAGTGTCGCGTTCAACAGGGGTGCGGCCGGCTTCAATGATGAGCGCGGTCATTTCCTCAACCGACAGAGCCTGCGGTGTTTCAGCACCAGCTGCATGCGTGATTCGCTCTTGCACTACCGTCCCATCGAGATCGTCAACGCCGAACGAAAGCGAAACCTGGGACAGTTTCATACCCAGCATGATCCAGAATGCCTTGAGATGTGAGAAGTTGTCGAGCATCAGGCGCGAAACAGCAAGCGTTTTTAGATCAAGGTAGCCGGTGGTTGGTGGTAAATCGGCAAACTCGGTGTGCTGCGGATGAAATGCCAGAGGAACGAATGCCATGAAGCCATTTGTGCGATCTTGCAGCTCGCGCAAGCGGCAGAGGTGGTCTATCCGCTCTTCAATCGTCTCTTTATGGCCATATAGCATCGTGGCGTTTGAGTTGATGCCCATCTCATGCGCGGTCTGCATGACCTCGAGCCACTGGTCGGGGGGAAGTTTACGCGGGCAGATTTCGCGCCGTACACGATCCGCGAATATCTCAGCACCACCGCCCGGGATTGAGCCAAGTCCGGCCTGGCGTAGCTGCACGAGTGTATCTTTCAGTGCCAGTCCGCTCCGTGTGGCTATGTGGGCAATCTCAACTGCAGTGAAGGCCTGCAAATGCACGTGTGGGTAGAGACGCTTTAGCGCGGCGAGCATCTCGAGGTAATAGTCGAAATCAAGCGTGGGATGGAGGCCACCGACGATGTGGATTTCAGTTGCGCCGCGAGGCAGGGCAGTGCGTGCGCGCTCCACAATCTGATCAACGGTCATGGTGTATGCGTCGGGGTCGTCTGGATTCCTTCCAAAGGCGCAGAATCTACAGCGGTTCTCGCAGATGTTGGAATAATTGATGTGGAGATTGACGATGTAGTACGTAGCATTGCCGTTGAGCGCTTCGCGTTTTTGGTTGGCCAGCGCCCCAACGGCCAGCAGGTCGGGCGACCGGTAGAGCGCAACTCCATCATCAGCACTCAGGCGTTTGTGCTCTTCGAGTTTTCTCTGGATGCGGTGTAACTCCGGCGATAGTCGGGTCATTGTGAATCCTGATTTATTTTTTTTTGGACATGATTTACAAGATTAACAGGATTTTTTACGTTATTTTTATGCTGTTCATCCTATTATCCTGTTTGTGCTTCTTCTTAATTTCTTGAACAGGATTTGCAGGATCAATGGGTGCATGCGCCGCACGCGTGTTAGAAATCGAAACTGTAGGGGCGACCCGGCGGGTCGCCCCTACTCCTCTGATAATGAGCGAGGGTCAGCGGCTATCAGAGCTTCTCAAACTGATCCTTGGGAGCGCCGCACTCGGGGCAGACCCAGTCGTCCGGGATTTTGTCGAATGGCGTTCCCGGAGCAACTCCGTTGTCCGGATC
>CAZVVA010000249.1:0-4715 GCA_964630455.1 uncultured Candidatus Sumerlaeota bacterium
GCGCGGGATCGCGCAGCCGCCGTACGATATCTTCGTAGATGCGACGCGCCTCAAGCCGTTCCAGCACCTCGCCTCTCACCCGCTTTCCGTTCATAAACATTGCAAAGTCGGTGACGTTTGCCCCTTTAGGAAGTGGGAAGAGGTAAGTAGCTTCGAGCTGCCGGCTCTCACGATTGTAAAATACCTGCGTCACCTTGGTTCTTGCCACATTGTCCGTGATCTCCACGTTCACGGTATGGGAAATAATGGACAGAGCGGGGAGAGACGTGTCGGTTGGCAATAGAATACCAATAGCTGCGGCGGGAAGCGGCAACATTAGGAGCCCCAGCACTGCTGAGATGAGTAGCGCTGAACGAGAATACATGATCGCTGATCCTCCTTAAACGGCGATTTCTCACATGGGGTTGAGCATGCAAACAAAACCATCTGATTAGATCGACACCAAATATAAGAAATTGTTCCCTCAAAGTGAGGAGATGTAGGGGCGTTCAAGTGAACGCCCCTACCTATTAGGATGAAAAGAAGTGGCGTCCCTTCAGGATTGGGAATTGCGGGAGGAGACTGCAAGAGGGAAAATATGACTCTTTGAGTGCTCAAGGCAGTAAATTTCTGCTTGCAATCCACATTTTTCTATATATACCTAATAGGCCTAAGCTTGAGCAGGCGGCTTCTGCATCCTTTCAAACCCGTCGTTGAAAGTCTGCATGAAGATAGTTGATACTTACCTTATCAAAGAGTTTCTCTATACACTCATCGGGGTGTTGTTCATTTGTGCAATTATCCTGCTGGTTTATATGATCATCGAGTCGTACGACGAGATTCTGGAGAATAAACCCGGATTCTATTACACATTTTCCTACTTTGCCAACAGCCTGCCGTTTAAGCTGATGGAGGTGGTGCCGCTGGCCGTGGTGATTTCGGTACTGTTCACGGTTGGGACGTTAGCGAAGAACAAGGAGATCCTGGCGCTCAGTTTCAGTGGTCTGAGCACGGTGCGCATTGCGACGCCACTTCTCTGCGCGGGAGCGGTGATCAGCATACTTACAATCTATTTTAACGAGGCTGTTGTGCCTGGGTGCGAAGAGCGGGCAGGGTACATTGAGCAGGCCTACATAAGGGGGAAAGGGGAAAAGATCATCACGAAGAGCAAGGACATCTTCGTAAAGGGCAGCGGGCAGAGGTTCTATATGATGCGGGATTTCGATAGTCGGTACAATATCATGAGCCAGCCGACCATACTGGATCTGAATACAACGGGTTCTGCACTGGTGCAGCGTATAGATGCGGATAGAGCGGAATTGGTAAGCGGAGAAGGCTCAGAGCGGTCATGGCGGTTTTTCGGTGCGATTAAATGGGTGTATGGCGAAGACGGCCGGCTGAAGACGATGCAGAGGTTTCAGAAACCAATTGAAATTCCGATGGAAGAGGGGCTAGAGAAGTTTCTCAGCAATCCCAAGAGACCTGAGGAGATGAATTTTGCGGAATTACGCGACTATATTCGGATTCTTGAGCGACGGGGAGAAAGCGTTAGTTATTACAAGACCGATCTCTACTTGAAGGTGGCCTTTCCCTTTGCATCGCTGATCATCATGGTCATTGGGTTTGCCTGTGCGGTGAAGGCACAAACCAGCAATATTGTGATGGGATTCGGCCTGGGGGTATTGTTCACAGTCGGCTACTATGCACTGACGGCATTTTGTCAGGCAATGGGACATAATCTGGTGCTCGCACCGCTCATAGCCGGGTGGGCGCCAAACACTGTGTTTCTTTTAATCGGAGGCTATCTGCTCTATAAGAGCGCCTGAGAGACGGTGCGCAATGGATTCCGTGAGCACGACAGCATCCCAGGGTGCTAGCTCATGCTGCCAAATACCTGAAATCACCTAGGGTCGCTGGGCTCCGACGGGAGCGCGACCGATTCTGGAAACAAAGGAGACACACAGGGATCATGCAGAAGAAAAAGATGATTCTGTTTCTCTGTACGGGCAATACGTGTCGGAGTCCAATGGCCGCAGGCTACCTCCAGAAATTGCTTAAGGAAAAAGGAGTCAAGGATATCGAAGTGAAAGCGGCTGGCGTGATGACCATACCGGGTCTGCTGGCGACACCCGAAGCGATCCAGATTATGGACTCTATGGGTGTGGACTTGCACCGGCACAGGTCCAGCCAATTGACCAGAGATCTCATCAAGAAAGCTGACCTGATTCTTGGCATGACACCGTTTCACGTCCAGTCAGCGTTACGAGTTTCCGACGAGGCGCGTGGCAAGACGTTTCTCTTCAAGGAGTATACGCGCAGTGATCTGAAGAATACACAGATTGTGGATCCCATGGGTTGCACGCTCGAGGTTTATAAAAAGGTCTTCAACGAGATCAAGCATGCAACCAATCGGCTCATGAAGACGGATATCATTGGGGTCAAGCCGAGCAAGGTCGAGAAGAAGCCTGCTCGTAAAGTAGAAAAGAGGAAACCCCGGCGCGGAGTGACAAAACCGAAAAAAAAGGTAGCGAAGAAGCCAGCGAAGCCGAAGCGGGCAGGGCCGAAAAGAAAGTTAAAGAAAGGCAGATCGAAGTTAAAGAAAGGCAGATCATAGACTTAAGGCTGTAGATCAGACATGCTTCGGGCACAGTTCGGACAACCAGCAATGCTTGTCTGCCAAAACCGGCGGGGCGGCGACATCCAAGCAGGCCTTTGAGGTCCGATGCATTATCATACTGGAGTAGGTACACGACGGTCATAGAGGAGTGCATATGAGAATTGCCCTTGCAAGTGACCATGCAGGATACGAGATGCGCAATCAGATCATTGATTTCCTGAAGAGCGCTGGCTACGAGGTGATTGACTGTGGCTCACAGCACACCGATTCAGTGGATTATCCTGACTACGGGATCATGGCCGTACAGAGAGTTGTGGAAGGAAAAGCAGACCGGGCGGTTCTGTTGTGTGCAACGGGGATTGGGATGTCAATCGTGGCAAACAAATTTCCGGGCATTCGTTGTGCGGTGTGCACGGATTTGTATGCAGCTGACCAGGCGCGCCGCCATAACGATGCCAACGTGCTCGCGCTGCGGACGCGCAACATTGATCCTTTGATCAACTTTCAGATTCTCGACATCTGGTTAACCACTCCATTCAGCGGCGGTCGGCATAAACGTCGTAACGAGAAAATTGCTCACCTCGAATCCCTGAATTTTAAGAATCTCAAAGGGGGTAAGCGTGAAAAGTCTAAAAGACGTTGATCCGCAAGTGGCAGGGGCGATTGAGCTAGAGTACCGCCGCCAGACAGAGACACTGGAGATGATCGCCTCGGAGAACTTCGCCAGCCAGGCGGTGCTTGAAGCTCAGGGCTGTCTTATGACCAACAAGTATGCCGAGGGATACCCGGGCAAGCGCTACTACGGTGGGTGTGTCAACGTTGATATTGTCGAGCGACTGGCTATTGAACGTGCAAAAGCCCTGTTTGGTGCGGAACATGCAAATGTGCAGGCGCATTCAGGCTCGCAGGCAAACATGGCGGTCTACTTTGCATTCCTCGAGGTCGGGGCAACCATGCTCGGAATGAACCTGGCGCATGGTGGGCATCTGACGCATGGGTCTCCCGTGAACTTTTCAGGCAAGTTCTTCAACGTCGTCTCCTATGGCGTGGACAAAAAAACGGAAACGATTGAGTATGACCAGCTGGCAGCATTGGCCCGGGAACATAAGCCGAAGCTGATCATGGCCGGTGGCAGTGCATACCCGAGAATCATTGACTGTGCAAAGTTTCGCGAGGTGGCTGACGAGGTTGGTGCACTGCTCGTGGTTGACATGGCGCATTTTGCGGGCCTTGTGGCCGCAGGCTTGCATCCGAACCCCGTGCCAGAGGCTGATATTGTGACGTCAACAACTCATAAAACTCTGCGTGGGCCGCGGAGTGGCTTCATTCTGTGCAAAGAAGCCTATGGGAAAGCTATTAACAGGATGATCTTCCCGGGCATACAGGGCGGGCCGCTGATGCATGTGATCGCGGCTAAGGCCGTGGCTTTCGGTCAGGCTTTACAGCCTGAATTCAAGCGCTATCAGACGCAGATCGTCAAGAACGCGAAGCACCTTGGCGAGAGATTGGTGGAACAGGGGCTGCGCCTCGTGTCTGGTGGCACGGATACGCATCTACTGCTGGTTGATCTCACCGCTTTTGGCATCACTGGTCGTGAGGCTGAAAATTTGCTTGAAGAAGCTGGCATCACCGTAAACAAGAACATGATTCCGTTTGATACGCGAAAGCCAATGGAGACGAGTGGCGTTCGCATTGGAACACCAGCCCTGACGACCCGCGGCATGAAAGAGCCTGAGATGAAGCAGATTGCACTCTGGATAAGCCAGGTGCTGAAACACCCGGAAGATGAGGCAATGCCGAGGCGAGTGCGAAGCGAAGTGGCAGAGCTGTGCAGCCACTTCCCCTTGTACCAAGAGGATAGCCCGTAACGATGCAATCCGGCAAAAAGGAATCCGGGGCTGAGAGACCGTCGTGGGATGAGTATTTCATGCGGATCGCCCGTCTGATTTCAACGCGTTCAACCTGCCTGCGTCGCCAGGTGGGGGCTGTAATCGTTCGTGGGCAGCGCATCCTGTCAACCGGCTACAACGGCGCACCCAATAAGATAACGCACTGTCTGGAGATCGGCTGCCTGCGCGACGCGATGCAAGTGGCGCCCGGGGAACGCCATGAAATCTGC
>CAZVVA010000250.1:0-4649 GCA_964630455.1 uncultured Candidatus Sumerlaeota bacterium
ACATAGACCGTGTCGTCCGCAGGTAGCCGCCGCAGAATGGCCACGAGCGGAATTTTTCGCGCCGCCACGTCGCGCCACAGCCGCAGGTTTGTCTGACCCCCTACAGGCTCCGCAATAATCCCGTCCACGCGTTTCTCTGACAGGAGAGTCAAATACTCACGCTCGCGTCTGCCCTCATCGTTCGTCGCACAGAGAATCGCACTATAGAATCGCTTGCTTATAACGTCCTCGATCCCCTGAATGATCTGCGGGAAAAATGACGACATAATATCTGTCACAATGAGTCCGATCAGGTGGGTCTGCTTGTGCACCATGGCCCGCGCAATCAGGTTCGGTCGATAGCGGAGTTTGCGCGCAATCGCCTTGACCCGTCGCTTTGTCTTCTCACTGATACGCGGATGATCGTTTAAGGCCATTGACACTGTAGAAGGTGCGACCATAAGCGTTCGGGCAATGTCTTTTATCGTTACGGCACGCATAGCTACTCCAATCGTGACAATCTCACTCCCCCGACCGTCACGTAATTAGTCGTCTCTCCCCGCCGCGGCGGATACAGAGCCAGAGGCCGTTCCTTACGCAGAGAGGAATCTCTCTCCTGTCAGAAATGCCAGCGGGCTATTCCACTTCTTCAACCGGCGGAGGCAGATCCATCGGTTCAGGCATCTCGGGCATCTCCATCTCTTTTTTCATTTCCGCGAACGTTTCTTGCAGCTGCTTGATCTCCTCTTCATTCAATGAGAACGAGAGCTTCGCAGTTGCAGCGTCAGCCGTCACCTGGATCTTTTCATAGAGCTTCATTAGCTCTTGACCCTGGGGCATAAAGCCGATGAAGAACTTAGATTGCTCGAGAAGTGATTTGACTGCGTCCTTAACACCCGTGGCTTCGTCAGATGTTGTGCAATAGCCTGCCAGCTCCAGATTAACCCCTTTTGTTGTGTTCATTATCATTGAGAATTTCTTCAGCTTCCCCAAAGCCGCAAACTGCGGGACGTCTTTGACCGATTCTTCCATCTCCGCAGGTACAAGTCCTGCAATCCAAATACCGGTACGGTCAACCTTAGCCAACAGGCTGGCAATTTCCTTATTGTCCATAACCGACTTTGCGGGTTTCGTAAATTGTCCGAGCGCGGTCTTCAGTGCCTCCTCATTACTTGACAGCACGGCGAACTCCGATACTGGAAATCCAAACGCGACACGATCGCCCTGGCTGCTCTCCATGACGGTGTACTTGTACGAGTCAAACGTCTTCTCCTCGAACGTGTAATCCTGAATCTCCTCTTTCACCGCACTGGTAATTGCCGCCGGATCGAACCGCCCTTGGAATAATGCCACAATTGTAGGCTCTTGCGGACCCACATTGCTCAACCCGAACACCACGCGATCCAGATCGTCAGGCAGGTTGAGATTTGCTTTGGTTTTAATCCGTTCCAGCATTTCTTTTACTTCTTTCATCTGGGCAGCGAGCATCTCCTCGGCGAACTCAGGCTTCTCTTTTTGTTCCCCAAATTGGCCAATTTCCACTCCGCCGACAATCGTTGCATCCGCTGGCAGCACGATCAACGGCTCTGCCTTGATCTTCTCCGTTATCGGTCTTTGCTTACAACTCAAAAGCCATGCACTCACAATTAACGCCAGAAGACTTCCCATGATTAGCGCTTTGCCTGCACGTCCCATCGTATTCTCCTTTTCAATCGTCAAAGATGATCCACTTCACAGTCGGTCATGTGCGCCAGCTCTCTTGCTCTGTAAAACATGTCGCAACAAGCTGCACTACTCCAACTTCACTCCAGAACCTGATACCTTAAACCCTATCCTCCTTTCTCCGTCTGGCCATCTATCATACTTCTCCGACATTCTCGGGTGAATCCCAGAAAGTGAATTTCTGTATTGCGGCTGATTGTGAACACCAGATTAACACCTCACCTTATAGGAAAGTCAACGGATTTTTCTTTCTCCGCAATGGTTTACAGTGCGTCAGCCAGTATGAAGATTCAGATATGAGAAAGAAAGAAAATCGAACAGCGTTTGAGGAAGGAAGAGAATGGAAGGCATCAATCCTACCTGCGGCGGACAGCTCTCCTGCGGTCATAGGGCTTTTATCTTCTCTGTGTGCGCGTTAAGCACCAGCTGGTTGATAATGTCATCCAGTTCACCTTGCATGATCAAATCCAATTTGCGCAATGTCAGGCCAATCCGATGATCCGTCACACGGTTCTGGGGGAAATTATAGGTTCGGATTCGGCCGCTACGGTCTCCCGTGCCCACTTGCTGTTTACGGCTTGCGGAAATGGCGGCCTGCTGCATTTCCTGCTCTCGATCCAGCAGCCGTGCACGCATCACCTTCATCGCTTTTGCCCGGTTCTTATGCTGCGATTTTTCGTCCTGGCATGTTACCACCAGGCCGCTTGGCAGGTGCGTGATTCGCACTGCGGAGTCTGTGGTATTGACACTTTGACCTCCGGGACCGGACGATCGGAACACGTCAATCCGCAGATCTTCGGGCTTGATCACGACATCTACCTCTTCGGCTTCAGGGAGCACGGCAACCGTAACGGCAGATGTATGGATACGGCCTTGAGCCTCGGTTACGGGCACGCGTTGCACACGATGGGTGCCGCTTTCAAACTTCATCTGGCTGTACACGCCTTCCCCTTCAATGCTGACGATTACTTCCTTGAATCCCCTGCGGTCTGTTGGGTGAGAGCTCAACATTTCGACGCGCCAGCCTTTTTTCTCGGCAAACTTGGCATACATGCGCAGCAAGTCTGCCGCAAACAGCGCTGCTTCCTCGCCCCCGGTCCCTGCGCGAATCTCAATCACGATGCTCTTCTCATCCAGAGGATCACGCGGTACCAGCAGCAGCTCCAACTCGCGTTCCACAGCCGCGAGTTTCTGCTCGAGCTCCACGGTTTCCTCGCGTGCCAAAGCGGCAATCTCCTCATCCGGGTCGTCCTGCAAAGCACGGGTATCTTGCAACCGCGTCTTAATCGCCTGGAGTTGCCGATACTGCTGCACGATTTTCTCGAGATCGCTATGCAGCTTTGCATTCTTAAGATACTCTTCCCTGTTCGCCACAACTGCAGGATCGCCCAACAGCGTCTCCACCTCGCTATAGTGCGCCTCAATTTCTTTCATTCGCTTCTCGAATTCTAACATATGCTTATTCCTTCACTCCGGCCTTGATACACTTTTACGGTAGATTACCGGGAACCGAGCCCGGCTCAATGTTCCCCTCATGACCGGTTTGTGCTCCTACGCCCTGGCCAATAGCTAAAGCAGCCTTCAGCGACATGATCGCTACTTCCAGTTGCTCATCATCAGGCTCTTTTGCGGTGATGCGCTGAAAGAGCAGACCGGGATAGACCAATCCACGCCAGAACAACTGATTCTGATGCCGCCCGGCGTACTTGATGATCTCGTACGCTGAGCCTGCCACCAGCGGCATGAAGAGAATATGCAGCGAGATCAGTATGCCTTTCTTTAAGAAAAAATGCCATGTTGTAAACGGTGGATAGAGCGATATCACAACCTTGGCAATGACCGAAAAGACGATAATACTGATGAAGATAACAATCGCCAGAAACGTCGTCCCACACCGCGGATGCATGATCGGGTACTTTCTGACGTTCTCCACCGTCAGCTCTTCCCCTTTTTCAAATGCAAACACCGTTTTGTGCTCTGCCCCGTGATATTGAAAGATGCGTCGAATGTCCTTAAGCAAAGAAATCACCAGCACGTAGGCAAAAATGATAGCTGCTCGAAAAAACCCGGCAATAAGATTGTATACGAACGGCGCTTGCTCTTCTACCAGAACGCTACGCTCAGACGACTGATAGACCGCGGACGTCTCTGCTTCGACTCCTACATCAGGCTCAACCACCAGCACCTGTTGCTCTGGTGCCATCCCAAACAGATCAAGACGTCCCAGATATGACGTTAGAAAATTCGGCAGTATGACGACTAGAAACATTGCCAACCCGAAACTCAGCACCATCATCAGCACGAGCGACACGATGCCGAGCCCCTTGCTCTCTTTAGCCAATCCAGGCCGGACTGTCTCGCTCTGTGGCTTTTCGTCCGCAGTCTCGCTCAGCGCAGCATCTGGCTTTTTTGCTTTTTTACTCCGTCGTTCTACCGATGGCTCTTCCCATTCGCTTGCTGAAAAGTCCAGTGCCTTAATCCCGATCACCAGCATTTCAAACAGTGTAACGGTTCCGCGCAAAAATGGTAGGCCAAGCAGCTTGATCCGCTTGCTCAGGGGCCGATACGCGACGCTCTTGACTTTGATCTCTTTCGATGCCTTGCGCACGGCAATGCTATAGCCCTGGGGACTGCGCATCATTACCCCTTCGATAACCGCTTGCCCCCCCATCGTGTCAATCTTATGTTCTGGGTTCTCGTTTTTCATCATATGGAATAACCGATCATTATTGCACGGCTCTTCGCGCCTTCGCGGCTGCCTTGCTTCATGGCGATTGAATCTTCCGTTTTTTACAGCATTCTAAAAAAGCCTTAATGCCTTCTCATGCCACACCACCGGCGTCAAGGAGAATTTGTCTTCTTTTGCTTTTTTGCAAATAACCTTCGCTACAAGCATCCTGCAGTATATCAGAACATGAACTCATGAAGACTGATACGCCTATCTAATC
>CAZVVA010000251.1:0-4532 GCA_964630455.1 uncultured Candidatus Sumerlaeota bacterium
CCCCTTATCGTCTCTCTGGGGGCCAACAATTTGGTTATAGTAGCAACAAAGGACGCTGTTCTGGTGTGTCCAAAGGAGCAGGCCCAGCATGTTAAGGATATCGTCGGCCTTCTCCGCACCAAAGGCCTCGACAAGTATCTTTAAGCAGGGTCTCTGCAGCTTAGCGCCTTTGCGTGAAGATATTTTTAGATTATAATGTCACGCAAAGACGCGAAGTTTAAGGAATGTATTTATCTGTGCACACCTGTTGCTAGAAAGATTCGCATTCTTAGCGCGCTTGGTCCCCTTGCGTGAAGAAAAAACAGGAGCACAGTACATCTTGATACAAAATCCAGGAAAGGAGGAATGGAATGTCGCTTCAAGACAATCAAATTCCGCATGTGCAAAAGAAAGATACCCAAAGGATACACGACCGTTTCGTGACAACTGGATGGGCATTATTTCTAATTTTGATTGGAGTTATTTGGCTCATTCCGAAAGACGTGGTTCCAGAAGGAGCTTTCTTTCTCGGGATTGGCGCTATTCTACTCGGGCTGAGCCTCGCAAAGCAACTGGTGGGCTTAAAAACGAACGAAACGGCCGTTTTTCTGGGCATTATCGCCTTCGCTATTGGTCTTAGAAATTTGTTGGCATTAAAGGTGCCAATTATTCCTATTGTTATTATAGTCCTGGGAGTGTTCATTCTTTTCGCTGTTTTCTTTAAGAAAAAACCGAAATGAAAATGAGTACCAGCTGCGCGAAAGGAAATTAATCATATCAAGATTGGGTTAAGCTGCAGAATCTACATTTAGTAAGATTCTTTCCCGCCGCGGCGGGTCAGAATGCCAAGCAGGGAGTGGAGGTCAACCGTGACAAGAATGATAAAGACGAGTGCTTTTTTAATCACCGTGCTTATTTTTGCTTCAGTCAGCTCGAGTTTTGCCTGGGTGGTTTGCATCGACCCCGGGCATCAGCAGTATGCAAATTCTGACCTGGAGCCCAATGGCCCGGGCTCATCAACGATGAAGGCAAAAGTATCTTCGGGCACTTCCGGTACTATTGCCGGCCCGGAGTATGTCGTGGTGTTAGATATCGGATTAAAGCTGAGGAACTAACGCAAGATATTTGAAATCGTAATCTTATGCCAAGACGCAAAGCCGCAAAGTTTAATAACTATGTTTATCTGTACACTTTTTCGTGATATTCGTGCGTTCATTCGAGCGCATTCGTATACTTCCAAAATACAAGTAACACGAATGATCGCGAATAGAAACGAATGACACAAATTTACACACATCTCGGGAAAAAGAATGTACCCACTAGCGTATTTCGTACCGGAAATATAAACTGCGAAAAGGTTATTTAATAGCCTTGGGTGTATGTTCCTTGGAAGAAAAGTCTACTCTCGCGTAATTTACCACCCTAATGCGGCATGTTTTTGTCGCGGATGGCAGACCAATAGTACACCGGCAAACCGAGCAGAATGAAACCTAACCCGTACAACGACTCGCGCGGCGCATGCCAGACCGCATTCAGGAGCAGGATCAGCGTCATTGCGATAAACAGGAGGGGAATAACCGGGTAACCCCATACGCGGTACGGCCGTGGCATTGCTGGTCGTCTTTTACGCAAAATTATTAGCGCCAGCACAACTAAGCCAAAAAAGAGCCAGGTAGTAAATGCAGTATACATAACCAGCGTCTCAAATGTACCCGAGAAGATCAACACTATCGCCCAGATTGCCTGAAAGCCGATTGCAGTAGCGGGAGTATGAAATCGTGGGTGCACGCGGCTGAGCCAACGGAACAGAGTGTGATCACGCCCCATGGCGTAGGAGATGCGCGCGCCGGTGAGAATCAGACCATTCAGCGCTCCAAACGTTGAGATGATTACCATAATTGCTACAATCTGGCCACCACGAGGTCCAACCAACCGCTCCAGCACGGCAGCAGCTACCGTCGGAGAGCCTTGCATTTGTTCTAGGGGGAGAACGTAGAGATAGACGCAGTTGATCAGGAGATAAAGAACTATAATGCCAGAAATGCCGAGCACTAGCGAGCGAGGAAGGGTTTTTTCGGGCTGTCTCACCTCGCCAGCCACATACGTCGCTTCGTTCCACCCGCCATACGTCCAGAGAATAAAGATGAGCGCCAGGCCAAATCCCCCTAAGAAATTCTTCCCGACCGAATCCGGCCATAACGGTGAAAAGTGCGCCGTGCTGCCGCCTTCCAACGCCAGCCCGAGGACGATAATAGCCACGATTGCCAGAATCTTCAGTGCCGTGAAGAGGTTCTGGATATTACTTCCATGGCGCAGCCCGATGGTGTTTGCACCTGTCAGGAGGAGAACCGCCAGGATGGCAACTATTTTCATTTCGGTAGGAGAAAGAGGAATGAGATATCTAACATACTCGGCAAATACGAATGCAATACTTGCGATGGAGCCGGTGCGAACCACCCAGAGCTTGGTCCATCCGAACAGAAAACCCACCCACCTGCCGTAGCCTTCGCGCAGGTAAACATAATCCCCACCTGTGATGGGCATGGCGGCAGCGAGCTCGGCGTAGCAGAGCGCACCGCATAGCGCCAGCAGCCCGCCAATGAGCCAGGCAAGCAGAATCGCACCCCCTGTGGGCACGAGTCCAGCCACTGCAGCAGGCACCCGGAATATCCCCGCACCGATGATGATACCCATGATGATGGCTGTTGCATCCCAGAGACCCAACTGTCTCGCTAACGGCTCGCCAGGCGATTTGCTGATCTGCTGTTCAGACATTCTTTTCACATTGTAGGGACAGATTATAATCTGTCCCTACCCGGAGTGATGGCAGCTAAAATTTTCCTGGAATCCGGTTTCCACACGCCGGACATCTGCCATTGTCAATATTATTGAGCTGGATTTCAAATATGCCCCGCTGGATTAGTAGTTTCCGGCAGTGCGAACAGTAGGTATTCTCCGCATCGTGAAATGGGACGTTTCCCAGGTAAACATATTCCAGACCTGCGCACAAGCCGATCTCTCTGGTCTCTTCCAGCGTCTTTACCGGGGTCTCACTTAGATGCGCGAGATCAAGAAGCGGAGCAAATCGAGTGACGTGCCATGGTGTGTCGGGGCCGAGTGCAGTTGCGATCCAGTGTGCCATCTTTCGCAGCTCTTGCGGATTATCATTGTATCCAGGGATGATATTTGTCACCACCTCGACGTGCATGTGCCAGTGATGTTTTGCCCGCTCAGCTGCGGCGAGAATACCGCTCATATCTTCCACATGGGCAATCCGGCCATAGCTGGTAGGCGAGAATCCCTTGAGATCAACGCGGTAAGAATCGAGCACCGGGCCAATCTGGTCAAGCGCCTCTTCCGAGATGAATCCATTTGTGACATAATTTGTCAGAAGCCCCTCGCCTTTGGCGAGCCGCGCTCCATTCAGGGTATATTCAAACCAGATGCTCGGTTCGTTATACGTCCACGAAATGCCGATACAGCGATTTTCAAGGGCAAGGGTGACCAGCTCTTCGGGCATGATATGCCGGAGCTTTCTGGTCTGTTTGCCCGGCCTGGCGTGTGCAATCTCCCAATTCTGACATCCGGGGCAGCGAAAATTGCACCCAAGTGTTCCTATTGACAACCAGCGACTCCCTGGGTAGAAGTGAAACATCGGTTTCTTCTCGATAGGCGATATGGCCAGGGATGCCACAAGGCCGTAGACCAGGGAGTAGAGCGTGCCATCAACGTTTTCGCGCGTCAGACAATAGCCGCGCTCTCCTTTGAGGATGACGCAACGGCGCTGACATACGCGGCACTGGACTCGCTCGTCCGAAAGCGCCGTGACCAGCTCGACCTTATAAAGTGATGCAGGCATTTTCTCGGCTCAGCGCCTCAGTAGGTAGACGTCTTGATTATATACCGCCTGGGCACTGTTTGTGAAGAGGTATTTTTTCTTGCGTCTGTAATAAAAAAATTTGACAAATGACTTTTATTGGGTATTATACACCTACAAATACAGAAATCGGCAATGACTAATTTCTCAACAAGGGGGAGGTGAGGTCGAATGACCAAAAGTGAGCTGATAGACACTGTCAAGGCCACGAAGTGTTGCAGCGATTTGAGTAAGGCTTCCATTGAAGGTGTCATTGATTGTGCATTTGGTGCAATCGCCAAGGCGATCAAAAAGGAGAAAAGGTTTTCAGTAGCCGGGTTTGGTACATTTACGGTAAGATCTCGAAAGGCACGGACAGGCGTGAATCCGCGCACCGGTGAGAAGATCAAAATAAAAGCGAGCAAGACTGTGGGGTTCAAACCTGCGCCGGCGCTGAAAAAGAGCCTGTAAATGCGTTGTTTTGCCAGAGAGGTAGGAGCAGTGACGAGCTGTACCTGCCTCTTTTTTTATTTCATCTGGCGGCGTGAGAGCCCTGAGAGGAGGGGAAGCAGCACCTGGCTTTTACCTGTTTCATCCGCATGACACAAATGTGCTGCACACTGCATCATGAGACGTTTGTTCGGGGCTTGTCAGGAAACTTGACATAGAGAAAAAGGAGAAAAAGGATGGCGAAGAT
>CAZVVA010000252.1:0-4483 GCA_964630455.1 uncultured Candidatus Sumerlaeota bacterium
GTCTATGTAGGTGTGGATAATTTCAAGGGAGGATACATTGCCACACGGCACCTTATTCAGCAAGGCCATGAAATTGTCGGACACCTGGCAGGCCCAAAGAGTCTGCGAATCAGCACTGACAGGTGCGACGGCTTTATGGCCGCACTGCGCGAGAAGGGCCTTGGCGTGTACAAGCAGCTGATAATCGCTGCGCAATTCAACTGGGAGGCGGGGTATCGCGCCATGCGCGAGATGCTCGAACAGCGGCCGCCGCCTACAGCCGTCTTTTGCGCCAGTGATATTGTGGCCATCGGAGCGAGCTATGCGATTCGGGAATCAGGCCTGCGGGTGCCAGCGGATATTGCGCTGGTTGGCTTTGACGATTTATTTTTCGCCTCAATTGCAGAGGTGCCATTAACTACCATTGCGCAGCCAAAGTATGAGCTCGGGGTGCTGGCAGCCAAGAAATTGCGGATTCTCATGCAAGGCAAAGCGACGAAAAGTGCAGTGCTGGAGCCGCGACTGGTGATCCGGGAGTCGTGCGGTGAACGACTGAGTGCGAAAAGTACGGCTCTGGCCAGCGGGAGTGGAGGAAGTCGGCACCGGTCAACAGAGAAAATAGCTCTCTGAGGGTAATTTTTT
This sequence comes from uncultured Candidatus Sumerlaeota bacterium, assembly GCA_964630455.1. Classification (GTDB taxonomy): domain Bacteria; phylum Sumerlaeota; class Sumerlaeia; order MWCT01; family JAUWMI01; genus JAUWMI01. The sequence goes on from CAZVVA010000252.1 coordinate 622, forward strand.
TGCGCAATGTTGAAACGTTTCTACAACTTCCCACCCGTATTTTCTGCATTACGAACTGTATAAGGCATGAATGCGCCATGAGGTCATAAATACTCTGTGCATGGTGTGTCTGTAAGGTTGGTTGTGTGCTGAAACACAGAGAGACATGCTGTGCGCTTGCAAGCATTCTTAAGGGACAAGCCGGTGAGGAGCACCGATGAACGGCGACCACAAACGCGTGCGAATCGGGATTGACGTCGGCGGAACCTTCACCCATGCAGTGGCCATTGAGACCGAGGCGTTTGGCCTGATCGGGCAGGTGAAGGTGCCCACGACGCACACGGCAGAGAAGGGTGTGGCGCAAGGGATCATTGAGACGCTCTATAAGTTAATCGAGGAAACCCAACTACGGCCGGAAGATGTGGTACTGATCGCGCATAGCACTACCCAGGCCACAAACGCACTGCTGGAGGGTGATGTCGCCCGTGTAGGTATTGTTGGAATGGGCAGCGGCTTTGAACGCGGCAAAGCCCGGCGCGAGACTAACGTCGGCAATATCGAGCTTGCCCCGGGACGATTTCTGCGAACCTACCATCGCTTTCTCGATACCTCACGTGGGCTAGAGCCGCAAGCCATAAAAACAGCGGTTAATGAGCTGCTGGCCGAGGGGGCAGAGGTGATCGTGGCCAGCGAAGCTTTCGGTGTGGATGATACGCGCCATGAGGACCTGGTTGTAAAAGTCTGCCAGGAGCTTGGAGTACTAGGAACGAATAGTTACGAGATTTCGCAGCTCTACGGGCTTCGCGTGCGAACGCGCACGGCAGTGATCAATGCGAGCATGCTGCCGAAGATGATGGAGACGGCAAACATGACGGAAGCGAGCGTTCGCACAGCAGGGATTCAGGCGCCACTGATGATCATGCGGAGTGATGGGGGGATCATGGACATCGAGCAGATGCGTCGCCGACCCATCCTCACAATGCTTTCCGGTCCTGCAGCTGGAGTAGCCGCGGCCTTGATGTACGCGCGCATTACGGATGGAATTTTCCTGGAGGTCGGCGGAACGAGTACGGATATTTCAGCGATTCGCAACGGGAGGTCCCTTGTCAAAACAGCCACAGTTGGCGGGCATCGCCTTTATCTGCGCACCCTGGACGTGCGCACCATCGGTCTGGCGGGAGGCTCTATACCACGCGTGCAACACAACAAGATTGTGGACGTTGGGCCGCGCAGTGCCCACATCGCAAATCTGGGCTATGCATCATTTACAGCACTGGGCCAGGGCGAGGAGCCGCGCTATGCACTGATTCAACCCCGACCTGGTGATCCGTCGGACTATATAATGCTGGAGAGCACGAACGGGCGATTTACGATTACGCCGACGTGTGCGGCAAACCTGCTGGGCTACATTCCAGCGGATGATGCCGCGCACGGAAATCTCGCCACGATTCGCGCGGCTGTTGCAGCCGTTGGCAAGGCCCTGGGTATAGCGCCCGACCATGTAGCCAAGGAGCTGCTTGACCGTTCATACCCGAAAGCGCAAGCTGTGGTGAAGGATTTGATACATGATTATGAGCTGGATCGCGAGCTGCTGACGTTGAGTGGAGGCGGAGGTGGGGCAATTGCACTTGTTCCGTATACGGCAAAGCAGATGGGCCTGCCCTCTGAGATTGCACCAAACGCGCCGGTAATTTCAGCGATTGGCGCAGCACTGGCGATGGTACGCGATACTGTGGAACGTACTGTGGTGGATCCGACGGAAGCGGATGTGCTGCGGATTCGGCGCGATGCAGAGGAAGCCGTGGTGCGCATGGGCGCTAATCCTGAGACCGTAGAGGTCGAGATCGAGATTGATCCACTACGAAATGTTCTACGCGCTATGGCCACTGGCTCAACGGAATTGCGCACGCGCGAGCTTGGCCGCGGCGAGCTGGACACACAGGAGCTGGAAGAGCGGGTGCGGCAATCAATCAGAGCGGGGATTAAGACTGTAGAGCAGGTTGGCGACGCCGGAGGGCTGGTGATATACCGGGTCAATACGAAGGAGAAGAAGTTGTTCGGTCTTTACACAAGCCAGCGAACGCAGATTCGGGCGATTGACCGCGAAGGAATCTTACGGCTGCAATTGCGCCATGGCGACGTTCTGGTGAGACCTAAGACGGAATTAAGCGGTGCGTTACGGCCGTTTATTGAGAAACACACGCAGTACGGAGATGCAGGACGCGCCATCCCCGACCTCTTCCTTGTGTTTCGGGGAAGGATTCTTGATCTGACCGGATTGCTGAGCGTAGAGCATATTATGTCGTTACTCGGCGTAGAACTGGCAAAACTGGGCGATGATGAGCAAGTCGCCGCCGTAGTGCGACTCTGAATTCATAGGGACAGGTTCGAAACCTGTCCCCCCCTACAAGTTCTATTCTTCGAACAGCCTCACACATACTGAATCTTCAAGTTTTCCCCGCCTTGGCAAAGCCTGGTCGGGCACCCCGCAAATGCTACAACAAATGGTGCAATCCCAAATGTATGCTCGTGCCGCAGCTACCTGCGCCTTACCCTGGGTATCGGCTTGGGTATCTTCTTCGGCTTGGGTCTCGTCTTTACCTCGACCCTCTTCTTCAGCCTGGCTGGCGGATGCTGCTTCTTGTGCGCATTAAACTTTCTGTACGGCCTATCGTTATCCATCCTAATGATGACGCGCTCGCCAATGGAGATCTTGATATGATTTGGCAGCGTCACGCCGGCCTCCCATCTCTCATTCTCATAATAGAAATAGAGGCTGCGCGCCGGCTCGTAGTACACGTAAGCAGATGGATAGTAGTGATAGATATGGTTTGCGCGATAGCCGTGTGCCGGGGCATGCGGTGGCGGCCCCGCCTTAGGCGGCGCTGTTGATACCTCCACCCGCGCTCCCCTACATCCAGTCAGCAGGCACACTCCAAACAGGATCAGAACAATACTCATGCCCAGCTCGCGTAGTCTCACAGTTAAATCCCCTCCTTTGCCTTAGGTATTTGGGCAACCACAAGGATTGCCCCTACAAATGATGGATGCGATCCGCAATAGATGCAATTAAAACCACGCACTATCGAATCCCAAGAGCCTTGAGTTTGGCATAACTGTAGGCGCTTCTATACTTAACGGCATAAGTTCTGATGCGTCATTCCCATCCTGGGAAAGGCAGAACGCTATCTGTCCCTGTGCTCACCAGATCGGCTTTTCGTAAGGCCCGATGAGCGGCTTTATAATTATCGGCAACTGCCTCTGCCTCAGCAATCTTACCCATGCGACGAGTGGTCTATTTGAATAACCAGTGCAGGATGGCGCTGAGGAGAAAATAGGCAATAATCCCTGCAACAGCCACAGCGCCAAATCTCACTACTAACCAGAGCATGCTCAAAATCAGCGCAGGATCTCCAAAAACAAGCCCAATGCCCAGTCCGATCAGCGCCAAGGAAAAAATGATCAATGACACCCAGATGATGACCTTTACCTGGACTCCATTGCTACGAACTATTGGCATGAGGCCGACACCACCTGCCGATTGAAAGCGTGCAGAATTCCAACTGTTTTCATTTCTCGACGCAAATTGTCCATTTTTCCCTTGAAATAACTCTTTCAGATAAAATAAATTTATGAAGATGTGATTCTTGACGATAAGAATGTTAGGAATATCGTTGACATTGCAAGGATTTTTTGATGATTGAGAGATGTTTTTGCAAGGACGTTTGAGGGGAACAATTTCAGGCTTTACCTATAGGAAGGTGGGTAGTTAGACTGAGGGCATTTCCCGGGTCTATGCAATTTCTCAAGGTCACTTACGCCAACGATCAACCGCTTCTCCAAAAGCCTTTTGCTACGGGTATCTTACTCCGCAATCTGGAAG
>CAZVVA010000253.1:0-4461 GCA_964630455.1 uncultured Candidatus Sumerlaeota bacterium
TCATATGAGGGCTTTGCCAATTATGTAAAGCACATAGTTTCTCGCTACAAACCCAATGGAATCTTTGCCCAGGAAAATGGCTGGAAAGACGGCTACGGCATCAGGCACTGGGAAATCTGGAATGAACCTGCAACATTCTGGTTCGGCACGGCTGAACAGTTTGCCCACCTTCTGAAAGTCGCATCTCAGGCAGCAAGAGAGGCGGATCCGGAGTGCACGATCTTTTTTGCCAATTGCGACCAGAAGTTCGATAGCACAGTGCTGGACGTAGCTGGTAAAGACATCTTCGATGGGGTAGCACCTCATTACTACTGTCCGCCACGCAGTCCCGAAGATGGCCAAATTGATAAGCATATGCAGAGTACCGTCACATTTTTCCGCGATCACGACATTCAAGTGCCCCTGTGGATCACCGAGATGGGATGGCCTACGGACAACACGCTTGCCAAGCAGCTGCTGCAGGCCTGTTTTCTTGTGCGCTCCTATGTTCTCGCCTCGGCGAGTGGGATGGACAAGGTGCTCTGGTACAACTTTATGAATGATCAGCCCGACAAAACACGCGAAGAATTTGGCCTGCTGAATCGTGAGGACTTCACGCCTAAGATTGCCTATGGAGCCTACGCTGCGATGGTTCATTTTCTCGAGGGATGGAAATATGAAAGCTCACTCGCCCAGGCGAGCGAGCTCCGCCTGGGGAAAGACGTTCGATGTTATTTGTTCTCCCAAAACACCAACTCGCGTGCCGTGGTATGGAGCAGCTCGAGCAACGGAGCGCTGCACGTCCATCTGCCGAAAAATGTTACGGTCTTTGACCTTATGGGGAATCCCCTTGGTGCGCAGAAGCGGCTCTGGAGTATCGTAATAGCATCTCGAGCCTGGATGATTCCCCTTCGTGCGGATCCAGTTTATGTTGATGCACCGGGGCTTGCCGTTTCCGTGCTGGCAGGCTTGCTCGGCCAAGGTAAAATTGTCGGCATTGCACCGTCCAGCGTGGATATTTTACCCCTGGAAGGAGGTCTGGCAGAGCTCCCACCAGTGCAAGTGCAAGTAACCAGTACTGGCCGCCAGGCAATCAGTGGAAATGTCCGGCTGATTCCCCCGCCGGGGTGGGAGCTAAAGGAAGAACAGCAATCGTTCGATCATCTCGAGCCGCTGGCCAGCACAGTGCTTGAGTTTCAATTCACCCGCATGGAAGCCAGTCCAGACAATCAATATCCGGTGGAGGCCGAGCTGGTGTGTGCCGACGGTAGCAGCACGCAGAAACGGCGCGTGCTGACAGAGAACGTTGCCGCAAAGGGGTCTCCGAAAATTGACGGCGAGCTCAGCGACTGGCACCATGCGCGCTTCGTGTATCTGAATGATTCAAGCCAGGCAGTTGGTCTCGTGCCATGGATGGACTGGAACCTCAGTGCCAAGATTGCAACACTCTGGGACGATCAAAACTTCTACTTCGGGGCGCTGGTGACGGATAATATGTTCTTTCAACCACACGAGGGAACACTGGTCTGGCAGGGTGACAATTTTCAACTTGGCTTTGACTGTGCCAACGCAAAAGGCAGCGTGCCCGATGACCCGGGCCATTATGTATATGGGCTCAGTCTGACGAAACGCGGCCCGGAAGCGTTTCGATGGAAAGGCGGCGGACTTAAGCCCGACGTAGTCTCGGAAATTGAGCTTGCCATTACACGCCTTGATGCAATGCATACGGTCTACGAAGCTCGAATCCCCAAAGAGTACCTCGCGCCACTGGAGTTTGTTCCCGGCTCTCGCTTCGGCTTTACATTTCTGTTGAACGACAACGATGGTGGCGGACGCCGCGGCTGGATGGAATGGACACCTGGAATCGGCACGGGCAACGATGCATCGCTTTTTACGGAATGGCAATTGATCCCATGACGCACGATTTGCTGACCAGCCGTAAGTAATCTGCTTGACTTTGCTGTATCCCCCTTGTTAATCGGTAGCTAAATTGGCTGCTTACCATCGAGTGAAGATTCTTCAGGCGCATTGCTGCAATGCAACCGTGTTGCTCTCGCGTCTGGCCTTAATGCAAAATACCTGATGTTTATGGAATCAATACGCTTATCGAAAACGGTAGATAAGATGAGTCATGCATAATTGTAGGGGCAGGTTTCAAACCTGCCCTTACAATCTTCCCGGTGGCGTGATAGAAGGTGAGAAAGAAAGGAGATCTCAGCATGTTAAGACGAAGTGAATGGAGATTTTGTTTAACCGCAACAGCGCTGCTTCTCTTGCTCGTAGTAAACGCTGGATTTGCTAATCAGACAATTCCACAAGTACTTGATCAGGATGCAGAAAAATGGAAAAAAGAGACCCTGAAGCAGATGAGCATTGATGAAAAGATTGGCTCGGTTATCTGCGCAATTACGTCAGGCAGGCTTATGGCAGAGGATACTGAATCGTGGCAGCGCCTGAGATCCGAAGTAACTGATTTTTACATCGGCAGCTACATTACCTACCATGGCTCCACGCTTGGCACAGCATGGCTGACAAATAAGCTGCAATCATTGGCCAAGTATCCCTTGCTCTTTGCGTCCGACATGGAGTCGGGCGCAGGCTATGAAGTGCCGGATGCTACAGAGTTTCCGAGTAATATGGCTATTGGCGCGACGCGCAACCCTGAGTATGCTTACCTGGTGGGCAAGATTACGGCTATCGAGGCCCGCGCCATGGGGGTTCATCAGACCTACGGTCCGGTAGCTGATGTCAATAATAACCCGGACAATCCGATCATCAACATCCGCTCGTTCGGTCAAGACACAGCCCTTGTGACGGACATGACACGCGCCTATGTCCGCGGTTGCCAGGAGAGCGGCCTGCTGGCCACAGCAAAGCATTTCCCAGGGCATGGCGATACATCGCAGGACTCTCATTCATTATTGCCTGTATTCAAGGGCGATCGCGAACGCATGGATAAGATCGAGCTCGCACCGTTTAAAGCGGCAATAGACGAGGGGGTCGCCGCAATCATGACTGCGCACATTGCCTATCCTCAGCTGGAGCAGGACGACCGCCTGCCAGCCACCCTGTCGCATACCATCCTGACCGGGCTCCTGCAAGGCGATCTCGGATTCAAGGGGCATATCGTGACGGATTCAATGCAGATGGGCGGCATTGTGAGCTACTTTGGCTCCGAAGAGGCAACGATTCAGGCGATTCAAGCTGGGGCAGATGCCATCCTCTGCCCTGCAGACGCCTCGCAGGTCTTCGCATGGATTAAAAAGGCAGTAACGAAGGGATTGATTACAGAAAAACGCCTCGACCATTCGGTTCGGAAGTTGCTCCGCCTCAAAGCATCGGTCGGGCTGCACGAGAACCGAATGGTGGATCTTGCGGCGCTGGATTCAAAGGCCGCTACAAAGGCTCATTACGAGGCGGCAAAACGCGTTGCACGCGACTCCGTTACCCTGCTAAAAAATACTAATCATACCCTGCCCTTGAAGGCGGAAGCGATTCATCACCCTTTGGTTCTTGCTATCTACGATAATCTTCGGGGCGACCACGGCAGCGTCTTTAAAGAACGCCTTCAGACACGCTTCCCCGAGGCAACCGTCATGACGCTGGATCCTCGCTCCTCGCCTAGCGCGTATCGCGATGCGTATGCGGCAGCAATCAATGCCGACGCAATTATCTGCGGTCTCTATGTAAAGGTTCAGGGGCGCAAAGACACTGTTGAGCTGTCGCCCGAGCAGAATGATTTCCTGCTGAATCTAGCGAAGGGACCCAAACCGGTTATCGTAATCTCATTCGGCAACCCTTATCTGATTCGCCGATTTCCAGACGTTGACGCTTATTTAACAACGTACGGTTACAGCGATGTGTCTCAGGAAGCAGGGGTCGAGACAATCCTTGGAGACTTCAGCCCTAAAGGCAAACTTCCTATCAGTATTCCAGGCTTGTATGAGTACGGCTACGGCTTAACGTATGAATAAGCCAGGCAATTGAATCTGGATACTTAAAGTGCCCGAAAATGGTCAATGGCCTTAGCTAAAGTATCCGGATAGTTCAGATTTAACCATTTGGAGTGCGGTAGCGAAATCCGCCGAGACGGATGTAGCTACCGCCTTTCTTTTTCGTAAGCGTAGCTTACGAGAGAGACTGAAGCTACGCTTAGGCTTATGAAGGCATCCGCCATGGCGGACGCCTTCCAAAGGACTCTTCCCTGTTTTTAGCTACTATGCGTCAATTCTATTGTGACGCAATACCCGCCTGCAGAAAAATAATCGAAAAATTGGCTTTTATTCGAGAAAGTAATTGACATCCATTCGATAATTGTATTAAAAACGGGTTTGTAAAGCCAAAGAGCAGCCTTGCTCCCTGGATTGATGCAGAGGAATGAAGTTTGACACCCAAACAGTAATCTTGCGTTCCCCGCATGCTAACTGTTGCGTCTAATATAATGTGGGTTCTTGGGATTTCATGGTAATTGTAGGGGCGTTT
>CAZVVA010000254.1:0-4431 GCA_964630455.1 uncultured Candidatus Sumerlaeota bacterium
CTGTGGCAGTCTTTAAATAGGCCGCGTCTCTAATCTTGACAATTGCAAAAATATGGTGATAATGAATCTGAAAATACCTTGAAGAAGGTAGAGCGTGGACTTTCTGAGAAATTACATTACCGACGACCTCGTCAGAGTGGATCAACAGTTTGACGAGATCCTCAGCTCCAACAACTCCCTTATCGCCGACGTTGGCGCCTACATCCGCTGCAGCCCTGGCAAAAAACTCCGCCCCATCCTCACTCTACTCAGCGCCAAAGTCTTCCACCAAGCCAGCCCAACCCAGCAATCTGAACCCCATCCCCACGCTACCAGCATCGCCGCCGCTATCGAACTCATCCACACCGCCACACTCCTTCACGACGACGTCATTGACAAAGCCTCTCTCCGCCGCGGACGACCCTCCGTCAATGCTCGCTGGGGCGACGATGTCGCCATTCTCATGGCCGACTACCTCTTCTCTCGTGCCTTTGACCTCGTTATCTCTACCCTCCAGCCCGAAGCGCTCCGTATTCTCACCCGTGTCACCAGCAGAATGTGCGAAGGCGAAATGTTCCAGATCCAAAAACGCAACTCCTTTCTCTCACAGCGCGACTACCTCTACATCATCCAAAACAAAACCGCCCATCTGTTTTCCGCCTGCGCCGGCCTTGGCTCACTCGTTGCTCGCGCTCAACATCGCGACGTCGCCCGCATGTCCGCTTTCGGCCTTAACTTCGGCATGGCCTTCCAGATCGTTGACGACACCCTCGATTTCATCGCCGAAGGCAAACAATGGGGCAAAGCAGTCGGCAACGACCTCGCAGAAGGAAAGCAAACTCTTCCTCTCATCTATGCGCTCCGCGTCGCATCCCCAGCAGATCGCGATGAACTCGCCCGCTGCTTTAACGACGGCCGCGACTTCTCTACCATCCTTCGTTACATCAATCAATACAACGCCATCCCTTATACCCTCTCTATCGCTGAATCCTACAGCACCAGAGCCAGAAACGCACTGCGTCCCTTACCCTCTTCCATATCCATCACTTTCCTCCACAGGCTCTCCGACTTCATCATCCACCGCTCATATTAAGCCCGAATTTTGCAGCTGTCCTGAGGGAGAAAGCAGCTGAATCGCCGCAAGCGCCATTGGCGAACGTGGCATCCCGGCCGAACGCATCGGCCAGCAAGCCGCGAACGAACTCCTTGACGAATACAAAAACGGCGTGGTTGATTCCCACGCCGCAGATCAACTCCTTCCTTATATCGCCCTATCACCAACACCAGCATCTCTACCTCTACCCATCACACCTGACCTCTGAACAGAGAACATATAACAAGAAGAAATATCAAACCACGACGGCACTACGTGCATGCGCCCCTTCTTTATGCAGTCCGTGTTTCTATTACGCTGGCTTGAACGCTGAATAAAAACATTGACAAGGAATTCGAAAAGCCGTAGCGTTCTGCGTCTGTTTTTTGCGCTCAATGCAAGCAAAATATATGCTCGTTTTCTCCTGATATGCTTGGGGTTACGTCTCTATTGCATATCCCTGACTCGCAAGCATAAGAGTTCAGCATTGGCCTCATTATCCTTGACTTCAGAGCCCCTGGTTAGAGAAAATATTCGCGTGGCTTTGGGAAGAGGTTCTCTGGCGGGTTAGTCTCCGATTATTAAGAGATAGATGATTTCACGTACGCGGGCGTGTATAATAAGCTAAGCTGCTGGGGGTTAGCCAAGTTGGTAAGGCACGGGTCTTTGGCACCCGCATGCGTAGGTTCGAATCCTACACCCCCAGCCATTTTTCGGCTGGTCCGTTTGTCGCATTATCCGCCTGAGGCGGATTGGTCGGCTAGTCCGTTTGTCAGTTTCATCTGAGTTAGGCTACATTCTGCGAATACAAGACGAAAGGAGAAAAGGAATCTTGCAATCAGAGCCGATTATCTTTAGTGGCAGCGCGAGCAGTCAGCTTGCCCAGGATATTTGCAATTTCCTTAAGATCCCCAAAGGCAATCTCGAGACAACACACTTTAGCGATCGGGAGACGTGGGTCAAAATCAACGAGAACGTCCGGGGAGCAGACGTCTTTGTCATTCAGTCAACCTGCACACCCGCGAATGACCACCTGATGGAACTTCTGTTGATTATAGATGCGTTGCGCCGCGCATCAGTCCAGCGCGTGAATGCCGTTATTCCCTACTTTGGCTATGCACGTCAGGATAGAAAAGATCAGGGCCGCGTAGCCTTGTCGGCAAAGCTGGTGGCCAACCTGATTACCACTGCGGGCGCTGAGCGCGTGCTTACGGTGGATTTACACTCAGGCCAGATTCAAGGCTTCTTCGACATCCCTGTGGATCACCTGCTTGCTGCCCCGCTCCTCGTTGAATATGTCAAGAAGCTGAATCTCGAGAACTATGTAGTTGTCTCGCCAGACGTCGGCAACGTCAAGCGAGCCCGCGGCTATGCTGAACGGCTTGACGCACCGCTGGTCATTATAGACAAACGGCGACCTAGCCCCAACGTCTCAGAGGTCATGAACATTATTGGCGACATCGCTGGCCGCAACGTCTTTATCTTTGACGATATGATTGACACAGCCGGCACCATTGTAAATGCCGCCAATGCGCTGAAAGAAAATGGAGCCAGGGATGTGTACGCTTGCTGTACACACCCTATTTTTTCCGGCGATGCCCTGAAAATTATTGCCCAGTCTCCCCTGAAAGAGATCATTGTCACCGACACAATTCCCTTGAACGATAAAAAGCCAAATGACAAAATCCATGTGGCGTCTGTTGCTCCCTTACTGGGCGAAGCGATTCGCCGTATTCACAACCACCAGTCCGTAAGCGCCCTGTTTTCCTGACCACTGCGAATACAATGGATATAGCCTGAATGATGAGGGCAGGTTTTATACGCCACAAACAGTCGCCGCGCTTTCTGCGGCGAAAAGAAATCGGAGGTCATTGCAACAATGGAGAAACTTGTACTTACTGCACAGCATCGTGAGGAGACGGGAAAGGGCTCCGGCCGCCGACTTCGCGCCCAGGGCCTGCTACCCGCCGTTGTCTACGGCGAGAACAAGAAACCTGAACACGTGATCATTAGCCGCCATGATCTGCAACAATTGATGCACCATGGCACAGGCGAAGGTACCATCATCTCGCTGAAAATCAAAGGCACTAAGGCCGCAAAAGAGCAGAAAGTGCTCATCCGCGACGTTCAGAAAGACCCGGTGACGATGTACCCCATCCACGCGGATTTTTACCGTATCTCCTTGACTAAGAAACTCAAAGTCGAGGTGCCGGTCCGTGCGCTCGGAACACCCGAAGGAGTCAAGGCCGGAGGAATCCTGGAGTACCTCACCCGCACCGTTGAAGTTAAGTGTCTGCCCACCGCCATTCCCCGCAATTTTGAGGTTGACGTAAGCGACCTGGCCATCAACCACTCCGTCCACGTTAGCGACCTCAAGGTGGCTGAGGGTGTTGAAATACTCAACGATCCGGAGACCGCGCTCTTCACCGTCCAGCCGCCACGCGTAGAGGAAGAAGTGGTCGCTGCAGTTGCCCCTGAGGAGGCGCTGGCTGAAGGGGCCGAGCCTGAACTCATCACTCGAAAGAAGGGCGAGGAAGAGGAAGAAGAAAAGAAGGAAGAGAAAGCGGAAGAAAAACCGGAGAAAACGGAAACCAAGGAGACCAAGGAGAGGAAATAATCTCCACCGTTTCGTCTCAGCTCAAAAACCAGCTAATAACCTATACGGCCATTGCCAACTGAGCGCCGGGACGCCCCTATAGATAACGTCTCTTGCATAATGAGCTGCGTAGCCATTAAAAACTCGGACTCATATGGTTCCCGTCTGGACCGACGGTCGGGTTGCTGCATCTATGCCAGCGACTATTCCATGGCCCGTGCGAAAAGAGCGACATAATAAATTGCAACTCATGCAGACCAGTCGAGAGTAAACGCCGCATGTATCTCATTGCCGGGCTTGGAAATCCGGGACGCAAATATCGCACCACGCCTCACAATATCGGTTTTGACGTCATCGCTTCTCTGGCCCACCGCCATGGTATCCGGCTCAGGGCATCGCGCAAGTTCCACGCACTGCTTGGAGAAGGCACGATTGCCGGCCAGCAGGCTTTCCTCATGCAGCCAACTACCTTTATGAACCAAAGCGGCGAGGCCGTTGTCCCATACCTCAAATACCACAATATGCCGCCCGAACAGCTGGTGGTGATTAGCGACGACGTCAATCTTCCGATGGGGCGCATTCGCATCCGCGAGCGTGGAAGTCACGGAGGACACAAGGGGCTGTATTCGATCATCTGCATGCTTGATTCAACGGACTTCCCCCGCGTGCGTGTAGGCGTCCTGCCCCCCAATGACGTCTACGACATCACGGCCTTCGTGCTCACCCCGCTCTGGGGCAAAGAGAAGACACTCATGGCCGATAT
>CAZVVA010000255.1:0-4391 GCA_964630455.1 uncultured Candidatus Sumerlaeota bacterium
GTGCAAACCACCACCAGATTTCGCGATTCGTGCGCATGGGGCCAGTGCTCGCACGAATGGTCTTTCCGCGGACCTCCAAGCTGAACCGGGGTGTCAGATTTGACTCCTCGGCATCCAGCAAATTTACTCCAAACCCCTGGCTCTGGTTTCCGTCAAAGATCACACTGTAAAATCCTGTGAGCCAGGTTTTGTCAAATGGGGCCTGTCCTTGCGGATTCGGCCGCACGCTCCACTCCTGGCCCTCTGGGTTTCGAACACTCACCATTTGCACGGCTTTCGGCACATCAAGCAGATACACATGGCCAGTTTTCGCTATAACGCTCTCCACATTTCTGTCGCCTGAAGCAAGATAGTCGAGACAATTCGAGACGAGTATGGGAAAAGCGGCTCTCAGCGGAAGATTTGAATCGTAAAAATCAAACGCAAAGACGACGACACGATGCTCCTCAGTGGAAAGGAGCGAAACCAACGGCGTCTCCTCACCCTCAACCAGCACAAGCGCACTCTTGGGAATCCCAACCTGTCGCGCTGTGTGAATGCGCACTGCGCTCAGATCTACAAAGCGCAGCAGCAGATGCTCGCGATCCCAATCCACAATCGTCGGCAACCGAATCTCACCGAGATCAGTAAATCCGTCAAGTGGTGGTAAGGCATTGATGAATGCATAGCGTCCCGGCGCAAGGATAGACGGCGACACGTTGTCATAGATCACTACATCGTATGCCTCGTTCACCTGCATGTTAGCTGAGCTCACGCGGGTGACGATGATGCCTGCGTTCTCCCGAAGCGCTTTCTCAAGAAAGTAGTTCCCTTCTGAAACCAGGAGCACGCGCATACTCTTCTCCCGGCGTAGGACACAATAGGCGCGATCATCCATAGGAAACGCATCCGCCTCATCTATCTCTAGGATGATATTTCCCTCGGTAAGACGGTGGCTCTGAAACAGCTGCGCCTCCTCGCCATGAGCTGGAATTCGCACTTCGCGCACGTCAATCAGCTCCTCATTACAGGTGAGAGTCAAATGTCGAACCACGTCCTGATCACCGAAGTTACTCAGAATAGCGAAGAGCTGATAGTCCTTGCTACTCTCCATGCTCGGCCGAATATCCAGAGCGGTGATGCCGACATTTGGCTGCTGCGAACCTACTCGAACCAGGTTGACCTTCACCTTGTCCGGTATGGTGGCCTGAAGCGAACCGATACATCCATCACTCAAAATTAGAATCTCCGGGTTCCGACGATCCCTGGCGAGCGACACCGCCATAGAAAGCGCATCTGCAAGACGCGTGACGAGCTCTCGCCCTTCAATCTCACGGATCAATCGTTTTAACTTAGCCTTATCGTTCGTGAACGATACCAGTACCTCAGGAGATTGGGCAAACGTCATGAGCATCATCTCATCGCCCGGAACCATGCCATCTACTTGCTTTAAAGCAATCTGCTTTGCTGCATCCAGGCGTGTTCCGCCAGGCTCGCGCGCCAGCATGCTGGCTGAATGATCAACGAGAACAGCGAGCGAGCGCTCCTTTCGCGCTGCCAGACTCAGCAGTGGCCGTGCAAACGCCAGCACGAGCAGCGCAATAATGAGAAGCTGGATCAGCAGCAGCAGATTCTTGCGCAGGCGCTGAAACGGCGCATTGGCATGAAGGTCTTCAACCGCTTTGTGCCAGAACATGGTGCTGGAAACAATATGGTCCCTGCGCCGGAGTTTCAGCAAATAGAACAATACGACTACTGGAATCAAGCCGAGCAGGACAAATGCCGCTGGCATGAGAAAACTCATTTATGCTTGCTCCCCACTGGCTGGTCGGTTCGTAGGTCAGGGCACAACAGTGTTGTGCCCCTACAAAACAGCCAGCCCGCTACCATCGCATCATTACTGCACCTTGCTTTCACGTCAAAGAAGATCGGCTGTCGCCACAAAGATGGCGCTGCTGCGCTCTTTTCCCCGGGCACCGTTATTTCAGCAATCCTGCCGTCTTCAGGTATTGCAGAATCAAATCTTCAAACCGCCATCGTGTGGTAACCGCCATGTAGTTGACGCCGCGTTTCATGCAAAAGTCGCGCAGTGAGTCGCAATAGGATTCTAGCTGCGCCTTGTATTGCTTGATCAGCCGATCTGTAACCGTAATCTCCGTTGCGTCGCTCTCCTCACAGTCAATCAAGCGGAGATCGCCTGCTATCGTTGGGTTGCGCTCTTCTTCCGCCAGCACCTGAATGGCATATACCTCCAGATTCCGTGCCAGGAGCACCTTCAGTGCCTCTTCAAAGCCAGCACGATCAAAAAAGTCAGAAATTAAAATCAAAAGTCCCTGGCGCCGATGGCGCAACAGATAGCTTCGACACGACGCTGCCAGCGCAGTTTGCCCTTCAGGCTTCAGCTTCTCAAGGAATGCAAATAACCGGCGACCCTGTCCCTTGCCTCGCGTTGGCATAAGATACTCAAGCCTCTCCGACGCAAATGTCCCTACCCCGACACGATCCATATTGATCAAACTGATGTAGCCAAGTGCAGCAGCAATCCGCTTGGCGTAGAGGAACTTACTCGGGCTCCCAAACGCCATTGACTCGCTCCCATCTACCAGAATGTAGACGGACAGATCCTCCTCTTCTTGAAACAACTTCAGGAACAACCGCTCCAGCCTGCCGTACATGTTCCAGTCAATAAATCGCGGATCGTCGCCACGCACGTAGTCGCGGTAATCCGCAAATTCCACGCTGGCCCCTTTCTGCCTGGAGCGCCTCTCGCCTTTGATCTTGCCCGCAAAGACCTTCTTGGAGATCAGCGTCAATTGCTTTAACTTATTCAAGAATTCCGTATCCAGTAGTACCTCGGCCATGACTCACACCTGATTCGATATAAAAATAAATGCCTCCGACTGTTCTGGTACTTGCCGGCTTGCGCATTCAGTGTGGAATTGCAAAATGCTTTATCAATTTATCGTGCAAAATAGGGGAAATCTGCTCAACCAGGAGAGCCAGGAACGAAAGCCATTTCCGAAAACGAGCACCCAAACACATGCTTCAGCGCTACCAACACGTGGAAAAATCCAGACCAGCGGTTTTTTCTTTAACTCCTCGCCGCCTTTTGCCGGGTGTCCCGCACAGTGTGCTCGAGCACAGCATCCAGAATTGCATCAGAGGTAATCCCTTCGGCCTCGCCTTCGAAGTTCAGAATAATACGGTGCCGCAAGCCTGGATGCACGCTCTTCTCAATGTCTGCGAAACTCACGTTATACCGCCCATCCAGCAAGGCCCGGGTCTTGCCAGATAGGATGAGTGTCTGCGCCCCACGGGGACTTGATCCATAGCGTACGTACTTCTTAACCATCTCCGGTGCATCGGGAGAGTCAGGATGCGTGACCATAACAAGGCGAAGGGCATAGTCCTTCACTGGCGGGGCAATAGGTACCTCGCGAAGAAACTTCTGCATGGTGAGCAAGGTGTCGCGCTCAACAACTTTGTGAATCTCCGGCAGCTGGTCGCCCGTGGTGCGGTCAACGATCATCTCCAGCTCCTTCATGTTCGGGTAGGGTATAAGGACTTTGAAAAAGAAGCGATCGATCTGCGCCTCAGGTAGTGGATATGTGCCTTCCATTTCAATCGGGTTCTGGGTGGCCATAACGAAAAAGGGCGGCTCAAGCGTGCGCACCACGCCACCCACGGTTACCGATAACTCCTGCATCGCTTCAAGCAGTGCAGATTGTGTCTTGGGCGTGGCGCGGTTGATCTCATCCGCCAGAATGATATGAGCAAATATCGGCCCTTTTTGAAATTCAAAGAACTTCCCTCCTTCAGGGCGTTCCATCACCAGATTTGTCCCAATAATGTCTGCGGGCATGAGATCCGGGGTAAACTGGATGCGTGAAAAATTTAGATCCAGCGCATGACTCAGCGTTCGCACCAGATACGTCTTTCCCAATCCAGGCACGCCTTCCAGCAATACGTGCCCGCCAATCACCAGAGCAGCCAACACGCTCTCGACAACCTCGTCCTGGCCAACAATGGCTCTGGCAATTTCGCTCTTTAACCTTTGAAAATGCTCACAGAATTCGCGCGCTTGTTCCTCAACTTCCATATGTCTCCGCTCCTAGAACAGAATTATTGATCTTCGCATAAGTTAATGGTACAATTAAAAGTTCAGCAATCGCGTAGAAATCGGGCTTTCAGGAACATTAGGCATTACTTTATTTATGCGAAATTCGATAAGGGAGGGGAATGCCTTTTTGATTTCCCCCTCTCTTGATTTCCTTTTTGACTTTTCCCTTCCTTTGATTTCCTGGCTCTTTTTCAAATGAGTCAGCATATTGCTCAAGAAATGGTCCCCCTCACCTCTCATCCTCTCCCACAAGGGGAGAGGAAGCAAGGTTGGGCAATGACTGGAGATGCCG
>CAZVVA010000256.1:0-4389 GCA_964630455.1 uncultured Candidatus Sumerlaeota bacterium
ATGCAGGGGGTATGGAGTGTTGGCCACCGATCTCCCCTCCGAGGCTTGAATTCCGCGCTTAAACGTCACGGTATAGCGCGTATCTAACCGCCATGAGGTGAAGATGCGAGCTTCGGTCCAGCCGGTACGTGGATTATCCACAGTTTGCAGGTTAAATTGTGCCAGTGGCTCCGGGCTGATGGAAATCGTGTCGCTACTGATCGTCGCGTGCTTTATTTTTGCATTGAAATAGACTATAAGAGGATCGCTCAGGCTCAGAAAGACATCCGTCTCACCCTCTCTAGGTATGGTGCCAACAATTTCCGCTCGACCCGTTGTAAAGCTGAACGTATAGGCCTCTTCCAGCTGCACCTCCTCGAAATCTCTTGCGCGTGTACTTATCGTGACGGTATAGCGCGTCTCAAACTTTGCTGGCTGGCTCTCGCTGACCCCCTGGAGTGCTACATAGAGCAAATCAAAGTCACTCTGCTGATGTTCGCGTCCCACGTAGGCACGGTACTCCAGGGGCGGATTAATCTGACATGCTTGCTTCACCGTTGCAGGCTGCATCTTCTTGCTGAAGCGCACAAAAATCGGCATCTCCCTCCTCACCGTAACGCCGCTATCCCCATCTGCCGGCTCGGTATACACCACCCGGGGCGGAATCACCACTTCTTCAAGAACAATTTCTGGTACCATAGTCTCCTCGCCAGCGACTACGTAGACACTCTCCACCATTTCCGTCATGAAGCCTACTGCCTGTGCCAGCAGTGTGTAGTTACCTTCCGGAACGTCCGACAGCACAAAGTCGCCCGACGCAGCGGTTATTCCCACGTGCGATGTTCCTCCCAGGGCAATTGAGATGCCCCCGTGGTCGGTAACGTCGCCTGCCAGGCGCGCCAACCCCCGGATCTCGCCTCTCTCTCCTATGGCTGTCGGGCTTCCGTCGAGTACCACTGTTACGTTAGTGTACTCGAGATCCACCAGATCCACATCAATCTTATCGCGATTCCCGAATCCTGGAGCCATCGCATTTATCACGTATTTCCCTGGTTGGATATTAGTAATCACGAACTTGCCCTGAGCATCCGGCGTCGCCACGTACGATGTCCCTTCCAGCGAAATCACCACCAACCCGAACTGGTTCGTGATATTTCCCTTTGCGTCGTACATTTCCACGTTGCCGTAAATCTTTCGGTCTGCAGGACGCCTTATGGTGCGGCTCAGATTGATATTCTCTACGTAGCTCGGCTCTCCTGCACTCACGGTTACAGCCAGCTGCCCGGGATCATAGCTCTCTTTCTGCATCAATAGCCTGTAGTCGCCTGCTCGAAGGTTGAGAATTCTATATACCCCAACGTCGTCCGTTACGGTCTTGAACGGCGTATCAATTACCTCAACTACGACGCCGCCAAAGCGATTCTCTCCTTCCAGCTCAACCACCCCGATAATAGAGCCCAGCATTGGCTCTGCTGGTTCCGGCGGCAACTTCTCCAGCACCGCCGGCGCCAGACGAATCCGCGCAACCTCGATCTCTTGTGCTTCCTCTGGTGGAATCTTTATACTCCCCAGGTTCGTTTGCACATACCCGGGTTTCTGGGCATAAAATCGGTACTCACCTTGCGGAATATTGCCAATGATGAACTCACCATTCTCATCAGTGTAGCCACTATAAGACGTGCCTGCCGCAAAGACAAGTATGCCACTATGATCCTCCTCGTCCTTAAGCTGTACCTGGCCCAACACCACACCCGTTTGCAGACTGGCGCCCTGGCCTCGCCCTGCCCCCTCTGGTCCTTCACGACGCTCGCAAGCGAGACTCAGGCTCAGCACAACCGCCAGACCCAGGGCCAACGCGCTGCTACCTAGGCGATACAATATCATGATTCTGTTCACCTTCTAACGTCTTTGATATTGGCGTCCCCACACCTATTCTCTGTAGATAAGGAAGCGCTGGCGAATTTTGATGAATTCCTTAAGGTCGTTTTGCCAGCTCAGGATAATCTCCTCCACTGGCTTGCGAGCCTTAATCATGTCAATAATCGCCTGCTGTCCCACCATCCCGCGAACCGGGTCAATTTGGTACTCCTCCGGGTACAGCTTATAGAGGGCATCAATAAGGTGTATGCCTGCCGGAACAATCCTAAGCGCCTCGCGATCGGTAATCGTGACCCGGAATCCGTTGCAGCGCTCGTCCTTGTACCGGTTCTTGTCAGGTGTAAACGATACCGGCTCGAACGCAAGTCCGGGAATCTGGCGCGATTGCATCTCGCGCGTCAGCTCCTCTGCATCAGCCCAGGGCGTGCCGTAGACCTCGAAAGGCGTTGCCGTGCCACGCCCAACAGAAACATTCGTGCCTTCGGTCATCGCAAGGCCCGGATAAAGTATCTCCTCCGTTACATTGCGAATATTCGGCGACGGGTTCACCCATGGCAGCCCCGTTTCATCAAAGTACATTGACCGCTTCCACCCCTCCATCTGCACCACTTCCAAGTCGCATTGAATGCCGAAAAAGTCGTTGAACATCTGCGCCAGCTCGCCGATCGTCATCCCATGTGTCACAGGCATCGGAAAATATGCCGTGAAACCCTGATAGAGATCCGGATCCTGAATTGGGCCGTCAACGTACAAGCCACCGATCGGGTTTGGCCGATCCAGCACCATGAATTTGATGTCGTGCTTTGCGGCCTCTTCCATGCACATCGCTAAAGTGGAGATGTAGGTGTAAAACCGCGCACCAATGTCCTGAATGTCAAAAACCAGAAGATCAATCCCTTTCAGCATCTCTGGGGCAGGTCGATGCGTCGCGCCGTAGAGGCTGTAGATCGGAATGCCGGTTTTCTTTTCCTTCCCGTGCTCGATTGTTCGCTCCGCGATGCCGCGGAATCCATGTTCCGGCGCAAAAATTGCCACTAGCTCGACGTTTTCGCTTTTTCGCATGAGGTCGAACAGGTGTTTGGCCTTGCGGCTCAGCGCCGAGTGGTTGCAAATCAAGCCCACCTTGTATCCCTTTAACTGCTGGAAATTCTCTTCCACCAGCGCGTCCACACCCGCCTCCATCTTTGCTGTTCCTAGAGGCCTATGTAACATCGCACATCCACACACAACGAGCAAACTCATAACCATCACACCAATCCCAAAGCACACTCTCCTGCTTCCCATTACCCAACTCCTTTCCAGGTTCAACTTCTGCTGGCGCGTATATGTACCACCTTTTGCATATAGCGCTATAAGTTAGACAAACTGCGCGCCTGTTTTCAACAAAAATCTTAGACCTCCGGGAAAGGGAAAAAGATAGCAGCCAGCTGGATAGAAATGGCTTGACTCCCAGGGTCGAGGTCATTTTCAATTTGAAGCGTAGAAAGGCATTTTCAGTCAGTGCGTACGGATTTTGCACATATGCCCTAGCTAGCGCCGAGGCTACAATGAACGCCTTACCCCCCACTTCGCCGTGTGGTTCCAGCATTCAGGACAGAGGAAATTTGTCACCGCCCGAATCTTCTCCGCGTATCCTTATTCTTATTCCCGCCTATAATGCCGGATCGGAGCTCGACGCGCTCCTCACGCAGATCACCAACTATCATCCGAAATCGCACATTCTTGTGGTTGACGATGGGTCAACTACCACCTCCTACGAAACGATCAAGGCCCGTGGATTTAATGTGCTCCGCCATCATCATGCTGGCAAAGGCGCTGCGCTGCAGCACGGTTTTCAGGAGGCCATCTCCCAAGGCTACGACTGGGTCATTACCATGGACGCCGATGGACAGCATGCCCATGAGGATCTGCCGCGCTTTTTCGAACTCATTCGCCAGGGCTCGCTGCCCGATATCGTTCTCGGCAGCCGCCTTGGCGATGTGCGCACCATGCCCCATCTGCGCAGGCTCACAAACTTCCTCTGTACCGCGATTATCAGATGGGTGACACGACAACCCGTGATAGATAGCCAGTCGGGTTATCGCGCCATTCGCGCCAGCGTGTTACAAAACGTCCATCTGAACACCAGCGGCTTTGAAACCGAGATTGAACTCCTGCTCAAGGCCGCGCGCCAGGGCTTTCGCATCGGCTCCGTGCCTGTGCGCACAATCTATGTCGACGTGCCCTCCCACATCAAACGCGCACGTGATACGTACGGCTTCATTCGCATTGTCGTGCGCCACCTTCTCCACCTCGACGACTGAAACCTGTCGGAGAAGAATTCCTCCTCTCTTCGTTGAACAAAGAAAAGCGCAAGGACATCCATCAGTTATCTTCTTGTGATGTATACTAATGTTGCGATTATTTTTAGAACCCCTAACAAAATGAAATTTCAAGGAATCCGAGATAAGGCAGGCGGTTGTAGTGGCGACCCGGCGGGTCGCCCCTACGTAAGGAACTTCCTGCCTTTTTTGGCTAGATTGGGCATAAGCC
>CAZVVA010000257.1:0-4344 GCA_964630455.1 uncultured Candidatus Sumerlaeota bacterium
ATACTCAACTTGCTCTTTGACATATGACTATTCTTGCTGACCTATCTGGCAAAGAATTGTAAAATAAAAAATACAAACACCAAATTTTAAATTTTCATTTTGCAATTTTCACTTTGCAATTTACAATTCAATACTCTGTGTCTCCGTGTCTCGGTGGCTATATTAGTTGCAGTTACCAATTTTATTCGTCCCACGTATTGAGTCGTACTCTTACAGTTACTTTAAATCCGTTGACAGGAGAAGTCATAGCGGTAAGATCAGGCCGTGTAAACAATTTTTTCTTTAAGAGTACTTATCTTACGGTATTGGAGGACAGGCCAATGCAACTGGGAATAAAACATGGATGCTCGCCTGCTATGCTGAGAAATGCGCTCTTCGTGGTGTTGATTGTGATTTGCAGCGGAATGTTTTGTTGCACACCGCAGCAGAGCGAAGATACGGGCGTGCCGAGGCGAATCATTTCGCTCAGTCCAAACGTAACGGAGATACTGTTTGCGATTGGGCTCGGTGATCGCGTGGTTGGGGTAACGGACGTGTGCAAATATCCCCCCGAGGCCAGGGCTAAACCGCACGTTGGCACGTTTCCCATGCCAAATATCGAACAGATCGTGATGCTAAAGCCTGATCTGATCATTTTGCTCCCGAGCTATGGGGAGACAATTGACAAGTTTGAATCCTTGGGCTTGCGCATGCTCGTGGTTAAGAACGACAGTATCCAGGATGTGCTCGGGTCAATCCGGGAGATTGCAACAGTAACAGGAGCTGATGAGGCGGGGCAGGTGCTGACGGATGAGATGGCGCAACAGCTTGAGCGACTTCGTGAGCAACGTGAGTTGCGGCCGCGCAGGCGTGTGCTCTTTGTCGTGGGCAAGAATCCCGGCACGCTACAGCAGATGTATGCTGTGGGGCCAGGCACGTTTCTCGATGAAATGCTTCAGGCCGCTGGTGGCACCAATATCCTGGCGGATGCGCCGTCATCTTATCCTATTGTCTCGAAAGAAGAAATCATTGCGCGCGATCCAGAGGTCATTCTTGATGCCTCAATTGGAGAAAAGTCGAGTGAGGAGCAGCGCCGGATAAATCTTCAGCTGTGGAATCAGCTCCAGACCGTCTCGGCGGTGAAGTTCCAGCGTATCCATTTTATCGAAGATCCGCAGATCACTATCCCCGGGCCACGAATTCCAGAGAACATCAACTATCTTATGCGTCTGATCTACAAGGACGCCCCGGAGAAATTAGACTATAAGCCCGGCGAGCCGAGGCTACATGGAGATTGAGCATTAATTTATTCAGGTGTGGTTTTTCCCAACTTTGCGTGCTTTGCGCCTTGGCGCGATGATTAAAAAAATGTTCTCGCGCAAAGTCGCAAAGGTCGCGAAGAACTGCCAATAAGAATTAGCAGGTCTAGAGGCTCCCAGCAGTAATAGTACGAGGAATATTTCTTAATGAGTTTTGATACTTTTTTTTGCATTCCAGCTTTGCGTGCTTTGCGTCTTGGCGTGATGATTAATAAAATGTTCTCACGCAAACTCGCAAAGGGAGTGATCTTGTAGGGAAAAGTGGCGGGAGTCAGATGGTCAGCGCAGATTCAAAACCTGCAGAAACTTTGAAAAATACGCCGGTGCTTGAAGCCAAGGAGATTGTCTTTTCGTATGACCAGAAGCCCGTGCTGCGCGGGCTTTCTGTGCGCATCTTTCCGGGAGAGTTCGTGGGGATCATTGGCCCGAACGGCGCAGGGAAATCCACGCTGCTGAACCTGCTCAACGGCTTGCTTTCACCACGCCAGGGGAGGATTCTGCTTCACCAGAAGGACTTGCGCAGCTATACCGCTAATGATATTGCGCGCCACATTGCCATAGTCCCGCAGTTTACCGACGTTGCGTTTCCATATCGGGTGATGGAAATCGTGCTGATGGGTCGGCACCCGTGGCTTGGGCCGTTTGCCTTCGAGACCACGAGGGACGTTGCCATTGCGCAGCAGGCCATTGAGGCGACGGACGTGGCGAATTTTGCTGACCGGTTCTTTACCGAGCTCAGCGGGGGCGAGAAGCAGGGAGTAATCATCGCGCGTGCCCTCGCGCAGAATACCCCGGTTCTGCTGCTTGACGAGCCAACCTCTTCGCTTGACCTGAAGCACCAGGTTTTTATCTACCGGCTGCTCGACCGCATGCGGCGTGAACAAGGGAAGACCATCGCGGTAGTGTCGCACGATATTAATCTGGCCGCGCTCTTTTGCGAACGCCTGGTGTTGCTCAAGGACGGAGTGGTGATGAAAGAAGGCACGCCCGGGGAGATCGTTTCGAGGGATCTTATTCGCGAAGCGTATGAGACTGAAGTGGAGATTCTGACAGACGAGCAGGGGATGCCTTTTGTAAGACTGCTTAAGTAAAGGCTGTGCACTGGACACTGGTTGGGCAACCACAAGGGTTGCCCCCTACGATCTGACGCGCAAAATCACGGGCAAGGATGCCCGTGCCACCAGGCAAGATGCCCATGCCACCAAATTTTCTCACGGTAGCACAGGCATCTTGCCTGTGAAGACAAATGCTAAAAGTTCAAAATGTAAGGGCAGGATGCATGAAATCACGGGCAGGAATGCCCGTGCCACCAGGCAAGGATGTCCAAGCCACCAAATCTCCTCACGGTAGCACAGGCATCACGCCACAGGCGCATTTTCAACTTGTCTGTGGATCTGAATATGCTGCTGCAGTTTTTGCTATTTGTTTTAGAAAGGATCCTGATTGACCACATACCTCGAAAAGCGCCGATTTGTTTCTACTCTCCTGTTGCTAGCCGTGCTCCTGGTCATCGGGCTGGTGGTGAGCCCGTTCATCGGCGCACGGCGTATTTCCATTTCGCGGATATTCGACTTTTCCGTGTCGTTGGCTGATAATCCGGATGCGAACATATTTTTCGTGGTGCGCCTGCCGCGCGTTCTGCTTGCGTGTGTAGCAGGAGCAGCGTTGGCGTGTGCAGGGGCGGTATTCCAGGCGCTCCTGCGCAACCCGCTGGCTACTCCATATATCCTCGGCGTGTCAACCGGAAGCACCCTGGGCGTTGTAATTGCGATTAAGCTTCAGCTCGACCTGCTTATCGCTGGCTTCCCTGTTATATTTGTGGTAGCCTTTGCCGGAGCCTTCATGGCGATATTTGTTGTCTACTGGCTGTCGCGCTCAGGGGGGCGGCTCTCGACCACCACGCTCTTGCTCGCCGGCGTGACAGTAAACTTCTTCTTCGCCTCTTTGATCCTGCTGATTCAGTATCTCTCGAATCCTGCGCAATCGTTTCAGATGATTCGCTGGATGATGGGAGGAGTGGATATTACGCGCTACAGGCCGATTCTTGAGATCACGCCCGTGATTGTCATTGCGCTGGTGCTTCTCATGGCACAAGCGCGAAACCTGAACGTGCTGAGCGTGGACGCGACCACGGCGGCACAGCTTGGTGTTAAAGTGGAGAGAACTCGACGCCTGCTCTTCTTCACCGCTTCGCTGCTCACGGCTGCAGTAGTTGCAGTATGCGGGCCTATCGGGTTTGTCGGGCTCATTGTTCCTCACATCATTCGGTTGCTCGTAGGCGCGGATCATCGCCTGTTGTTGCCTGCCTCAGCGCTGTTTGGTGCGTTTTTCTTGATTGTATGCGATACGATTGCCCGCACTGTGCTGGTGGGGATTGAAGTTCCGGTGGGTGTAGTGACTGCGATGTGTGGGGGGCCGTTTTTCATCTGGCTGCTTATGCGACGCCGCATCCGCGGCTTGATCACGGATTGAGCATGCGCAAAGTCCCTCGGATTTCACTGACCCGACAACCAGCCTTCCAAGCGACTAAGATAAACCACGGAGGCACAGAGGCACGGAGACACAGTGAGCCTGAGGCTCATAAAAGCATTAAATAATAAACTGCAAGGAATTTGAAATTCGATATTTGCATTTTTCATTTTGCAATTTGTCTCCTTTGATATCTCCGTGTCTCCGTGGCTGTCTTTGATAAAAACTAACGCACGCGTGCAAATAGTTCTCGCCCTGAATATAATCTCACGATAAATATGTAAATTTACTTGACATAAGCACCCTATATTTGGTTGATTAAATGCTGGGGAAAATCTCTTGAAGGGGAGCCCTAAAATGAAAAGGTCTCCTTCCGATAGTGTATTCTTGCCTTCTTATTCTTTACGCATTAAGACGCTCGCATTAGTGTGCTTTTTTCTTCTGCCGCTTTTCTGCTTTCCCGCAGTTCGTTACGTCCCGAGTGAATATTTAACCATTCAAGGAGGAATCGATGCCGCCAATGACGGCGATGAAATCATCGTCTCCGCCGGCACCTACTATGAAAACATCAACTTCA
>CAZVVA010000258.1:0-4213 GCA_964630455.1 uncultured Candidatus Sumerlaeota bacterium
GCGGTTTAGCACCGCACTGCAGAAGTGGGTAATAAGGTCTCCCGCATCATCAATAATCACCTTGCACCTTCCATTGCAACAGCCAGCAGCCTCACATTCCTGAACTCTTTCTTCTTCTGTATAAGTATAGTGGAAGCAGTCACCCTCTAAACATCCTTTATCATGACATACCCTTTTACGATAAACTTCACCATCCTTGCAGTAGTAGCTCCAGGGCTCGTAGTAATCTGTCCCGCAATCTTTAATTATGCTAATAGACGTAGAGCCCTCTATACATTGTAGGCAAGGGGGAATACCCTGATGACGCTCACAGTACCGATGTGTATACCGACTATACAGTATATCTCCCTGGCAGTAGGAATACCATTCGTCTTTGCAATAGTAGATACACATGAGATCCGGCCACATACATTCTAAGTAATGTGGCTCATAATAAATTGAACCAGGCCAACTATAGACAAGACTTGGGTAAAATTCATATTCACCATAATAAAATTCAACGCCTTGCCATGCAATAGGATCTGAATTACACGTTGAGCAAGGCATGCTAGAACTGGCAAGCTCCTCGCCTGCCAGACTTGAATAAAAATTCAAGGAGAAGAGTAAACCGATTAAACCCAGAAAAATAATCTTTTTGTTAATCATTTTTCTTACCCCCTCAAACTACTATTTCGGGATTCTACAATCCGACAGTATGCCTTATTATTTATCAAGCGGCTGATTTTTAGTATTGATATAAATGTGACACAATAAGGTAAGCGTCGTCAAGGATAAACGACAATGATATAAACAACCAAAGATTCGTCAGCCCGGTGTGAAGGGGCTGAAGCAACATGGTGTGTGGGAGTTAGTTTTGGCTGAGACGGGTTTTCAAGGCGTACTTATGCGGTCACGAAGCAGGCTCCGGTTCCTTATGACGGGTGTGTACGAGCGGGATTATTCTGAGACCGCCTGCGGCGGACGAAGAATCTTTAATAAAAAAACTTTTGTTATCGTCTTCATAAGAATATGTACTCAGCGGAACACCGCACTATTGCTGCCGTACCCCTACGGCAGGCGATTCTGCTCGATGCGTTCGTTGAGGGTGAGAACCGTCTTGAGGTCATCGAGCAGCACGCGAAAACTCTCCTCCGCGCCTGCAACTGCGTCTTTCTCGTATTGCCACTCGCTAGGGGCTTTGCCGATGAGCTGCTGGCACAGCGCCTCCAAGCCGATGGAATGACCGGCAACTAAAGGGGGCGTAATAAAATGAATCCCAGCAACCAATCTCTTGGGTTTAACAGCAACAATGACGTTGAAAGTCATATTGCCCCGTCCCAACTCGTGCGCCACGAAGAATGCCCGCGCTACCTGGGGAGTACCCTTATACAGATCGTAGTAATACACATCCTTATTCTCACGGGCCAACGCAGGAATAGGATTTCTCTGGCGCACCAGCTCTGCGCGATCATGATCAACAGAAAGATCCCGTAACATTTCTACACGCGGCAGGATTTTGCCGATCGTAGGCAAGGGGAGTAGGGGAGACTTACGAGAAGGGGAGGTTTCTGTTAAAAGGGGAAGGAGCTCCCGCTTCCTGGGTGGAGGTGAGAAAGGCACAATGGCGTACGAGTATGTGCGAATCTGTGGCTGGGTCGCATCGAGCTCGACCGTCAGTGTTGCTATGCCGCTTGCGTTTCCGCTCGGTGCTATGAGCGTCTGATTAACTCGTCTGGCTGAGCCAGGCGAATTGCCGCTGCGCTCAAGGATAATGTCAATTTCTGGCACCTGCTGCGCAAGGCTATTGTTCTGCTGAGCCGGCAGATCCGATAGTACCAGACGCAGCTCAGGGAATTCCTTCATCGCTGTAATGCCTGCCTTCACATGGTCAACCACATCGCTTGTCTTATAGTTCTTCAGCAAGTCGCGAAGTGCTCGGATATGTTGCATAGTAGTCGCACCGAAAATTCGCAGGCGAAGGCTATCCAGCTGTGTGGTGGCAGACAGAAGCCCGAGACGAGCGCTTGTCTTACGGTTCTGAATATTTGAGACAAAATAGGGTGACGACTTCTCGTTCTGCCATATCTTAATCATGTGCTCGCCTGCAAACAGCTCGGGCGACGTAACATTCACTGCGGTGTAACCAGCTTCTCGAAAAAAGCGAACAGGCCGCGGAATATAGGTTGTTTCGGCAATGACGGATGGGCCAATGAAATTGCCAGTATCAATGAGCATGACCGGATATTTAGCGCTTCGCTTCTCCTTTTCAATCTGCTTCTCGATCTGTTGCAAGGTCTTTGCATCAGGTGCCCCGAGCTGGGGATAATAGATCTCGCTCAGATCTCCTGTCGAAAGCAACGTAAACTTCCGCGTGGTCTCCTCCGATTTACCCCATGCAAGGCAAAGCATCGCAGCTCCCAGAAAGATGACCACGACACAGATTGCATTTTTTAGCATTTCATCTCACTCCGTGTGCGACCCCCAGGGGCGCAGGCATCTAGATTTCCATGGTGCTGAATTTGTTCGTCTCTGTATCGAGAATCCCGATGCTCGCGGTTCCATACAGCCAGCCGCAGGCCTCCCCGGGATTTATCAACAGCGCTTTTTTCGTTTTTTCGTACGTTATTTGATGTGTATGACCGAAGCATACATAGTCATGCTTATAGCACGACTCTCGAAGATCCTGATTGCTCAGCGGAGAATGGCAAAGGAGGAATTTCCTGTCTGCAAGCGTGAAAGTGTACGGCGGATGATGGATTGTGCCAAACGTCTTCACGAAGTTCCTCAGACCTTCTTTCTCGCCATCATTGTTTCCAAAGACTCCGATGAATTGAATCTTTGCCTGTTCAAATGGGCGAAGGGCGAATGGGGCCACAAAATCCCCGCAGTGCACAATAGCCTCAACATTTGCCCTTTTAAAGATCCGCACTGCCTTTTGAATTTTTACCATGTGATCATGCGTGTCAGCAATGATTCCGACCTTCATTGGCATTTTCCTTGTTGCTTTAGAAATGTTAGCCCCTGTTCTGGTGTGCGAAAATGCATGTCGAGCAGACGTTGTGCTCGAGTATTGTCCAGCGAGACGTCGCGCGGCCGATAGGCGAGGACTGGCACCTCTGAGAGCGATACCGCCTGGATTGCCGCCTGGGAGTACCCGAAAACCTGGGCATAGATCGTGCCAAATTCGTAGCGCGACAGCCGCTTGCCCCCGCTGAGGTGCAAGACCCCGCAGTAGTCAACTCCCCTAGACCCGCGGTCCTTTGACCCCAGTAACCTCCTCAATGCCTCGACAATATCATCCACCAGAATAGGCGTGCGATACTCATCCGTGAAAAGCCTGACTTTGTCGCTTCGCAGACCTTCCTCAAGCCATCCCAGAAATGAATGATGTGCTGGCGAAGGATTGCCGTACATTAGAGCCGCGCGGACGATCACAGCCCTGTCGCCCAGCGACTGAACAAGCTGTTCACCCTCCCATTTTGTTTGTGCGTAATAATTTCGTGGATTCGGCGCATCATCTTCAGTATACGATCCCTTTTCACCATCAAACACTAGATCAGTGGAGATAAAGATAAAGCGCGTTCTCCTGAGTGGTTTGACCGCTTCGACCAGATTCTTTGTGCCTATGACGTTCGTCTGATAAGCGAGATCTTTTTCTTTCTCACAGAGGTCCGGGCTGCTTAGTGCCGCCGTATGGATGATGACGTCAGGGGAGAGGCTTCGACAGAGTCTAACCACCTCCTCCTTAGATTGAATGTCGCACGTGACTGTTCGGATGGGGGATTACTCCAACCCGTGGACCAAAGACATTGCTATTAAATTCCGTTACCCGCCCCCAGCTCCCGCAACCTATGTGCCTTTTTCATCTGTAGACATCGATCTATCCGATTGTAACTCCTCACATATTCTCAGCGGCTTGGTTGGTGATCCAGCTGATGAGGAACCAACGCCCTCCTATATTAATAAACTCAAGGTAAAGGGCAGTTGCTCGATTAGGGTGAAAGGTGATGTTATCGGCCCTGTCGAGTGCTATACACTTAATGAGATCGTGGTCATCAGGAAGCTAACGTCGACCGGTTCCATTGACGTCGACGGCAATATCAGCGACCTGACGATCGGTCAACCAGAAGGGGATTTTTGGGGGCCTCAGCCCTGTGAGGGCTCGATCTCTTGCGGTGGCTCGGTGACGACCAGCTTCAGGATCTTTGGTTATCTTACATCGACAAGCTGGATC
>CAZVVA010000259.1:0-716 GCA_964630455.1 uncultured Candidatus Sumerlaeota bacterium
TGTCTGTTCCATTGGAGCGATCAAAATTGCTTATGCCGCGTTTGGTCAAAGGATTCGACGTCCACCCAATCTCTTTCTCCCAGTATTTCTGAATGGCTGCCAGGATATGGAAGCCAGTATCGACCGGCTGGTATGTAGCGTAATCGGTGATAATAATCTGAACGCCATGGAGCAGCTGACCTCCGTAATGAAAGTAGCGCGGCTGGTAATGCGTGGGAATGAAGCGCACCCCGGGCAGCCGTTTTGCGTTCAACGCATTAGCCAGCTTATCTGCATCTATCCATGGCGCACCCACCAGTTTAAACGGCAGAGTGTAGCCTACACCTTCGTTAATCACACCCAATTCGCCGAATATGCCGGTTGTCGGATAGTACCAGCATGTGGAGGCCTCGGGAATTGCCGGTGAAGGCGGAATCCAGCCGAGTCCCGTATCAGCCCACGTCATCTTACGCTCCCAGCCCTGCATCGGAACCACGGTAAGGTCACACCCAATACCAAACTCCTCGTTGAACAGCCTCGCCAGTTCCCCTATGGTCATCCCGTGACAAAATGCAATCGGATACAGCCCAATGAAGGAAGAAAACTTCGGATCAAGCACGTTACCTTCAACCAGAGTGCCGTTAATAGGATTCGGGCGATCCAGCACCACGAACTTCACCTTGTGTTGCTTGGCCGCCTGCATAGCCAGCGCCATAGTATAGATGTACGTGTAGTTG
>CAZVVA010000259.1:726-4149 GCA_964630455.1 uncultured Candidatus Sumerlaeota bacterium
CCATCGTGGCAATGTAGGTATAGAACCGTGTGCCGATGTCCTGAATATCGAAGATAAGCACATCGAGTCCCTTTGACATCGCAGCTGTGGGTTTCCGGTGTTTTCCGTACAGGCTGTAAATCGTTGCTCCGGTTTTTGGATCCTTGAAGCCATCCTCTTTTTCACCACCAGACAGGGTGCCATAGACGCCGTGCTCTGGAGCGAACAGCGTTACCAGCTTAACCTGCGGATCGCGATGGAGTAAATTGCTGGTGAGCTCCAGCCGGTTATTCATGCCCGTGTGGTTGGTTATGAGGCCAACCCGCTTGCCCTGGATCAAAGCTTTCTGTGATTCAAACAGAACATCCACACCGAGTTTTACTTTCGGAACAATTGGCTCGGCTGTGAGGTAAGCCGCGAAGAAAACCATGACGACGATGGCTAGTACTCCGGATACTGTGCCAATGCGAAATGCCCTTCGATTCATCGGATCTCCTCCTCTTCTTGTGCTGGAACGCTCTTCGCTGATTTCTCGTAATCACCACTATACTTTCAAAAGATATGCCGTGCATCCTCTTATGGCGAAGTATCGCGATATTATTAGGTAATGATGTCGGCACGGGATATGTTTGGATACTCTCATCCACTGCACCTTCTAACTTCGCGCCGATCTGTTTTGTATTTGACCCTCGAAACTACCCAGACGTTTGAAGCGTGGCTAAAAAATGTCGAGACAAATCATGTATTAGGAATAAACTGCCAGATAATCAATGCCTAATTTGTTCATCGAGATACAGTCCGTAAATATTGTGCAAAGAGCGTTTGAGCCCTATCTTTCCTATCCTTAGCAGCGGTCAGCAATGCACCGTTTCTGGGAAGTATGTCTTGACAGTTTGCCCGATGAATGGTAAATAGGAAACTCGATAATCCATTGGTACTATTATGCCTTTGAGCAATCGAAGAAGTTTATAGAGGAGGATGGCGGGGCAGACGTATTTTTTTTGTCCTAATGCGCCTCAGGTGCATTAATGTATGAGATTTTTGTGGCCCGAAGTCCTATTCGGCGGCATTTAAAAAAAAGCGAGCCATATTGATTTCTCGCTTGCCATTTCGACAAACTCCTCTCTAGTGCTATCCGCCCCCTCTTTCTCCTGTGTCTTTTGTGTGCGGATTTTTGTACAACGTGAGGAGAGTTTTTGACTGTTCGGAGTAGTCAGGTGAGCCGCGTTACGGTCATTACTATTGATGGCCCTGTAGGGGTTGGAAAAAGCACGGTTGCCAGGCACGTGGCGGCGGAGCTCGGCTATTTTCACATTGACACTGGGGCCATGTATCGGACCGTGACACTGGCGGCCATGGAGCGACATGTGAATCTGTCTGATGAGGTGGCTTTGACCCAGCTAGCACAGTCGCTCAAGATCGAGCTAAAATACGCGGACGGCCAGCTGCGTGTGTATAGCAACGGTAGTGATGTCACTGTTGCCATTCGCCAGCCCGACGTGAGCAAGAATACCTCGCCAGTAGCTGACGTCATTGGAGTGAGGCAATGCATGGTGAAGCAGCAACGCCAGCTGGGCCTCGCGCAGCCGTCAGTGTGCGAAGGCCGCGATATGGGCACCGTGGTGTTTCCGGACGCCCGATGGAAGTTTTATCTTGATGCGTCGCTGGACGAGCGCACAAAACGCCATGCCCAGCAGTTGCGCGAACTCGGAAGCCATGTGGAGCTTGAGGAGCTCAAGCAGGCCATTCGCGCCCGAGACCAACGCGACCGAAACCGCCCTTATGGACCATTGCGTGTGGCTCGCGATGCGGTAATTATAGAGACGAGCGGTATAGGACAAGATGAGGTGACGCAAATCATCCGGGCCTTCGTTGGTGATGCTTCCCGTAGGGGCAATTCATAAATTCCCCCGACTTTTCGAGCTACATGGCCCGGGCCGCGGATGCTCGCCTTTCCATTATTCGGAGGGCGAATGAGAGGGCTTCACGTGAACCCGGTTGCGTTGCAGTAATAGAAGCAGCAGTGAGGCGGAGATGCGGAGCGTTCTAGAGGCTGCTGGCTACCATGTTCTATCGAATTATGCAACTG
Organism: uncultured Candidatus Sumerlaeota bacterium; assembly: GCA_964630455.1. Classification (GTDB taxonomy): domain Bacteria; phylum Sumerlaeota; class Sumerlaeia; order MWCT01; family JAUWMI01; genus JAUWMI01. Next base: position 2,795 of record CAZVVA010000259.1, read on the forward strand.
CTGATCATCCTGGTGAGCAAAGTATACTTCCGCTTCACCAGCGACGGACGTAAGCACATCCCCAAAACCGGGGGCGTGCTCCTTGTGGCGAATCACTGTAGTTTTCTTGATCCGCCACTTATTGGCTGCCATCTGCAGCGAGCAGTTCATTATATGACAAAGGAAGATCTACTCCGGATTCCGGTGCTGGGCTGGTTTCTGCGGCATGTAAACACTATTCCGATTCGACGCGAGGGAATTGACCGGAAGGGATTGGAACGCATTGTGGAAGTATTGAAGCGCGGCGAGGTATTGCTCGTTTTCCCTGAGGGAACGCGGAGTCATGACGGCAAGATACAAAGCCCACGTCGAGGAGTAGGAATGATTGCCGCGGCATGTGAGAACATTGCTATTGTTCCAGTTTGCATCCGCGGCAGCTTCGAGGCCATGCCGCCCGTGGCACGCTTTCCAAAACCTCATAAGATACATGTCTCATTCGGAGAACCGTTTCATATTGGCCATGGTGACAACGCGGCATCGCATAAAGAGCGCTATCAGCAAATTAGCATACTCATGATGGACAAAATTCGCGCTGTGCAGAAGCGTCTCTCCGCAGGATAGTGTGTGTACTAAATACGCGGAAGCCACGATTCTGCACAATGCTCTCAACTAGATCAGATTTGACTCCGACGACATCGCGTTAGCTGAATAATGCGGTCAAGGAGGAAGGTGTAGATGTTACAGGACGAATCCTTGCCGAGCAAAGAGCAGAAGAGAGATCAGCAGAAAATCAAGGAAGAGCTGGCGGAATTCGAAAAGGAACTTGAGGACGAGCTCAAACCGATTAACGAGAAGGCACTACTCGGGTTCCCTTCGGCGGAGCAAGATCAAAAGCCGGTCAAGCCTGTTTCGCCAGAGAGCGAAGCCGTGACACCCGAACTGCCGCAGGAACCTGAGCCAGCGGAAGGTGAGACTGCGACAGAAGAGCTCGCAGCCCCCGAATCCGATGCTCCGCCAGTCTCTGAAACTCTCCAACCTGTCGAAGATAAGGAACAGGAGGCAGAGGCGGCGTTCGACGCCCTGCTTCAGCAGTACCTTCCCCATTCGCTCAATCTGGAAGTTGGCGACATTATAGAGGTCCCTATTGTGACGGTCCGCCGCGATTACGTCCTCATTGATGTCGGCGACAAAGCGGAAGGCGTGATTGACATTTGTGAGTTCCTGGATGAAAATGGTGAGATCAATATTGCAGTTGGCGATCTCGTGGAGGTGCTGATTCAGGGACGTGACGAGGAAAGCGGGCAGGTGATGCTCTCGCACCAACTTGCTGTGCAGCGGTTGAGTCTGGAGCGACTCCAGCGGGCGTATGAAAACAA
>CAZVVA010000260.1:0-4149 GCA_964630455.1 uncultured Candidatus Sumerlaeota bacterium
CCAATTCCTTTCAGCGAAAGTTCGTGCTGCGGCGTACCCTTCTTCTTATCAGCCAGCCATAAAAATTGCGGCATGGGCTAAAACCCTTGCCGCAATAATTTCTCTTCGCTCGACCACATCTCCGCAGGCGGCATTTTGGCCATTTCGAGCGACCGATCCCTACCATATTGCCGAAAGGCATTAACAAAGAACCGGAAATGACACCTACCAATAAAACAAAATGGTGGGCGATACTGGAATTGAACCAGTGACCTCCGCCATGTCAAGGCGGCACTCTAACCAACTGAGCTAATCGCCCACCTTCAATCAATTCAAAAGCACTATGGCTTATATCCCATGCCCGGGAGAAATTTCAAGGCTTTTTTGCCCTTCCTTTAATACCCTGGCATTTTGTGCTGGCTAGACAATTTCGTTTGACGCCTGCCAGAATAGCTGGTCTGATCTGGATCTGAATGCTCATGTCGCAAAGAAACTTGCTGGAAATAAACTACACGCCAGAGGCTGGCCCGTGGAGGCTGGATTCTATTTGTGCAACCTACTGTTATTCCAGCGCTTAGCTCAAGGAATCCGAAGAAGTACTTTAGGTTAATTTAGCCGTTATGGTAGTGCATTCAAACATCGCCAAATTGGTCAGTGCGATTCGCTCTGTGCGTCGGCCTGTCGTGGTATGTGCTCATCGGGGGAATTCAGCAGAGGCGCCGGAGAATACCCTGGCTGCGATTTCAAGCGCCATCACGCTCGGGGCAGATGCCATAGAAATTGACGTTCAGCTCTCGAGCGACGGCCACCTAATGGTGGTTCACGACGCAACCTGTCGCCGCACTGGAAGGCATCCCGGGATTGTGCGTGGCATGACACTACGGGAGCTCAAATCCGTTGATGTGGGACGCTGGTTTGCGAAAAAGTTCGCTGGCGAAAGTATTCCCACTCTGGAGGAGGTTATTCATCTGTGCCAAGGACGAATCATTCTGGTTATCGAAGTCAAGTCGCCTGTTGAAGACATTGAGCCATTATGCGATGTATTAATTCCAATGATCCAAAAGTACCAGCTGGTTCAGTGGTCTTGTGTGGTTTCGTTCCGCCCTGATATTTTATTGGCAATTCACAAGCACGAGCCAGCACTACAGCTGGGTATTCTACTAAATAAGCCTGAACTTTTTCGGGAGATGCTCGCACGGCCAGAATTTCAGGGCATTGTCCCGCGCTACAACCTGCTCACCCAGTCGCGGCTGGCCGAGATTAGGCGCTTTGGCAAATGGGTATGCACGTGGACTATTGACAGCCCGCAATTACTGCGCAAAGTGCTTAAAGTGGGCGAGATTGATATTGTCGCGACCAATGCGCCGCGTCGGCTCATTCAAGCCTTAGACAAGCATCGCTAGCGTCATCGAGTACTCCATTCATGGCCCTCCACGTGATTGCATAATAGTTGAATAATATGACAGGGTGGATTTCTGCTTTAGTTTTCTCCTCTCACCGAGTTAGACGGAATTCCATAGTCAGCTGTGCGCAAGAGCTGTAAAGATATGCACGCGCAAGGCCAACCAGGCTGTTTTGTCTTGATTTTCACTCGAGAGGAATTTACACTTCGACTCACTTATGCTTGAGTGCGCCAAGAGAGGCAGAATAAAAACTCCCGGAAACCAGCTTCATGGATGAACGTACACACAAAGTCTGGTATCTCAAGAAAATCAATCTGTTTAAGGAGATGGACGACAAGGACTGTCAGCTTCTTGAACCGCTGATCATACACAAGCAGTATAAGCGCAAGGAGTTCATTTTTCTCCCTGATGATCCGGGCGATAAGGTGTATTGTCTCAAAGAAGGAATTGTGCGAATCGCCAGCATTGCGCCCAGCGGTAAAGAAATGACCCTGACTATCATGGAGCCAGGCGAGATTTTTGGCGAGCTCGCACTGCTCGACGGTGCGCGCCGTCAGACTCTGGCGCAGGCAGTTATTGACAGTCTGGTGTGCCTCATCCGCCGCAAGGACTTCCAGGCATTTTTGGAACGCAGGCCAAGCCTATCGCTAAAGGTAACCAAGATGATTGGCGAGCGCGCCCGCGAGCTCGAAAGCCAACTCGGCGATATTGTGTTCAAAGACGTACCAGGACGCCTGGCCAGCTTGTTTCTTCGCCTCAAACAGAAATACGGTCGGCCACATCCCAAGGGCAGGCTTATTAATATCAAGCTGACGCATCAGGAGATTGCTAACCTGATAGGAGCCACGCGCGAAACTACGAGCGTGAATCTCAGTCGTATGAAACAGCAGGGCTTGATCACCGTGGACGACCACCGGATCGTTATTGTTCAGCAGGACCAGCTGCGCAAGCTGCAGGACGAATTCTAGATTCCAGGAGACAAGCAAAACAATGAACGCATTTTCTCTGGATCAGCAGACGCTAGAGACATTGCTCGAACGAGCAAGACAGGTGCGCGCACATGCGTATGCGCCGTATTCAGAATACCGCGTGGGGGCCGCGCTGCTCTGTGAGGGAGGAGAGATTTTTGCTGCATGCAACGTGGAGAACGCTTCGTTTGGACTGACCATCTGTGCCGAACGAAATGCCGTGGCCATGGCTGTTGCGCACGGTCACAAGCGGTTTCTTGCTATGGTCATTGTGACTGACGATGAAAAACCCGCCACGCCCTGTGGGGCTTGCCGTCAGGTATTGGGTGAGTTCGCCAGAGATCTGACTGTGGTGGTCGCCAATCTCACGGGCCAGATTATACGCTATAAGCTTGCCGACCTTATTCCTTACCCATTCAGCGGCAGGGCATAGAAGGGAATCGCAAGCGTGTCCTCCAGAAGGGGCCCGTTCGTCATTGCCGGACGCCGCTAGTTTGCGCCTCCGGCGATGCTCAGGCGAGACTATCAGCAACGGCGCGCGCAACATCCAGCGTCGAGGACGTGCCACCGAGATCGTACGTTTTAACCTTGCCCTCCTTCAAAACTCTTGCAATCCCATTCTCCAGACTCCTGGCTTTCTCCTTCTCGCCAAGCCACTCCAGCATTAGCTTGGTTGCCAAGAGCATGGCTATGGGATTAACTTTATACTGTCCGGCGTATTTCGGGGCAGAGCCATGGGTCGGTTCAAACAGAGCAAAAGCATCGCCAATGTTCGCACTTGAGGCAAATCCCAGACCGCCGACCAGCTGAGCCGCTTGATCGCTTATGATATCGCCAAACATGTTCGTCGTTACCAGCACGTCATAGTTCTGCGGATTCTTGATTAGCCACATGGCCATAGCATCAACGTTCGCCTCCCAGAAATCAATCCCCGGGTATTCCTTCGCTACCTTGCGGGCCTCCTCGAGAAACATCCCGCAGGTCAGGCGGATCACGTTTGCCTTATGCACAGCAGTCACGCTTTTGCGCCCGTACTCCTTTGCATACTCAAACGCCTTGCGAACAATGCGGTTGCACCCTTCGCGTGTGAAAACCCTGATGGAAACCGCAACATCTTTTCCTTTAAAGCGCTTCAGGCCTGGATGAATGTCCAACAGGTTTTCAGGGTACGGATGAAACTCCACGCCGCTATAGAGCCCCTCGGTATTTTCGCGAAAGATCACCAGGTCAATATCGTCCCGGTAATTGAGCGGCACTCCAAGAAAGGCCTTGACCGGTCGCACATTCGCATACAGGTCAAAGCGCTGGCGAATCTGTAAGATGGCGCTCTTGAATCCCTTGATGCCCGGCTTCGACGTTATGGCGCCAAACAGGCAACACTGGCTCGACTCCAGCGCCTTCCACGTATGCTCCGGCACCGTGTTTTGATACTTCTCCCAGCAGCACCATCCTGCCTCTGTGTCGTTCCATTCAATCTCGAGATCCATCTGCTTCAGCACCAGACTGGCAGCCTCCATCACATCGTGTCCGATTCCATCACCTGGAATCCGGCAAATCTTGTATACCATGTTCGCGATCCTCCTTCTGCAAGCTTATTGGCGTATTCTGTATACCAATCGCCTGCCAGAATGCAAGAAAAGAATGAAGGATAGATTGACAGGGAGACCAGAAGTCGCAGCGGGCAGGGGTTTTACTCCATGCCGCAATTCTTATGGCCGGCTGATAAGGAGTAGGGGCACGCCGCAGCGTGCCCCTCTACATGCAAAACCTGTCCGCCGCAGCCGCGGATCACCGCCAAA
>CAZVVA010000261.1:0-4105 GCA_964630455.1 uncultured Candidatus Sumerlaeota bacterium
ATTTCATTGGTGCCCGGACACCACCTCTCGCAGCGCATAATACCTGGATGCTATACCAATAGACACTGAGACTGTAATTTCGATGTAACGGAAGCTTTCAATGAAAGCTTCCGTTTTTTTACTCAACTTATGTATATTTTTATTGATTGAGTTCCCTCTAAAAAGGGTTTTTGTGTCCAAAATTGTACTATGAACATTAATGCGCCTGAGGCGCATTAATGCCACCGAGACATATGCGGTGTGGCTGAGCAATAACTTGTGGATCAGAAAGTACAAGGGAACCAATGGTTGGTTCCCTTATTTTTTTTCTTGCGGATACGCGATCTTCTAACTATGAATCATTAATGTCTGAAAAGGGAGGTGTTATTATGGCTAGAAAGAGTATTACATCATTTATTTATTCAATTACTTTGACTGCGCTTATGTTCTGCTTCGCTTTGACAGGGCCAGCATCCGCGGAGATATCGGAACTAATATTCTCGGCGCCCTGGGGAGATAAAGAGGGTGAGATGGGTCTCATGAATCAGCCTGAACAGGAAATATGCGGGCCTCTATCATTTTGTACCGATGGCCAAAACGTGTTTGTTCTCGATACTGTACATAGTCGAATCGTGGGCATTGATGCGAACGGAAATGCGAAGGTGATTGCCAGCAAGGTCGTGGGCTGGGCCATTTGTGCTGACGGTAGCGGCGGCGTGTTTGTTCAGGATGGCAATCGAATCATGCATATTGATGGAAGCGGCAAGCTGAAAAGCCAGTTCACGGTGGAGGAAAAGTCTGGTACATCGCCTAAGCTAATTGAAGGCTATGGGATGGATATGTTTCTGGATTCGGCTGGCTACCTATGCGTGAGGGGGGTGAATCAGAAATCTCATCGTATCTCCAATGCCCCACGTAGGCGTACCCCTTCGTCCGGCAGCCCTGTTGCTCTCGCCCCATCCCTTCAGTACAGGATAAAGAGATTCTCGGGAAACGAGGTTCGCATCCTCGGTCTTGATCCTGAGGGCAAAGTACTGGTGAGTGTACCGGTACGACTCGATGGCGGAGAGCCGGGCGCTGTGTTGTTCAAAGGCACGGATGCGGAGGCCAACCTTTATGTGGAAGTGGAGCATCTGAAGGAGAACAAGGTAGAGCTGGAGGTGCATCGCTATTCGCCATCCGGGAAACGGCTGGGCGTTCTTCACCTGCCAAACAAGTATTTTACCACCGTCTATAAAAAGACCGAGCTGGCACGTGACGGCTCGCTCTATCAAATGCTCACCACACCTGAGTGTGTTGAAATCATGCGCTGGGAATTCTAATGGGGGTATGGAAAATGCACGTAAATCATTTCAGGTTGGCCGCACTTTTAGGGGGGCTTTTATCAATAGGTGCAATTGCATTCGCTGCGCCCTATCTAGGTGCGTTGAGTCATGACGTAAAACGTGATCGCATTATGGCTATCGCTGAGGATCACGCCACGCTCTACTGGTATTGCGGGCCGGAAAATATTGATTACAGCACATACTGGGGCGCGACATGTCCCGACCCAACCGTAGGCTGGAAGACCGGCCCGAAATATTGCTGGGGTGGCGAAGATACAACGGCGCAGTACCTGGAAAAAATTGCGAATGGCTGGGGCGCAGGAAATAAATGGACGGGCAGCGGTACTTCCTATGATCAATTCACTGCCGGGCATGACTGCTCTGGTTTTGCATCAAACACCTGGACGTCGCCGCGCAGATCCACCGCGGGTTTCCCCGGCATCAGCGATGACATTGCCTGGGAAGACCTCCGTATGGGTGATGCCACAAATAGAGCTGGTTCTCATATTCGTGTATTCGATTATTATGTTAGCAACTCCGGGCAGCTTATGTTTTATGAATCAACCTCAGGCGGCGGAGTCTTGTGGAAGACGGTCCACCGCTCCCTTGATCGCAACAATAACTATCAACCGATCCGCTACAATAATCCATCCGGCTACGAGGTATATGATTTCCCAGAACCTACTATAACATACATAAAGAGGACAGGCGTTGAGCGGGTTGAGATTCGCTGGGATGGTCAGGCTGACATCGGCTTCCGGCTGTATCAGAGCACAGATGGCAGCGACTGGGAGCTCATCCGCGACACCAGCGACCTCACACCTTCCATGCGCACATGCGAAGTCTCAGGCCTCCTGACCGATACAACTTATTTCTTCAAAATGACGTCAGTAAATACAGGCGGAGAGACGATTGATTCAGTGGTTGCGGCGTATCGTTACGATGAGTTTTCACCACGTGTCCTTCTGGTTGACGGAGCAGATCGCTATCGAGAAGACAACAGTGCAAACCACACATTTCTCACGCGGGTCGGTGCGGCACTCGGTGCCTGTGGTGTCGGCTTTGATTTTTGCAGCAATGAGGGAGTTGTTGATGAACAAATTTCCCTCGAGAATTATGATGCGGTTGTATGGATTCTTGCTCAGGAATCTACTTTTGATGAGACATTCTCCTGGCCGGAACAGATGCATGCTACAAATTTTTTGGAAGGCGGCGGACATCTCTTCGTCTCTGGTGCTGAAATCGGGTGGGACCTTGATTACAGGGGCAACTATACAACATGGAAAAACGGTAGCCTGAACGACACTCCTTTCTACAATCAGTATCTGCGTGCCGATTATGTTTCGGATGACGCCGACACGTATCAGGTCGCCGGCGCATCCAGCTCGATCTTCGATGGACTGAGTTTTTTCTTCGATGATGGGTCGCACGGCACCTACAATGTCGCATCCCCAGATGTAATCACAGGAATAAATGGCGGGACAGCAGGTTTGAACTACCAGGGCGGCACAGGCGGCGTGGGGTGTGTGTACGGCTCAAGTCCAACATTCGGCACGGTTGTGAATATGGGTTTTGGGTTTGAGACTATTTATCCTGAATCTGCTCGCACCGCGGTGATGAAAGCGGTCTTTGGCTACTTTGACATCCCGGTTGAGCCGCCCACGATAAAGTCCGCGCTACAGACAGCCGCTGATGCGGTAACCATTGCCTGGGATGGACATGCGAGCCAAGGATTCCGCTTGTTTCAGAAAACAGGCAGCGGTAGCTGGACGCAGATACAGAACGAAGCAACGCTCGGCCCGGATGTGCGTTCAACGGTTGTGAGCAGCCTGAGTGCATCCACACGATATGCATTCAAACTGCAAGCGGTAAATTCGGGTGGTGCAAGCAGCGATTCAGACGTCCTGTGCGCTACGCTGGGTGACTCCGGGAATAAAATCCTCATCGTTGATGGCTACGACCGCTGGAATGCGCAAACCTCCCAGAGTGGCGGCAATAATCACACGCTTATAGAAAACTTTGCCGATGCCCTTTCCGCAAATAGTGGCCGCTATGACTCCTGCACAAATGAGACTGTCACGAATGGGGACGTTGCCCTTTCCACTTATGACATCGTGATGTGGATGTGCGGAGAGGAATCAACAGAGAGCGAGACATTTAGCGCGGCAGAGCAAAGCCTGGTGCAGGATTATCTCAAAGACGGCGGGCAAGTATTTGTCTCCGGTGCAGAAATAGGGTGGGACCTCGTCTACAAGGCTGACAGCGCAAATGATTACTCCAACGGCTCTGCAAACGATACGCCGTTCTTCAATAATTACCTGAAAGCCGATTACGCCTATGACGATGCAGATGCTTACAATGTAACGGGTGTTACGGGCACGGTTTTCCAGGGGCTATCGTTCTCGTTCGACGACGGGACGCACGGTATCTATGATGCAGAGTATCCGGATGTACTTTCAATCTCCGGAGGGAGTGCTGCCTGTCTTTACTATGACTCCGGTCCAAACGTAGCTGGTGTTAGCTTTGAAGGGATGTTCAGTGGTGGGTCTACGGAAGGTAAAGTCGTTATGTTCGGCTTTCCTTTTGAAACCATTTATGATGGCACTGCTCGTTCAAATGTAATGGGAAGCATCCTGAACTTTTTCGCTGAGCCCTCACCTACCCCTACCCCCACGCCGACGCCCACTCCGACGCCCACTCCAACTCCGACACCGACACCGACACCGACGCCAACTACATCCGTCAAGGAATATACGTTTGATACAACTGTTGAGAGCTGGACATTCCTGCCGCTAAGTGTT
>CAZVVA010000262.1:0-4100 GCA_964630455.1 uncultured Candidatus Sumerlaeota bacterium
CCCACAGCTGTTCCCTGCGTATGGTGCAGCGAATCGCGTAAGCAAATCGCGATTGCCTGGAGAAATGAAGGGCAATTTCGCCCGATCGGCCTGCTTATGAAGTTTCTCTTCCGAACACCCATCGCAATTTTGCTTACCGTACTGTCGCTTTTTCTGCTTTTTACCTTTTTCCACTATCGGCACTTCGACGCACAGATCGGGCCATTGTTTGTCAGTCCACACCGGGTTCTTGCGCAGCTCGCCACACTGCTTTTCGTTGCGATCTTTCTCTGTTCCGCGCTCCTGGTAGGGCTATCCCTTGTCCGCCGCTATAATCTATTCAGCCAGTGGTCGGCAACTGAGTTACTCGTAGCGGTAGGGGTTGGCCTTTCGGCCTATATTCTGGTGAGTTTTTTGCTTGCAACGCTGGGCGGCTATGGAAAACTGCTGGCATGGATTCTTATTCTCCTGCCAATTATCGTACGCGTGGATCTCCTTGGTGCATTCTTCAGGCGCTGTATGCATGCGCTAAAGGGCACGCTGGAGGCAGGGCCGCGCCTGCCCGTAGTATTCATTGCAATTTTGTGTATTGTGCTGCTTCCGACCTTCATTGCCACACTGACCCCGCCAAATCACTGGGATGAACTGGTCTATCAACTCACGATTCCTAAAGAATACGTCCAGGCCGGCGGTTTCGTGCGAATGGATTATCTGGTCTACTTCGACGCGCCACATAACATGAATCTCCTCTACACATTCTGCCTGCTTGCAGCAAACGATATTGCAGCGCGTCTGCTGCACTTTTCCCTGGGCATTCTCAGCGCCATGATGCTCTTTGTCCTTTGCAAGCGATTCTACGACACCACTAGCGGCTGGATCGCCGTACTGATCTTTCTCTCGACGCCCATTGTCATTACTGAACTCAAGGCTGCTCTCGCTGACCTCGGGATGACGTTTTTCTTCCTTTTAAGTGTGTACATGATCCTGCGCTGGACGGAAGAGCGCCGTCGAGGACTAATCGTGCTGGCAGGGGTCTTTTGCGGAATGATGCTGGGATGTAAATATCCGGCAGTCTATGGGCTATTTGCCTTACTGGTAATGCTGATAGCACGCCCTATTCTGGGTCAGCCGCTAGCAACGTCATCTGTCAAGCGCGTCACGCCGCCCGTGTATGGGCTTGTCATTTTCTGTTCCCTCACCGTCCTGCTGTTGCTTCCGTGGTTGATCAAGAATTTGGCGCTCACAGGAAATCCGGTATACCCAAATCTCTATTGGCTATTTGATGGGCGCGACTGGTCGCCAGCACTGGCCAAGCATCTCAGCATCTGGCTCCAGTCAATGGGCATGGGAAAAGGCATTGGCGACTTCCTGCTCCTTCCTTGGCGCATGACCGTTTACGGATGGTATACCTACGACCGATTTGCGGGAATCATCACGCCATTCTATTTCCTTCCATTAGTTCTGATTCCATTTGCATGGCGGCACACACGCCTTACGTTATACTTGCTCCTGGCGGTGGTCACTTATCTGGCCTTCTGGTTTCTAGGATCACAGCAAGTGCGATTCTTTATCCCCGGGTTGGCGCTGCTAAGTATTGTAGCAGGCTCGTTGATTGCGCGCTGCTTTGCTCCGGAGGGTTACTTCAAAGGCCCACTCACCATCGTGTTGGTCTATGTAATCATTGCTGCAGTTTCGCTCCTGATTGACCCGCGAGACTTGAGCTTTCTTGGCCAAAACCTCGGTGTAGCAATTGGACGCAGCAACAAGGCGCAATTCCTGGAGCAGACGTGCAGCGTGGACATCCAGCCCATGGTCGAGTATAGCAATGCAAATCTACCGAAAGACGCCAAGATCCTCATGCTATTTGAAAATCGGGGATATTATCTGGAGAGAGACTACGTAGCGGACGGGACTTTTGAAGTCTCGCGCATTGCCCAGATGATCGCAACAGCCGAATCACCTGAGGTGTTCTACGCTCAGCTAAAACAGAAGGGCATAACGCATCTGCTCATCAATACCATTTATTGGAATAAGTATTCAGCGGATTTTATCCGGCGTTTCTTTCCCGCTTTCGAGGCTAAACTGGCACAGTTTAAGGAGCACTATCTTGAAGAGGTCACGAAAAAACGCTGGGCTATTCTCTATCGCATCAATCCGTCTTAGTGCCTTGTTGCCATGATCCCCACCCCACCTTTGTCCAACCAGATACGCTGCATATGTTCACGGCTGCGCACGGTTTTTCCCTTTTCTGCCGTTACATTGGCTGGATCGTTTACCAGGATGTCCCCATCGGCCGTGATCCCCCGGACAACAATGACATGCCCGGCTGTCCACCTATACGGGGTCCCGCGAACTTCTTCCCGTGTTGACCGCGTACTGGCAATGATCGGCCGGCCTTTGGCGAGCTCCGCCGCAACATCGTCGAAGCTTCTGAACCTCTGTATCCAGCTCCTGAGGCCGAACTGCGAAAGCACCTGCGAGGCCTTTGGCCAATTTCCATAAATTCGGCTGTCAGGCTCGTAGCAGAGCTTCGCTACGTCAGTAGTGGGACGGTCGATCCCGTAAAATCCTAGTACCATATTAACAGACGTGGGACAGCAGATCCTGCCGCGCAGAGACCGACTTACGACCAACTGAGACCAAAAAGGCACATCGAGAGAAATCGGGAGGTTGGGCTTGCTGGATGATTTCGGATGCTCACGTTGCCAGCGCTTCCATAGCCTCTTTTTGCCTAGAGAATTACTGTACGAAATAGCCAAGAGTCGCAAGCATGGCGAGTCTGCAGGGTTTTGCGTGCAAAATGAAACTTTATATTGAAACATTGTGCACGGCTTGCTCAGAAGAAGGTAATCAACATCCACCTCACCCCACTTGCTTGAAAGCACCGGCGCGAATTCTTCCGGCAACGCTACTCCGTCTCGGCCAAGATGAAACCATTCTGACCATTCCTTCTTGCCGCGGCCCATGCGAATGTCAACGGCAAAACCCGTGTCTTGCGGAAGATCAACATTCCACGACGGTACCAGCTCATTAAAAGGAATTTCAGCCTGAATAATCCGGGAGCGATAAATGCCGGTTGGCTCGTACTCATGCGAACTTCCCCGCTGAAGCACCACCCCGTCTTTGTCGTCAGATGCAAGCGCCGTGCCGCGGAATTCTCCGTCTGCAAAGTCCTTGTTCTTCTCATGAATCAACAACACGTCAACTGCGTAAGGGTTGCCGACCAGCTTGTTCGCCCAGCACCACGGTGCAGGCAGTGCGATTAAACAAAGGAGCATAGCTGCCACAAGTTTGTAACGATTCGCAATCTTCATTTGAGACCCTTTCCGGAAAGGAATACAACACTCCTGACTAGAGCTAATGCTGCAACACTTCAAGCATCTCCTGATGAATGCGGCCATTCGTTGCCAGGATAGAGGTATCGTAAGACGACGAGGGCTGGCCGGAAAAATCTGTACATTCTCCGCCAGCCTCCCTCACAATCAAGATACCTGCTGCCACGTCCCAGGGATGCAACTTTTCTTCCCAGAAACCCTCCAGCCGCCCGCACGCAACGCTACACAAATCCAGTGCCGCTGCACCGATGCGCAGCACACCGTGGGAGCGCAACAGAAATTCACGAATGTAACGCAGGTAATGGTCAATATGTTCGCGCCGATCGTATAGAAAACCTGTCACAACCAGACTCCGGTCAAGCCCATCAACCGAAGAGACGCGGATCGGCTTATCATTGAGCAACGCCCCCTCCCCCTTCGTGGCAGAAAAGTACTCATTTGCAAACGGATTATAGACGCCGCCCATTATAATCCCATTCTGATGTTCCACGCCAATCGAGACGCAAAAGATCGGAAAGGAGTGCGAATAGTTGGTCGTACCATCGAGTGGATCAATGATCCACTTGTAGTCGGCTTGACTCTTCATTATATATCCTGACTCTTCAGCCAGAATTTGGTGATCCGGGAAAGCCTTGTGGATCACCCTGATGATGGTCGCTTCAGCCTCCTTATCAGCTACGGTCAACAAGTCAATTTCGCCTTTGGTTTCAAGGGTTTTCACACTGCGATAGTGTTTCAATAAAACGTCGCCTGCTGAACGAATTGCTTGATCCAGAACTTCTTTGA
>CAZVVA010000263.1:0-4020 GCA_964630455.1 uncultured Candidatus Sumerlaeota bacterium
AGCGCTCACCCGCGGCTGCGATTCATGCCCTCAGCCAGATTACTAATAGACATTGACCAGAACGTAGGCCGGGCTGCTGAAGTTAGACCCATCAAACACACGAAGCTGAATTTTAATAACCCCGCGGCTCACGAACGCGGCGCGAATCTTTCCAGCCTCACGGGTCTTATTTTGACTGAAGAGTACCTTGGCATCCGCCGGAGACACGACTGTCCAATAGTAAGAGAGCTTACCGTTATCGGGATCCCAGCTGGCAGTCCCATCGAGTTCTACTTCGGCATGCAGTTTTACAAAGTTACTGGTCGTAGTTGCCCGGGCAGTCGGAGCAATATTGGTTGCACGGAGCGCAGGCAAAACCGACAGAAGGCCGATGCCAATTCCTGCACAGATTGCCATTACTACCACCGCCACAATGATCACCTTCCAGAGTGGCTTATGTTCGCGCCGTGGCACGGTGGGCACCGGCGCTTCGATGGTTGGTGGAAAATCCCAGATAGGAGTCTCTGTCAGCTCAGCAGACGCGGGCAGTTCTTCCTCAACAGCAGGTTTTGGAGATACCAGCTGGTCCAGAGCGCCCATGACTTCCCGTAGAGATCCAAACCCGCCAGAGTATCTATCGCGTCCTGTCTTCAAGATGAGCGATTCAATGCGCTGATCCACAGCCGGGATGAGACGTGGTAGCGGTTCGTCTTTCTTCGGCTTTCGTCTGAAATAGGCTTCCTTTTCGCGCTGCGAATTTGCCTCAGCGTCCTCCAGAGTTCCTGTTGCTACGGTCTCAAACATCCAGCGGCCCAATTGATGGATATTGGCGAAGCTATGGAATGAGCCGCGCTGGAAAAACAGGCCAGTCTGTTGTTGCAGTATTTCCCGGAGCGCATTGTCGAGCAAGACTGGCAATTCGGGCACAGAGGCGAAAAGATTGATCTTCGTTATTACGATTTGTTCCTGGTGCAATAGAATGTCGCCTGGCGTGAGTCGCTCCGCGCTGATGCTCTTTGTTTGTAAATAGTGGAGCATGTCAACGATCATTCGGAATAGTGTCGCGAATTTCTCAACTGAGGTAATCTTCTCATTGGCAAAACACTCGGACAATGGTCGCCCTTCCCGATATTCCAGGGTGTAAAAGAAAAGTTGATCAACAACATCTGCTGTATAGAATATCGGAATGCTGGGATGTGATAGCTGAGAAAAGGCGGCGAGATCCTGTTGAATGCGTTCAATGACATTCGGCACGGAAAGCGTTGGATGAGTCAGGATCCGTACGTGGCATGTGGTATGAAGAAAACAATGCTCTACCAGATAATCCTCAAACAGTGTATCGCTGCCAAGGGGTTGTAGAATCCGGAAATTGCCTAGAATTGCATTCGGAGCCAGGAGCATCACGCTGTACCCTTTCCCTGCCCACCCGAAGGCGACGGAGATTGTTGCGTCCGGAGCTGACTGAGCCCCTGTTCGATTTCCGCAAAGCTCCCTATTCCGGTTTCCGGATCCAGGCCAGTGGCCAGAGATTTCAAAATTAGCTCTTCCAGGGCAACTGGGACCTTCGGATTCTTGCTTCTTACTGAAAGAGCCTCGAGTTCAATGACACGCGCCTTTTTGCCGACTATCTTTTTATAGCCGAACGACGCATCCCCGGTTAATAGCGCACCCAGAATGGCTCCCCAGCTGGCCAGATCGTTCTTGCGGTTGTGGCGATCACTCTCTTCATCAGGCACCTCGAGCCGCTTGATACGCTCAAACAGCTGCTGAATGTGCGATGCAAAGTTGGTCTGGCGTAGCCGCAGCCATTTATCGTCTTCCAAAATGAAGGAGTCAAGCTTCAGTGCCCCGTGGCTAATGTCCTGGTTGTGCAAATACCCCATGACCGATGCAATGTCGCGCCCGATTTGCAAGGTCAGCTCCAGCTCGGGAACGAACCGCTGATTCACAAAGTCCAGAAGTGATGTGCCGCTCAAGGCCTTCGTGACGAACACCAGCTCTTTTTCTTCGGCCCACGCGTCAATAATCTGGGGAAGTACGGGATGCCTCAGGCCGGCCCATTTACGAAGTTCCTGTTCGCAGATCTTCAAAATGTCAGGCGAGTCGGAGTAGTAGAGCGAAATGCGCGACAGCCAGACCTCGCGGTTAAAGTATCTCTGCGTGGCATGAAACGTCGAGACACGGTCAATGCTCTCGAGGTTTTTCTGAACGATGTAGTTTCGCGCAGGATTGTATGGCATATAGCACCCTTATCTGTTTAGACGCACCGTGGTATGTAGCTCATAACGGATCGAGCGTTTCAGCACAGACAAGAAAAACTGGTCCTTTAATCGCCTAACGCTGGGGAATCATTTGAGGCGGCAACTACCAGACAATGGAAAAGTTCATGGGCGCTCGACGAGCTGGCTTCTTCTTCACAAATTCTTGGTTCTTAATCGTTATTCTATATGAAAACCCGGCAGCAAAGTCAACGGATATTCAGGCGGCTCACATTATCTTCTGCAAAAGCGAAAAAGCCGGTTAGCTCGTGTCGTAGTGGGCGTGCGGAAAGCAGCAATCGGGATGTTAAATCCTTGACACGGAGTGAGCATGCGTCCAAGAATCTCAACAGAGAGCAGTCATTCCGAATTCTCCTGAATGCTCTTGTGTTCAGGCCTGTCTGCCACAGGCAGGCGAGGCAAAATAGAGATGAGTTTAGGGGCTTTGCTGGAATGACTTCCGACGCTGAATATTGAACTGGGCGTAACGCTTGAGTTGAGGAGCAAAACAATGAAGATTCTGATTGTCTCTCCTGAGGTAGTTCCCTTTGCAAAGACGGGTGGGCTGGCCGACGTTGCGGGCTCATTGCCAAAGGCGCTGGCAAAACAGCGACACGACGTCCGCGTTGTTATGCCTCGCTACCGGATGGTTGACGCTAGCAAGTTTGGGCTGACGCGGCTGATGCCGGAGCTGGATGTCGTATTGGGAAGTGCGCGCTATGGAGGCGCAGTGGATAGTTCCACGATGCCCGGAACAAATATTCCGGTCTATTTTATTGTGAACGATGGTTTTTTTGACCGCGACGAGCTGTACGTTCTGGAGGGCAAAGACTATCCGGATAATCCTCTTCGCTTTGCCTTTTTCAGCATGGCCGCCTTACGGATGTTGCGTGGCATTGGGTGGCAGCCCGAAATAATACATTGCAATGACTGGCAAACCGCCCTTATCCCAACTTACCTGAAGAACCACGCGCAGCTTCACGCAGATTCGTTCTTCCGCTCCA
Source organism: uncultured Candidatus Sumerlaeota bacterium (assembly GCA_964630455.1). GTDB lineage: Bacteria > Sumerlaeota > Sumerlaeia > MWCT01 > JAUWMI01 > JAUWMI01. The sequence continues at coordinate 3,242 of CAZVVA010000263.1, forward strand.
TCAAGGTGCTCTATTCCATACACAATTTGGCCTATCAGGGCTCGTGCGAGCGCGATACACTGCCGACCATTGCTCTGGGGTGGGAGATCTTTCATATGGAGGGGCTTGAGTTCTATGGTAAGGTTAATTTAATGAAAGCAGGCATTGTGTATGCCGATGCGATCAGTACGGTCAGCCGGCAGTACGCTGAAGAAATTCAGACCTCTGAATACGGGTCTGGCCTGGATGGCATTTTGCGTGCTCGGGCGAATCGGCTCACTGGAATTCTTAACGGTATTGATTATGATGACTGGAATCCGGAAATTGATTCGCTGATTCCCGCAACCTATGGCGCGACGAACCTGGCGAATAAAGCGGTGTGCAAGCGCGAGCTTCAACGCTGCAGTCAGCTGCCAGAAGTGCCAAGGACTCCTGTGATCGGCATGGTCTCGCGCCTGGCTGATCAAAAAGGGTTTGACATCCTGGCTGAAGCCATTGAGCGCATGATGCAGATGGACTTACAACTCGTGCTGCTCGGCACCGGCGACCCAAAATACCACGAACTGTTCAGCGCCATTGGAAAGAAATATCCTGAAAAGACGGGCATTCATCTCGAATTTGACAATCGGCTGGCCCACTGGATTGAAGCAGGGAGCGATATGTTTCTCATGCCCTCGCGCTATGAGCCGTGTGGCTTGAACCAGCTTTACAGTCTCAGGTACGGAACGATTCCTATTGTGCGCAAGACAGGCGGTCTGGCCGACAGCATCACGCCGGTTACGCCTGAAACCATGCAGCGC
>CAZVVA010000264.1:0-3988 GCA_964630455.1 uncultured Candidatus Sumerlaeota bacterium
GCAAGTGCTTTACTCAACTGCGCCAGTTCTTTTGCGAGCCGCTCCATCTGCTCTGGCGATAGTGCCCCTGTTTTCAACCTTTCCTGTAACTCTGCCATTGCTTGGAGGGCTTTCGCATGGTCACCCTTCGCAAGAGCTTGACCCAGCGCTTCAGCCAGCTTGAGCCTCATCTGCGTATTCAGGCGGATCCCGGCACCCTTGCGTTCTCTGGCCAGTGCCTCCTTTTCGCGCTCCAGTCGCTCAGTCAATGAAGAGATTCTTGCCATGGCCTGTTTGGCTTTAGGAGTCTTTTCCCTAAACTCCCGTGTCAGGCGTTTTAGCTCCTCCGCGGCCTTCCTAGTGTGAACCAGTTGCCGTTCCTTACCGACCTCGTCGAGCTGTTCCTGAAGCCGAGATAAGTTCTCGCCCTCGCGACGTACTGCTTGCTGCTCTTCAGCCTTTGCCAGGGCCCGTCGCTCGCGATGAAGCAAATCCATCCGCGGAATAAAGAGAGCTGCGCACCCCAGGAGAAGCAGAGGAATAAGCGCCAGAACCGCCAGCCGTGGCACGCGCAGTTGCACCACACGTCGGGGATCAATCCGGCCGGCGTGAGATACCGCATCGCTGTAAACGGCCGCAGCAAATGGCTCGTTTCGTTCCCGAAGCCAATAGCCGGTTGTTAACCGTTCTTTAAGTTCAAAGTGCGAATCAATCTTCGCGGCTGCCTCATACTCGCTCCACCACTGACGCATCAATCGCACCACACCGCTCAGAAGAATCACAGCTCCAATAACTGCGCCCACAATACGCAGATTAACCCTGTAGGAGAAAAACCTATCAGCCAGCATTGCTCCCAGTGCCACCAGCGCCCCAAAAAATACGCCTGCCAGTAGCCCCTCGCCAAGCGCCACTGCGTTCAGACGCCACCGAGCCTGTTTAAGCACATGTACCAGACGATCCATATTCCTCACACCGGAAATTCATAATGAAAGTCACGCTTAGCATTCTTTGCTTTGGCAAAAACGCCCATCAGGAGAGCCACGCATAAACCTGCAATCAAGTATACCGCGGTCGTAAATACCCCGGGGCCAAGAAATATAAGCGACCTGTCCCATCCCCAGATATGCGGATCCCCCATTAACTCAGGAAGTACAAAAAATGGCGAGAGCTGCCGAAGCACCTCAAGCATTATACTTTCGCTTCGAGTCGCTTCCCGAACCATAACAGCTACCAAGGGAAGCACGAGAAAAAGCAGGGCTGCGATCCCAAACAGCAAGCGCACGCCAAACCGCCGCGCGGCCACCATTCCTGATATCAGTCGGCCGCACACGATTAAAAAGAACAGTGGCGCACAAAAGAGTGCCACGCAAGTGATCGGTTCGAAACGCGGACTCCGTGTGTGCGCCGCTCCTGCCCATATAGAGCTGATCACCACCCAGATCGCCAGCAGTCCCAGCAGATACCATACACTCTCGTCCACTCGACGCAACCACGGATACCGCCGTTTCAAGCGCCACACGTCATCGCCAATCTCCATCCGGCCAACTGAAAATGTCAATACTGCACCGAACAGTAAAGCAAAAGAAATTACCAGAAACGCCAGAAAGGTTTCTTCGTTCAGGACGTGCCAGACGACCCCCAACACGAGAAACATTGCTATCAGAAACAATATAAAAAATTGCTGGTATGAAAATGCCCGCGCATCGGTATTATACAGTTTGCGCGCCGCAATAATCAGCGCAAATGCCGAGAGCAAACCCACCACGCAGGCCCAGTAAATCCACGTCGGCACCGACATGCCGAAAAATTGAATCTGCCTACTGAGAAACGCAAGCGGTGCGCCCCTCATCCGGCTTATGTAGTAGAAAACCCATTGCACTCCACCCAATCCAAATATAAATACAAACATCACAACGACAACCGTCATCCCCTGTGCTGTGCGCGTTTTCTCCTTCGCACTCGAGATCGCCAACCCGACTGACGAGAGGATTAGCGCACTCCCTAACAGGATACCGAAACTCGCCAGCACATATTCCAGCCCAATCCCTCCGTACAAAAACGAGATGCTGATGACAGGCAGAGCGCAGAGCAATGCCAGCAGCACATAGAGCAGTGTTGACGCCAAACCCCCGAGCACGTAGGAACCCGTTTTTATGGGCGTCACTCGCAAAAACTCAAAGGTCTTTTTCTCCTTTTCCATCGTGGTCATCGCCGACGTGATCATAGGGGCAATAATTAACACCAGAAATCCCTGGATGACCACCACGGTGTAAAAGAGTGCCTGCCCGATCTCACTCAACAGCCTCAACATCTGCTGAGGCTGTGCATGAGACACACCCTTGGTCGTAAAATACAGAATCAAGTATGCCACCAGGCTTATGAGCGCGACATAGATCATCAATCCAAACATCATAGTCCGACCGCGCATCCGCCGCCGAAGCTCACGTACCAGAATCGCGTTGTCTAACAGATTGGCTAATCGCTCCATCTTCCTGATTCCTGAGACCTCCTGCAATTCCCCTTATATTACTCGAAGTGCCCGAAAATTCATTAGGTGTAGAGTTTCAACGCTCATACTGTGCTAAGGGTTCTTTGGAGTGCGCAAGCGCAGTTATAGCGGAGCTTGCGCCTTCATAAGCCGAAGCGGAGCTTCGGTTTCTCTCGTAAGCTACGCTTACGAGAAGGAAGGCGGTAGCTACACCATGTTTCGCTACCGCACTCCAAGATCGTTCTTAGCGCAGACACTATTATTACCGATTTCTACGGTCAAAAAACGGGCACTTTGACTTATGAAAGAGTCTTAAAACAATCATCCAGAACTTCCAAAAGGAAGTCCGCATCATTTTCAGTTATGCACATCGGTGGTTTGATGCGCAACACGTTGCCATACAGGCCGCCTTTACCGATGAGCAGACCACGGTCTTTGGCGAGTTCGAGCACCTCGGCGGTTGTAGCAGTTCCATTTGTTGGATAGTCTTTTCCAGAACCCGCGCGTTGCAATGTCCCACGCTTATGGTAACTACTCCGGCGATGGCATCGAGGTACTGTTTGCCTTCGGTGTCATAAACATACTGCATATTCCCCGCAACGATAGCGATGGGATTCTTGTAATACAACAGATGGTTCGGCATCAAATATTCATTCCGCATGGCAAGAATTTCATCCACCGAGGGACCGATATAGGAAGCAGGCGGCGGTATCTCGGGATTGGGTTTGCGATATTCGGCCATTCTGGGCTTCCTCCTTTAAAGATCGATAATCGGGTCGTAAGTTTCCGGGCGTCGGTCGCGGAAAAATTGCCATACCTGGCGGACTTCTCTTATCATGTCGAGGTCCATTTCGGCAGTGACAAGTTCGTCCTTGTCACGACTGCCAACTGTCAACATCTGTCCCCTGGGATCACAGAAGTAACTTTGTCCATAAAACTCACCGATGCGCCACGGCTCTTCCCAGCCAACCCGATTGATGGCACCGAGGAAATATTGATTCGCCACTGCTTGGGCGGGTTGTTCGAGTTTCCAGAGGTACTCCGATAGTCCCGCAACGGTCGCTGATGGATTGAAGACAATCTCAGCACCGCAGAGACCTAGAATGCGTGCACCTTCGGGGAAATGGCGGTCATAGCAGAGGTATACCCCGATCTTCCCCACCTTTGTGTCGAAAACCCTATATCCCGTATTGCCGGGACGGAAATAAAATTTCTCCCAAAACCCTGGTTTACAGTGCGGTATATGGTGTTTACGGTAAATACCCAAAAACTCACCATCTGCGTCAATGACGGGTGCCGTATTGTAATACACTCCGGTCATGTCCTCCTCGCACATCGGGGGAATGATGACCATTTTGTATTTTTTCGCCAGTTCCCGCATCAAAATAGTAGTTGGTCCGTCGGGAATACGCTCGGCCATTTCATACCACTTCATCTCCTGCTCGGCGGGAAAATAATGGCCATAGAAAATCTCCTGCAGACAGAGCACCTCCACTCCCTCCGAGGCTGCCTGTGCGATAA
>CAZVVA010000265.1:0-3986 GCA_964630455.1 uncultured Candidatus Sumerlaeota bacterium
CTTCTTAATACATACGCATAGTACATAGTTCAAATAAGCTTTCCGACCTTCCGCCTCAGGTGGACGCGCTAGCCACCTGCGCTACGCCCCGTCCGTACATACTGTCAAGCGCCACTGAACCAGATATGCATAAAGGACTCAACGCCAGCTTTTACAATCTAAAACAGCGGCCTAAATGGATTTTTGATGCCTTATTTTCTATAGCTTGCCCACAGCTTCTAAAGACTCAGTAAATCACCTAAGGTGGCGTTGTTGTCAATCATTTTCTTGAGTAAGACAATGATCTGGCGCAGCGCGAGCGAGCGGTGACTCAGCTGATTTTTCTCTTCTAATGTGAGTTCAGCCATGGTCTTACCCAGCTCAGGTAGATAGAAAATCGGGTCGTACCCGAACCCTCCACAGCCGCGTGGCTCGCGCACAATCTCACCATAACAATAGCCGCACCGCACGAGAGACTGTCCATCAGGCTGTGCGAGCGCCATGGCGCAGACGAAACGCGCTCGGCGTTCACCTGCCGGCACTGCGTTAAGCTCAGCGAGAAGCTTCTGGATTCGCGCGGAATTTGTTGGCGCATAACGCGCCGACAAAACGCCTGGCCGCCCATCAAGCGCGTCTACTTCCAGGCCTGAATCGTCAGCAATGGTCAACAGGCCTGATCTCTCGGCACAGAAACAGGCCTTGGCTCGCGCATTCTCTTCAAATGTGGCACCGTCTTCTTTCACTTCCCCGATAGCCGGGAAATTCACCAGCGTCCTGATGTGCAATGGCTGCTCGTCAAGCAAGGCCATGAGCTCGCGTACTTTATCCGGATTGTTCGTTGCGAGTAGAAGATCCATGTTGTCTCTTGCGACTGACTTGTGCGTCTCCGGCGCATTTGTATAAAAACATGGCGGTTCAAAATATTCTCAAGGCATAATGACCTTTCGTATTAGTATTATGACAAAAACAGGAGGGCCACTCAACAAAAAACGCGGAAATTATTGACACAAACCGAATTCTTGCCCTAGCGTTCAGAATTGTTAATAAAATGGCTGAAAAATTTGCGAATAGCGTTTTGGAAAAGTGTACACGGGTGGGGTTGGCGTGCGGCCCATAGGTATGTTGACGGGTGATGAGCGCGCAAACGCAGAACTTCACAGAGGTTGGACATGCTGAAACCTGTGGATTATCTCAGTCCGACGACCATAGGTGAAGTACTGGAGTTCATGCAGTTACACCAGGATAAAGGCTACAAGCTGCTGGCTGGTGGAACGGACCTGATTGTGCGTATGAAAGAGAGCATTGAGAAGCCTGAGGTCTTGATCGACCTGAGCCGCGTTGAAGAGCTCGCGCGGATTGAAGAGCGCACGAATGCGATCCATCTCGGAGCAATGGTGACGTGCGCACGCATTATCTCATCCGAGCTGTTGAACCAACGCGCGGAAATTCTTGTTGCGGCATGCCAGCGCATGGGCTCCCCACAAATTCGCAGTCGTGCAACGCTTGGCGGCAATATTGCCAACGCTTCACCCGCAGGCGACACTATCCCTCCCCTACTCGCTCTCGGCGCTTCGCTTGAGTTGCAATCACACTCGGGTTCGCGTACCGTTCCTCTGGATGCTTTCTTCCGCGGACCAGGGGAAACCATACTTGCCCCCGACGAGCTAATCATAGCAATTCAGTTTCCAAAACCTGCTCCTGAGGAGAAGGGCTTCTTTTTAAAACTAGGGCAGCGAAGTGCAATGAGCATTTCAAAGATCAGCGTGACCGGGCAACTTCATCTGAATATGGGACGGATAGCCTGGGCGCGCATTGCATATGGTGCGGTGGCCTCAACGCCAATCCGGGCGCATGCAGTTGAAGACTTCTTACGAGGCAAACCCCTCACGCCAGCAACCATACAGCAAGCCGCAGAGCTTGCCCAGCAGACAGTGTCGCCGATTACGGACATCCGATCGACTGAATCATATCGGCGGAAAATGAGCAGTGTCCTGCTCCGGCGCGGCCTGGAAGGCCTTATGGCAGCTGCTGCACCGCCAGGAGCTCAATCCAGGTGATAATCTTCACCGTGAACCTACCATGACGAACAACACAAAAGAGAGACCGCATTTCGCGGAATCCGGAGAGCTTAAGGCCGACTCCACGGCCAAGAGCATTATTGATCGGCTGAAGTTCAAGGAAAACACGTATCTTCTGATTCTCGCCGTGGTTATTGGCTTGCTGACCGGTCTTGTTACGGTCATTTTTCGCAAGCTGATTATTCTGACAAACGACTACTTGTTTGCGCGCGCACACCCTCTATTGGGACTTCCCTCTGAGCTGGTCATACTACTTACGCCTGCGCTGGGTGGACTCATCGTCGGGCTGCTAGTTTACCGAATCATGAAGTTGCCTGGCGACCATGGCGTACCATCGGTAATGAAGGCCGTTGCCACGGGCCGCGTAGTTCTACATCCCGGGATGGGAGTCAAATCGCTCTCCTCCGTAATTACCATGGGCTCGGGCGGGTCAGCAGGGCCGGAAGGGCCAATTGTTGAGATCGGCTCAGTCATCGGCTCGTTTGTCGGGCGGATGGCACGTGTCTCGCGCCGGCGTCTTGGGGTGCTGGTCGGATGCGGGGCAGCATCGGGCATTGCTGCGGTGTTTAATGCGCCCATTGGCGGGGTTTTCTTTGCACTGGAGATTATTCTGGGCGACTTTGCGATTCGGACGTTCAGCCCTGTGGTAGTCTCGGCCGTTGTTGCCGCCATCGTGTCAAAGGCGCTGCTTGGCGATTCACCAGCTTTCATTGTTCCCTTTGAACAAATTTTCAGCAAGACGCAGCTCTCACTCGACTCTGCGCTTGGGCTGATGTTGGGCTACATCCTGTTGGGTCTTCTGTGCGGAGGCCTGGGCGCAATTTTCATTACGACATTGTATAAATCCCAGGACATCTTTACGAGCATCAAACTTCCCACGTGGCTGAAACCGATGATTGGCGGCCTGTGTGTCGGGCTGGTGGGAGTCAAACTGCCACAGGTGCTGGGCGAAGGCTATTACATTGTAAGCGAAGCGCTGAGCGGCCATTTCGTCTTCTGGTTTCTTGCTATTTTGTGCGTTATGAAGATTCTGGCTACCTCTCTCACTCTCGGATCAGGTGGTACTGGAGGCTCATTTGCCCCGGCAATGTTTGTCGGTGCAACAGGGGGCGGCGCCCTGGGGGTTTTGGTTAATCAAATCTTTCCAGGTATTCCCGCCTTGCCAGCCTCGTTTGCGCTGATTGGGATGGCAGGGGTCGTGGCCGCGTCCCTGAACGCACCGATTACGGCAGTCCTGATTATCTTTGAAGTCACCGGCGGCGACTACCGGGTCATTCTCCCCCTTATGACCACGGTCGCCATCAGTATGCTTGTGACGCATTCGGTCCGGAAGGGATCAGTTTATACTCTTAGTCTGCTCCGAGATGGATTTGACCTTGAGCAAGCAAAGCGAGTGGAGCCACTGGCGCACGTTCGCGTGCGCGACGTCATGCGCACCAGTATGACCAGACTCTATCCCGACACGACGCTGCCTGAAATCCTCCGGATTGTCGCTGATAGTCCCAATAGCACCTTCCCTGTCATTGATACCAACAAGCATCTAGTAGGCGTCATCTCGATCCAGGATCTGCGATCCATACTCACGCTGGGCGAAATGAGTCCGCTTCTGATTGCCCGCGACATTGCGGATCATAATCCCAAATGCCTCTACCCTTTTGATACTGTGAGCACTGCACTCAGCATCTTCAGTGACACGGACATTGAAGGCATTCCCGTGGTGGACGCGCGCGATCCACGCAAGATCATTGGCATTTTGAACCGCCAGGATGTGTTCGGGGCCTACAAGAAAGCCGCATCACTACGTTAATAAGCCAGAGGCTCATAAATGATGCAGACAGAACGTTTTTAAATGGACATCACCCCGCCTTTCGTGTGCTGGAATCGGAGCACCTCTAGTTCATCATCACACAAGCTTTGGTGGATATGCTA
>CAZVVA010000266.1:0-3966 GCA_964630455.1 uncultured Candidatus Sumerlaeota bacterium
CTGCAAATACTCAACTTGCTCTCTGACACATGATTATTATTGCTGACCTATCTGAGAAAGAGCCAACTCTTAATTCACATACGGGTACTTAGGGGTACGTAGTGACAAAGTTTTTTCTTGCCATCTTTATGCTAAATATTTATGTAAAAATTTTGGAGGGAGTGGAAAGGATATGGTCAAATTCATTAAACGCGAGAGAAAATCGGCTGTCCTGCGCCATCCTATACTTCCATGTCTCTCGCGTTATCACACCATAAATCTTCTCTCGGGTTGTCCCAATGAATGCCGGTACTGTTATGCTCAGAGCTTTGGATCTCATCCCGGATGGGGACGGGTTATTTTTTACAGTAACACACTCGATTGCCTTCGAAGAGAACTACCCCGTAAGCGTAAAAGGCCTGAGCTTGTCTATTTCTCAACAGCCTGCGAACCTTTTATCCCTCTCCCATTTGTCTTGCAGAATCTTTATGCTGCAATGGAACTTTTGCTCCGCGAGGGAATTTTTGTACTTATCTCAAGTAAATCTGAAATCCCTGAAAGTTTCATTCAGTTATTTGCGCACTATCCGGGAAAAGTCCATGTCCAGGTTGGGATGACGACAGTCGATGAGAGCATCAGGCAATTGCTTGAACCCAAAACAGCCAGCGTCTCTACTCGCCTGCAAAATATCAGAAAATTGGTCGAGAATGGCGTTCATGCGGAATTACGCATGGACCCTTTGGTCCCGGAGCTCACTGATATGGAGGAATCATTTGTTTCTTTGCTAGGAGAGGCGAGCAAACAGGGGATTACACATGCAGTGGCGTCATATATGTTTCTTCGCCCCAGTATTAATATGCCGCTGTCTCTTTCTTTTAATGAGTGGTCGTTTCGCGAGATAGAAAAACACTATTACACGCACCGGATTGAGGAATACTGCGGCACTGGTATTATTTCAGTGGTAGCACCTGATTATCGCCGTGAAAAATACGAGCAACTAAAGATGATTGCCGCCGAATATGGCATCTCAGTGGACCTTTGCCAGTGCAAGAATAAAGATATAACCACTGAATGCTGCCATCCACAATTACCTGATCCCGATTCTCCTCAAGATTCTCAAATCATGCTTTTTTAACCAGTCGTAAGCTATGTAGCCAGTTCTTAAGAGACGTTATCAAAATGTGCGCCCAAGGCGCATTAACCGCTACGACGCAATGTACACAACGGAAGAATTAGCGCCGTGATTATTGATATCGTAGGGGCAACCCGCCGCGGTGGGTTGCCCAAAATAGTAGGGCAGGCACAAGGCCTGCCCCTACGAAAAAAATGGTGCATTATCCATTGTCCCAAATTATTCGTGCGTTTAAAACATTTTTCATCGTATTAATATCAAATTAGGTGAATTTTTGGTGATGCCGAATGGTATACATGGGATTATTATTTTGATGGGCATTGTAGGGGAACGCCGCGGCGTGCCCCTACGGTTTCTCTGTGCCTCCGTGTCTCTGTGGCAGTCTTTAGTTAAAACAAGCCACTATGCAACATTTCATTGCGTGAAAAACAGCATCATGATAAAAGGCCATGCTAACATTGTGTGATTCGAGATTCCCACATCGCTCGCGATACTACGTTCAGAAGAAATCAGGAGGCTTGTGATGGCAAAGGTAAAATCGTATGAAATGCATATTGTTTCGCACACGCACTGGGATCGTGAATGGCGGCTCAAGAAAGTGCGCATAACAAATCTGCTCGAGCGGCTGACACAACCACTTGCGCTTCGCAATCGCCACCGTGTGGCACTTACCGTTCCACCGAAACGCATCATGACGCTCGAGCTCCTATTCTGATCCGGTGTCGGGATCATTATGTTTCATACTTGCGGGGAGAACCGCGTATACGAAAATATCTTGACATTAAGACTCGATCATCTGGAATTATTTGTTGACATGGGGAGAGAAGCATATTAAGAAATAGATGTTTTAGTTGCCCGAAATTATGTCTGGTCACTGACATTTGAGGTGTCGGCCAGTGACCGTGTGAATTCTTTGACACAGTTTGGAGGGAAAGAGGCCACAGCGACGTCCGGTTCTCAGTGCTCTGGAGTGAAGCCGGAGCGCAGAGCCTGACATTCGTCTGGTGGCAAATTCCTATGGGCGGCTGACGTCACACACAGACTCTTTGTAAAAGGAATCAGGACCGTTGGAATCTTTGATTAAAGTGGTGGTCTTGGATTTCTACGAATGCAACAAGAGGCTCCTGAACGACGTTGCACGGATTGAAAAGCTACTTCTGCGTGCAGCGGAAGTCATGGGAGCCACCATCATTGATCACTCTTTCACACGGTTTAATCCCAAAGGGGTAAGCGGGGTGATCATTATAGCAGAATCACACCTCGCGGTGCACACGTGGCCTGAGTATGGCTACGTGGCTGTTACGTTTGAGACTTGTGGGAACACTATTCGACCCTGGAAAGCGTTGCCCTATTTGAAAAGACAGCTGGGTGCCAAGCGCGTGTCGCAGGTAGAAATGTCGCGCGGCTTGTTCGATGTACCCAGAGGCAAATTGCCCCACAAGCTCTCACATCGGTAGCAAAGCCAGCACGCATCCATCCGCTTGGGCGGGTGACCCGCAACCCCATAAGTCGTTGCAAGCACAATTCTGCAGCGTGTATCCCATGTCCGTTGAAAGAATTGTGCTTCTTTCTTTCTCTCAAGGAGTCTATGATGGCGCCGACATGGTACCGCGAGCTGCATAGCGCTGGCGCTGGCATCCTGATCAAAGTCAAGAAACGTCTGTACCGCCGTAAAAGTCGGTACCAGACAATTGAGGTTTTCGACACCGAAGATTTTGGCAAGATGCTCGTGCTCAATAACACGATCATGCTGACCGAGCGCGACGAAGCTGCTTACCACGAAATGCTCACCCACGTGCCCCTCCTTTCCCATCCAAATCCCCGCAAGGTTCTCGTAATAGGTGGTGGAGATGGGGGCGTAGTTCGCGAAATTCTCAAACACCCGGGCGTTCAGAGCGTAGACGTAGTTGAGATAGACGAGCAGGTGCCGGACGTTGCCCACCGTTTTTTCCCTGGCATCAGCGCAGGGCTCTCAAACCGTAAAGTTCATTTAATCATCGAGGATGGGGTTCGCTACATCCGTCGAGTGAAAGCCGGCTACGACATCGTAATAGTTGACTCCACTGATCCCGCCGGACCTGGCAAAGCCCTGTTTAACCTTGCCTTTTACCGCCATACCCGCAAGGCCATGGCGCCGCAGGGCGTTATGACTGCCCAGGTGGGATCGCCCTTCTATACCCCCCGCCACGTCCGTGCTACGTTTCAGAAACTACGCAGCGTCTACTCAATTGCGCTGGCCTACATGGCACACATCCCCACCTACTCTGACGGGAGCTATTGTCTGGCATTTTGCTCCGTGAAACAGAACCCGATTGGGGCATTTCGTCCTAGCCGACTGAACCAATTCCAGCTCAAAACCCGATACTATAATCCAAACGTTCACCTGGGGGCATTCCTGCTGCCGGGCTATGTCTCGCGTCTCACCACGGCTCGCTTGCAAATGCGCAAAACTGGCAAACGCAGGCAGCGCGGTTCCTAGGAGAACAATACCGCAGCACGCTGTTAGCTCCTGGCCAGCTCAAGAGCCATGAACCAGCCCCATATGCCTGCTTCAAATGGACCACAAGAGAAACCGTGGGGAGACCTACGCCCTGGAACTTGCCGCTTATGAGAACGACGTGCTGCACGCGCTGGCTGAAAGCGGCGGTTTACCTGGTGTTGATGCAAAGAATGAACTCACGATTCTTCGCGGTGCATTCAACGACGCCAACGACTTGAATCAGTACTCATCCTCCGACTTCGTCGACGACAATGGTTCACTTATGAGTCCTGAAGCGTTAGGTGAAGTGCTGACTCCCAATCCCAACATCACCAAGATACCGTTGCGAAGCGGACCTTACAGCGCACCGGTGGAG
>CAZVVA010000267.1:0-550 GCA_964630455.1 uncultured Candidatus Sumerlaeota bacterium
GCTTCCCTGGATAGTTCATCACAGAACAATCAGCAATCCGTCACGGAGACAAAGCCTTTGGATATCTCGACTGAGACAAGTTCACCAACGCTCTCAGAGGTTAGTATTCAGAAGACCGAGCAGGGCGTTCCCTCTCTAGAAAAGGTAAAGCAGCTGTTATTCGACCGAGAGTCTGGGAATAATGCTGTGCAACGCTACGATAAGCAAGACAGTATGATTCTCGGCAGTTTCGCCTACCATTTTCAGAAAGCCGAGTCGTTCCGGGAAAAGATGATGTATCAGGAGGCTATTGGGGAGTACGAGGATGCTCTGAAGCTGAATCCCCGTCACGTGCAATGCCACATCATGCTTGCGGACACCTCTCGGAAATTGAAACGCTTTGATCGAGCGGAGCAACATTATCTGGCCGCCCTGGATATTGCGCCGGATAATGCTGAGAGCTATTTTAAGCTCGGAAATCTTTATCTTGAGCAGAAACGATATCCTCAAGCAGTGACCTCCTACACGCGCTCGGTGGAGCTCAATCCTGAGAAGTGCGATGTGTTTAATA
>CAZVVA010000267.1:560-3948 GCA_964630455.1 uncultured Candidatus Sumerlaeota bacterium
GGCCTATATGAAGCAAAACGAGTACGAAAAGGCAGTGGAAGCATTTCGCCATGTCCTGGTCCTTGACCCCGGATTTGCAAATGCCTACCTGAACCTGGGCATTATCTTTAGTGATGTATATCGGGATGGCACTAAGGCTTTATTCTATTTTGAACAGTATGTGGAGCTCGATGGGCCACGCAAAGATGAGGTTCGTGTGTGGATGGCAGAGCTGAAGCCATAATAGACAGCGGATCTTAAGAGTCCCAGAGGTAAGAAACTTCATGGGAGCCTCGAAAAAGAGGATGACCGCAAAATCGAATGGAGATAAGACAGCAGAGAACAGCGAAATGCTGGAGTAACTGAAAAGAAAGTATGTTCTCCTTTTGCTCTAAATTCAATGAAATTAGTATTAAAAAGTGATATGCAACTTTGACCAGAATGATAATGTCAGAATTAGCCAGGAGATAGCATTCAACTGTCAATCTGCACAAAAAAAAGCTTGACAGCAATGGCAAAGGAAGTATAGAAAGTAACACTAGATTCAAGTCGTCCGTCCCGTGGTTCCATTTCCAGCGGACATATATTCTGCGGCTCCTGTAGCAGTTGCCATCCCGAAGTTTTCAGAGACGGTTCACATAATGAGTTGACGACTTGGCGGGAAGAGTATATAAATATATCGTCCATAGGATAGTAATTACGTCCGGGAGGTGATAGCAACACCCTCTTTACCATTTGCTTGGTGTAAGTTCACAGGCGGGGTGCTATCAAACCTAGTACTGTGAACGCGCATACTGGAAATAGAAAGGAGGGAAGACAATGCGGAAAGGGTTATTCGTAACCCTGGCAATTGTTGCTATTGCCTTGTTCAGTGGTAGCGTATATGGTTATGCGCCTGTCATAAATCCTATTCCGGACGTCGTTATTGGCGATGCGGAAGACAATCTGGGATGGACGATTGATCGGAATTTCTTCCGATTCACTAATGCGTTCGACTTTCTCGACTATGTTAGCGACGGAGACACTACTGAGACGTTGCTAAAATGGTCGTTCATCGAGGAGGAGAGTCCTGCCTTAACGCCTACCGACTGGTTCGAGATTAGCGGGATTACGCAGACAACAGTCGGCAATACCATAACCCCCGGTGCTAAGGATTTAACCCTAGGCGCAACTGACTATACCCCCACTATCCGGGATATCTACGCGAGTCCACATTCTGAGGATGGGACCGAGAACGGTCCTTATACGGGCATTGTGGAGGGTGCACAGCACGACAAGTTTATCACGCTGTATGCATCTGACGGCGCTCTGGAAGATTCCAGGAACGTGTTCGTATACTCGATTGAAGGGGAGCTAGACGCGCTTAGCGGTGGTGCCATCAAGCAATACACGTTTGATACTGATGTTGAAGGCTGGACATTCCTGCCGCTAAATGTTCCGCCGGATTTCTCCGGCGCAACGTCCGGATATAGTGGTGGCCGGTTAACGGTCAGTTCAGCAAATGATGCAACGAACCGCGTGGGGTTCTGGCAAAGCCCGCCGACCGATATTGCTTACGTGGCAGGTAATGTTTACCGGGCCAGATTCCTGGCTTCCTCCAGTCAAACCGTGGCGTCAGCGAATCCGCAGTTCCGCATGCGATGGGTCCAGGAGCTATCTCTTGAGTCCGTATCGCACGTCGTGAACGCATCAGCTCCGCAGAGCTACTCCTTGCCAACTGACCCAACCACAAAAGAATACGCCTGCTACTTTGCGCCGATCTTGAGCGGCGACATGGGTGTTACTTTTGATATGCTTGACTTCGACGCGGGGCAGTCTGGGACGCATTATGTGGATGAGGTTACAGTGGAGCGGTTCCCAGGTCCGGGAGCTGGCACAGCGGTAAAGACGTATAGCTCTTCAGCTGACTTTGCCAACTGGGCATTCTTGACAAACGTTGGCTTTGGTCCAGTTACGTCCGGCGTTGGCACAGACACGCTCTCCATTACGTCCACCGTTGCTAACTCGAGCAATTATGGATGGTGGCAGTCGAGCGGGGCAGCAAATGAGCTGACCTATGTGGCGGACAAGCTCTACCGGGCGACATACACTCTGACTGCGACTGATGCGGATCGAGACGACTTGGCACAGGTGAGACTGCGCGCCCAGAGTGAAGACGGCCAGATGACGGCGGCGATGGAGTTGAACAGCCAAGGCGTAGGTGGCCCAGGCGCAATGCCAGCACTTGCTGGTACTGAGTACGACGTCTACTTCGAGACGCCAACTATGCCCGGCACACCAACGGCCGCGCAGGATGGGTTCATCGTGACGATCGATGTGATTGACTTCAACGCGGCGCAGGGCGGTACCATCACCTTGGACAGCGTTGTGATTGATTATCTCGCGATTCCTTAGTATTAGTATTCGACAGTAATTAAGCGAACCGCGGGATACACAGCATAGGCAGGTAAAAGATGGACTTTACATCTTTTACCTGCTTTTTTTTATTTTCAAGCGACCTGGGCGCCAGCTACCGGTTCCTGTTGGTAACCATGCACAGAGGGAAAATTGCGAGCGGCTGGTAGTACGGCGGGCAGGGAAGAATTTTCTTGATCTTTTGCCACAGCCAGGGATTAACTAAGCCCTGCAATGGAACAGGGGTAATTGCGCGCCGCCCGCCTGGAGGTCGCAAGAGGCATGTGGCGGCGCCTTATCAGGTGGGCAGCATGCGCATCTTAGTGACGCTATGGCAGTCGCGAGAGTTGGTTTGGAATCTGATCAAGCGTGAGCTTAAGACGCGCTACAAGGCGTCGGTGCTGGGGTTTGTGTGGTCAGTGGCCAAACCGCTGTTGCTGACGCTGGTACTGCTACTTGTCTTCTCACTCATTCTTCCATTTCCTTTGCGCAATCCTGGATTACCATTTGTTCTTCACCTTCTTGCGGGTGTTATGGCATGGATGTTCTTTGCCGGGACATTAATGGAGTCGTTGTATTCTATTCTGTCCAACGCAAATCTGATCAAGAAGATCCAGGTGCCGGCTGTTGTGTTTCCAGCCGCAACGGTTCTGGCGAATCTGGTGCATTTTCTCCTCGCCCTGATTGTGCTGTTTGCCTTCATGGTGGGCTTTGGGATTCCATTCTCTCCATACCTTGTGTTGATGCCCATTGGCATAGTGCTGCAGACACTCCTGATTTTTTCGCTGGCCCTGCTCGTCTCTTCGCTGAATGTATTCTACCGCGATGTCACCTCGATTACAGAGGTTGTGCTCAATCTCTGGTTCTACGTCACGCCGATTTTTTATGCGTTGTACCATGTACAAGACAAAGTGGCCCAGCGCTATTCCGATGGGCTGTTTTTCCTCTACTTTTTTTACCTCTGGAATCCGATGACGCCGATTGTGGTGTTCTATCGGCGGGTACTATACCATAC
>CAZVVA010000268.1:0-943 GCA_964630455.1 uncultured Candidatus Sumerlaeota bacterium
GTGCGTACCTACAAAAGTGGGGAGTACTATGCGATTCTCCTTACTGCCACGCTCGGCATGTGCCTCTTGGTCAGCGCCACAAATTTTCTTATGTTCTACCTGGCCATAGAGACGGTCAGCCTATCGTCATATGTGCTGGCAGGATATCTGAAGCGCGATCGGATGTCCAGCGAGGCGGCATTGAAATATCTCCTGTATGGCGCAGTTGCGTCGGGCGTCATGCTCTTTGGCATCAGCTATCTGTTCGGCATCACTGGATCATTCAGCATGGCCGCAGCAATTGGAGGCATTTCGACGCAGAAGGTGGCGCTGGTGGCCCTGTTGTTCGTGTTGGTGGGATTCGCATTCAAGATGTCGCTGGTACCTTTTCACTTCTGGGTACCGGACGTCTATCAGGGCGCGCCAACACCAATCACAGCGTACCTGGCAGTAGCCTCAAAGGCAGCGGGCTTCGGAGCACTTTTTCGCTTTCTTATGCCGCTTTTTGCAGACGTGGAGCTCGGCCAGACGCTTCAGGGAGTTATCGCGCGACTTGACATTCGGCCGTTATTCTGGGTGCTGGCGGTTGTCACCATGAGTGTGGGAAACCTGGTGGCGATCAGGCAGCGTGATTTGAAGCGCCTGCTTGCCTATTCCAGTATCGCCCATGCTGGCTATATCACGATGGGGCTGGCCGTGATGAACGCCAAGGCGTTGGAGGCAATGCTGTTCTACTTTGTTGCCTACCTTTTTATGAATCTTGGTGCATTTCTGGTTGCAATGATCCTGATAAACAAGCTCGGGTCCAGTCTGCTTGATGACTGTAAAGGCCTGGTTAGCCAGCTGCCATTTCTGGCGGTAGCGATGACTATTTTTCTCTTTTCGCTCACTGGGATCCCACCGACAGTCGGTTTTATCGCCAAGTTCAATCTCTTCTACATCCTCATCGCCGAGGGTACATGGT
>CAZVVA010000268.1:953-3846 GCA_964630455.1 uncultured Candidatus Sumerlaeota bacterium
ACTGATCGGGGTGGGGAACACAGTCGTGTCACTTTACTATTATATGCGGATTGTAAATGCTATGGTGTTGCAGAAGGCAGACGTAGAACGGCCACCAGTGCCATGGTCTCTGGCTGATGGTCTTCTCTTACTGGTACTGGTTGTGCCGACCATCGTGTTGGGCGTATACTGGAGTCCGCTCATTCGGTTTGTAACTGTCGCCTTGCAGTAATTAACAGCGATCAACGGCTGAGAGTCATGAAACAACAAGAGAAAGAGCACGCTATTGAGAAACTCAACGCTATTCTGTCGAAGGAATACAACTCTATGGTTCAATATGTCTTGGGCGCTAATCCGTACGTGCGGCCAGATGAGAAACCTGCACTGGAGGTGTTAGAGACGGTCATCGCGGACGAAAAGCGTCACGCTAGGGAAATAGGCCAGTTGATTACGCTTCTCGAGGGCATTCCCGATCCTGGGACGTTTGACTTCGACATTGCCGACATTAACTACCTGGCGCTGGGCTATTTGATGGGCCTGATCGTGCAGGACAAGAAGGAAATTATTGCTTTATATGACGAGGCGCTTCATGCAGCCAAGAATTTTCCCTCTATTTATACTCAGTTGGTGCAGATGCAGGAGGAAGAACACCAACACCTTATGGCTCTTCAGGCTATTAGCGCGAATCTCCAGATGAAAAGGAAGAGCCCAACATAAGCCAGACATTCTTAGCCTTTTGACGGGTCGGCGGGATACTATGTGCGCATGCCATCAATGAGCGCGCAACACTGTTCAGAAAACACCGGCGTGAGGCCCCGCTCGCGACTCAGCGCCACAACTCCTTCCGCTGGATAGGCAATCCCATCCACGCCAACATCGAGCGCCATACGGTCAAGTCGTTGCTGGTACGCGCCCGAAGGCCGTGCACACCCCAGCAGTAGCGGTGTGTGTGGAAACCACGTCCGCGCCTGAGTGAAAATACTTTTAACTATCTCAGGGGAAGGCGGCGATACGTTGGCCATAGGTGTCTGCCGCAGCGGGTTAACCACTACCAGCACAAGGGCTCGTAATGTTTTATCGCGCAGCATTTCCAGGGCCTCAAGCTCGCCACGGATCTTGCCATAATGCAGCCCGATCACAATGTGTGGTGCAGCTGCCAGTCCGTATTGATCCAGCCAATCCAATGAGTGTGCCACATCGGCCACGCTCTTTCCTGCCAGATGGTTAACGGTGCGGAGCGTTTCCGTGCTGCCGACAACGTCTAACATGACCACATCCACATTGGCTCTGGCAAGTCCGTCTGCCAATGGTTCATCCAGGAGCTTGGAATGAACCGCGAGCGTCAGTCCCAGTTGTTGTTTAATCCGTCGCAATATCTCAACGTAAGGCAAAACAGGAAGGCATCCTTCGCGGTCGCATCCGCCTGTGACCAAAATGCCTCGACACCCGCGGTGGTGAAGCTGCACAGCCATGCGCCATAGGTCATCGGGGCAGCCCACGCGATACATCGAGCTGAGGAGACGGGTCTTGCAGTGATCGCAAAAGAGCTCACAGTGGTTTTTGGTTATGGAGATAGGGACAAAGATTGGATTGCGGCTGTTTGAGTACTCGTCAGTCTCATATCGTTTCAAGGAGGGTGCAAAGAAATGGATGGTGTTGTCCAGTCGTGGCATTATTGCTCTTTTGCCGGACTAATACGTGCGCAGTGACTGCGCGGGATTGTCCATTCTGGTTCTTCCAGACCGGCTAGTTGCTGTCGTATGCGTTGAATATCTTCGTGGTTTGGCTGAAAGGGATAATTCCGCAATCCTGGCCCGGGCCATGAGTTGCCAAAAGGACGGTTACAGGTTACCCGACCTTTGCTATTCCTGCAGCCGCGTGTCATAAAAGGGCAGCCGCTGTCAATAACCTTGTCCAGCTCCTGCGGGGCAATTCCAAAATCGAGAATCTTCCCGCTGCTTGATTCAAATGCGAATCTACTACTATGGCTTAGCCCTTCGTCAATCAGGAAGCAGGCCAGCTGAACGCGGCGATATCCATCAAGCTGTGGCGGTGTCACGTCTTCCAACTCTGTGCCTGCCTCGGGGTAGAACGAAAAGAGATGATTCTCTCCTCCGCGATCTTTCACCTGCTGAAAGGCGGTGGCGAGCTCCTGTTCTGTTTCTCCCAGGCCAACAATAAAATGACTACCGACATTGCCCGGGCCGAAGATTTCAACCGCTTCGTCAAAGCGCTTCCAATAGGTCTCCCATCTGTGCGGCCCGCGAACACCCCTGCCACGGTACTCATCAAAAAGCGCGCGGGTTGGGAGATCAAATGCGATGCCGATCTTATCAACCCCTGCCTGGCGCAGTAATACTAAATCTTGGTGCCGCGTTATCGTTGGGCCCAGCAGACATGAAATTGACTGCGGACAGGTTTTGTCAAAGTGAGACGCCAGCTCGATAGTATGACGCATCGCATTGGCATGCGTAATCATTGATAGGCATATGCGCTCAGCAATTGCATTGTGTTGCAAGCGTTCAGCGACTTCCTGGAGAGAACGGGTAGGCCAGGGGACACGAATAAAGCTCTGCTCCTCCCCCTTGCGCTCACGTCCCAGTCCGCAGTACGCACAGTTAGCGCGGCAGCCATCCGCGTAGGTCAGAAGCAGATTAATACAGCTCATACGCGCATTGCGCCAGAAGCGACCGGGGCGAAACCCTAGTGTCATATCCGCTGCAAGGCTCAGCCTGACATACTGTGGACTTTCCACGTTATCACTCCTTGAAGCTCGCGCAATTGTTCAAAGACTTCGGCATTTCTCTCGCAAGAAAGCGGTAGCTCCACTACGTTCCGCTACCGCACTCCAAGACACAAGTAGGGGCGAGGTCTCCTCGCCCATGGGCGGGGTAACCACGCCTGAGGCGGGTAA
>CAZVVA010000269.1:0-3834 GCA_964630455.1 uncultured Candidatus Sumerlaeota bacterium
CGATACTACGGTGAGCCGCGGGGCGCACCTTTGCCGTGTCATCTCTGACAAGGATGCCATCTTTGAACCAGACTGCGTAGTGGGAGGAAAAGCCGGATGCTTGGAAAGTAATCCAGAGCTACCCCAAAACTTCGCAGGACTCGTGGTAATCGGCAAAGGTGCAGTGATTGCAAGAAAAACGAAAATCGAGCCTGAATGCCAGGTCTATCCCCATGTTGATCTGCGCCAGAGCAGCCGACGTCATTTCCCCAGCGGCCATAATATTAAACTAACATCAACTTAATGACAAGACGCCTTACGATGAGCTCCACCAGAAGAAAGAAAAAGCGGCATGCAGCCCGGGAGGACTCGCTATGCCAACCGTGGTAGCGATGATACTGTCAGGGGGAGCCGGAAGCCGACTGTCGATTCTCGCGCAGCGGCGGGCAAAACCTGCAGTTCCATTTGGAGGCATCTACAGGATCATTGATTTTACAATCAGCAATGTCGCCTATTCTGGCATTCCCTACGTTGGAGTTCTAACACAGTATAAACCCTACTCGCTGATGGATCACATCGGTACAGGGGAGGCGTGGGGATTCATCGGCCGGCGGCGGTGTGCCAGAATCCTTCCTCCCTACACGGGCGAAGAAGACTCTGACTGGTACGCAGGCACTGCTGATGCGATCTACCAGAACCTTTCGTTTCTCGCCCGATTTCGCGCGGACATTGTTCTGGTTCTGTCTGGCGATCATGTCTATCACATGGATTACAACGATATGATCCGATTTCACCTCAAGAAGCGCGCCGATCTCACGATTGCCATGCAGGAGGTGTCGTCTTCAGAGAGTGTCCGGTTCGGAATGGCAGACGTTAATGAGCAAGGTCGCATTCTCCGCTTCTACGAGAAGCCCAAAGAATGCAAAACAAAAATCGCCTCACTAGGAATTTACGTGTTCACACGCGATATACTTGTTAAGCGGCTTCGCGAAGACGCAGCCTCATCCTCGACCCATGATTTTGGCAAGAACATTATTCCTAAAATGATTGCCGAAGACCGCGTCTATTGCTATCTGTTCAATGACTACTGGCGTGACGTCGGCACGATTGAGGCCTATCGCGATTCCAATATGGAAATTCTTGATCCCGGTTCAGGAATTAATCTGGGCAAGTGGGGCGTGCGGACAAATAGCGCATTGCGCGAGCCGCACGAGCGAGGCCCTGCGAAAATCCTGTCCCGGGCCGCAGTGTCGAAGTCCATCGTCTCCACCGGCTGCGTTATTGAAGGTGAAGTCACTCATAGCATCCTTTCTCCAGGCGTCAGGATTCGCAAAGGTGCCAGGGTTCAGGACTCGATTCTTATGGACAACGTTGAGGTCGATGAGGGTGCCTTTCTTCAAAACACCATTCTCGACAAAAACGTCTGTGTCGAGGCCGGATGTGAAATCGGCACGGGCGAGGAGCGTAGCAACGCCGAATTCCCCTCCTTGCTGAGCAGTGGTATTACCCTCATTGGAAAAGGCGTTGTAATTCCCGCGCAGACGCGCATTGGCAAGAATTGCCTGTTCTATCCAGAGTTGACTCCAGCCGATTTCCAAAGCCGCGAGATTCCTTCGGGGACAACCCTGTATCGCAGGGAATAGCGCAGAGTCTGTAGGGAAGATTCTCTGGCGAAGGAGCCGGAGGGCTATGGCAAAGAAGAAAGTGGTATTCGTCTGTCAGAATTGTGGCCAGTCTAGCCCGCGCTGGGCTGGCAAATGTGCAAGCTGTGGTGAATGGAATAGCCTGGTTGAGGAAATTCAGGTTTCAGAGCGCCCAAGAGCTGGACGCGCCCTGTCGCCTGAAGGCCGCTCCACCAAGCCAATATCGATCCATGCCCTGCCGAAAACCCCGGAAAAGCGTATGCTCACTCATATAAGTGAGTTTGACCGAATAGTCGGCAATGGTGTTATTCCCGGCTCAGTGAGCCTAATCGGAGGAGAGCCTGGCATCGGCAAGTCAACACTTATGCTTCAGGTGGCCCATCAACTTTGTTTGCAGGACGAGCAGGCGGTTCTGTACGTGACCGGGGAAGAGTCGGCGGAACAGCTACGGCTGCGCGGCGAGCGGCTGGAGGCACTGCACGAGCGACTCTACGTGCTGCCGGAGACGAATACCGATCTTATCATCGAACACATTTCGGCCTTGCGGCCGCACGTTGTTATCGTGGATTCCATTCAGACGATCTATCTTCCGGAGCTGGAATCTGCGCCGGGAAGTGTGTCGCAAATTCGCGAGAGTGCGGCACGGCTGCTTTATCTGGCTAAAGCCGAGCGCATGCCGCTCTTCTTCATTGGCCATGTGACAAAGACCGGGGTGGTTGCCGGCCCGCGCGTGCTGGAACATATGGTTGACACGGTTCTCTATTTTGAAGGTGCACGTCACCATACTTACCGCATTCTTCGCGCCGTCAAGAATCGCTTTGGCTCCACAAATGAGATCGGCATATTTGAAATGACTGCCGCGGGTCTGAAGGAAGTAAAGAACCCTTCGGAGATTTTTCTCCAGGAACGACCACCAGAAACCCCTGGCTCGGTAGTTTCCTCGGCCATGGAGGGCACCCGGCCATTGCTCGTCGAGATTCAGGCCCTGACTAGCTTTAACGGTGGGTTTGGCATTGCCCGGCGATCAACCAGCGGCGTGGATCATCGGCGTGTGTCGCTATTAATGGCGGTCCTGGAGAAACGGGTCGGACTGCGATTGATAGATCAGGACGTCTTCGTTAACATCGCGGGAGGCATCAGAGTTGACGAGCCGGCAATTGACCTGGCAATTGCGCTGGCCACAGTGAGCAGTTTTCGCAACCACGCGGTTGACCCGCGACTCATTGCTATTGGCGAGGTCGGACTGGCCGGGGAAATTCGGTCGGTCAGCCATCTGGATCGGCGTATTCACGAGGCCACACGCCTCGGTTTTACAAAATGCCTCGTGGCGAAGAGCACTGTGACAAAACGCCTCAGAGCAGCGAATGTCGAGTTCGTCCGGGCCCAGAGCGTGACGCAGGCCCTAGATTTGCTCGGCTTCTCCGCATAAGCCATTGGTAAAACCGCTAGTGTGGGAGGAACTAAATGGCAGTGAAAATCATTGACGGCAAGCAAATTGCAGAGGGGATCAAAAAAGAAGTTTCTGCAGCAGTACGTGATTTGCAGTCGAAGCACGGAATCGTCCCCGGGTTGGCCGCTGTATTGGTGGGTGATAACCCCGCCTCACGAGTGTACGTTAACATGAAGCGGAAAGCATGCGACAAGGCAGGTCTGTTTTCTCAAACCGTAAAGCTCGAAGCCAGCACAACATACAGGGAACTGTATGAAACAATTGATCGCATGAATGCCGATGCGCGCATTCATGGGATACTGGTGCAGCTGCCAATTCCTGAACACCTCGATGAATTCGACATACTAAAACAGATCAAGCCTGAAAAGGATGTTGATGGTCTGCATCCCGAGAATATCGCCCGGCTAGCACACGGGCGAGAAGGCTTTATTCCGTGTACCCCGTACGGCGTGCAAGAGTTGCTGGTGCGAAGCGGAGTTGAAATCGCCGGTGCACGAGCCGTGATCGTCGGTCGCAGCAATCTGGTGGGAAGACCCATGGCGCAACTGCTGCTCCAGAAGGGAGCTCGCGGGGATGCAACGGTCTGCGTCTGCCATTCCCGAACCAGAAACCTCGCAGCAGTCTGTCGCGAGGCGGATATCCTGATCGTCGCAATGGGCAGGCCCAATTTTATCACCGCTGATATGGTGAAACCCGGCGCTGTGGTGATTGATGTGGGGATCAACCGCGTGGAAGACCCGACACATCCGAAGGGCTACCGTC
>CAZVVA010000270.1:0-3029 GCA_964630455.1 uncultured Candidatus Sumerlaeota bacterium
GAAATACACTGGCCCACCACGATATTGCCCATTGCATCGGCTGCATGGATCTTTCCGAGCGCATCCCAGGCCCCAATGTCGTTCCAATCAAACTCGGCGCGCACCACGAAAACATCGGATGCCTTCTCCATAATGCCATAGTCAACCGAGATGGTCGGAAATTTCCCGAAGACGCGGCCAATTACCTTTTTCGCCGCCGAAGTGTCCCATGCGTCAGCGATCGCCTGAATACCAGCGGACATCGCCGGAAGAAAGGTATCAACCGCTTGTCGAAACACGGCGGTCTTCCAAAAAAACATTCCACTATTCCACAAGAAATTGCTACTCTCCAGGAACTTCCTGGCAGTTTCCAGGTCTGGCTTTTCCCGAAAACGCTTGACCTGATAAATCGTTCCGTCAGGCGTTGATTGAATCTCCTTGCCCACCTCAATGTAGCCAAATCCGGTAGCCGGAGTGCGCGGCGGAATGCCGAACGTGACGAGAGCGTCCTGTTCTTCAGCGAATCGCAGTGCTGCCTCCACATTGCGCTGGAATGTCTGAGAGTCGCGAATGACGTGATCTGCGGTTAACACAGCCATGGTTGGGTTGCCATAGCGTTTCGAGGCGACCGCTGCGGCAAAGGCAAGACACGGTGCCGTGCTTCGACCCATCGGCTCGCAGAGAATATTATCGGGAAGTAAGTCAGGAACTTCCTGTAAAATCGTCTGTTTCAGCTTCGCATTGGTTACGATATAGATATGCTCAAGACCAATCAGGGGTTGAATCCGCCTGACAGAGGCTTCCAGCATAGTAGCGTGTGCATCAAATCGAAGGAGTTGCTTTGGTCGGTTCTGCCGACTGACGGGCCAGAATCGCTCGCCAGCACCGCCTGCCATGATTACCGCAATACGCATAATCCCTTGCCTCCCCGTGATTATGAGTCCTTAGGAGCCCGAGGCAAAAGCCCAAGCCGCAATCTTACCAGATCCACAAACATCTTAGTGGAATCTATGAGGGGATGGATCCTTGATTCGGGCGAGTTGATCCATCGCACCGGCACCTCTTTGATCTTAAACCCTTTTTGCCGTGCGCGGAGGAGTATCTCCACGTCAAATGCAAACCCCTGCATGCTCTGAAGTGGAAACAGGGCCTGAGCCGCCTGGGCCGTAAACAGCTTGAATCCACACTGCGTATCCTTGATGCCACCAAGCACCAGCAGGCGCACCATGAGATTAAATATGCGGCCCATCATCTCGCGATACCATGCCTGGTGCAGCTCGATTCGCGACTCTTTGAGTCCCCGTGAGCCAATTGCAATATCATACCCCTCCTCCAGCGCCTGCAAGAGTCTGTTGAGTTCCTCAATAGGCGTAGAGAGGTCCGCATCGCTAAACAGGCGCACCTGGCCTCGCGCAGCTACCATTCCGTGCTTTATTGCAGCGCCTTTGCCTTGATTGCGCTCGTGTAACACAGTGTGTAGAGCGCGACCAGCCATAGACTGGCGGGCCACCGCTACGGTCTTGTCCTGGCTCCCATCATCAACAAGCACGATCTCCCACGAGTAGGACTGGCGGGAGAGATAGTCGCAAATCCGCTCCAGGGTCGTGCCAATCCGCTGTTCCTCATTAAACGCAGGAACAACGACCGACAAGTACGGCTCCTGCGCTGTCGGACTTTGTAGATTCATACGTCGCGCCTTCGTTTATTTCGTAGGGACAGATTATAATCTGTCCCTACAGCTATGGTACACGGCCGACCTCCAAGAAGCGACTTGCGCACCTCAGGTGTGCTAGTTTCATTTGCATTTTAACAGCCATTCATCTATTAGTATTACCATGTATAGATAACGTGCTGTGTTTCACTTGTCAATCTTGAAGGATGTGCTATGAGTATGAAACGCCAACGGAAACCAAAAAGGCGCCTGCCGCTTCCGCAAAAACCTCCAAAAGTCGAGCCGGACAAGAAGAAATCTCAGCTCAAGACGCGGTGTCGCAAACGACTGCGCCCGGATGATCTCGATCTCGACAGGTGAAGACCCCTGCAGCGGCTTTCTCTATGGCTCACAGGCTTGTGATTACGGAAAGGCAAGAACTCTATGACTAAAGATAACACGGCTGCTGGACGGCGTCGTGGCGGCGTCGTATAGTCGTATATAGGCACACCAGAGAGCTTTTGGTGGCCCTGTCTGACACGTAAAAGTAAGGGGTGACGGTGCAGTGAAAGATCCAATCAGTGCCATGGTATACGCGCCTGACCCGGATAGAGTGTTTTTGCACTAAAAACATAGGAGCTACTGGATGGTCTTACAGGAGACAGGGAATCGTCCTGCGCAGCAAATATCTCGGTCAGAAGCACCATTTTGCAACCTTTTTTCTTGACTAGTCATTGGTCTTGTAATATCAGATAGCACTCAAAATTGAGGTGCGCCGAGAAATCAGCGTGTTCGTTTTCATATTAGCGGTCTAAGCAAGGAGGTAGTGGCGAGTGCCTATTAAGAAATCTGCAGCGAAGCAATTGCGGAAAAGCAAGAAAAACCAGGCTCGAAACAAGGCGGCGAAATCTGCGATGCGCACAGCCATCCATAAAGTGGAAAAATGCCTTGAGGCGAAGGATATTAAAGGTACAAAGGATGCGCTTACGTACGCCGTAAGCACGATCGAGAAAACTGCCCAAAAGGGAATTATTCACAAGAACAAAGCCGCACGCCATCAGGCTCGCCTTATGAAAAAGGTCAACCAGCTCCTTTCTTCGGTGAAATAACCTGCCTGGTGACTGCCTGCGAAGACGCTTCTGCTTCCCCCACGTTGAATCGTTCTCTCTCGCAGGTGATAGAACGTAGACACACTTCTCAAAACATTTGCCCGTAACGCGACACAAAAAAAAACCACAGGGATACTCATTTTCTTTCCCATCATCCCTGTGGTTTGTGTAATGAGCGGTAGGCGCAAATGCTCTCTATTTCTTCTTCTTCTTCTTCTTCTTCTTTTCCTGCCGCATGTGGAGTTCAGACTGTAGCTTGCCCAGGCACTTGTTCATATCCAGAAACAATG
>CAZVVA010000270.1:3039-3828 GCA_964630455.1 uncultured Candidatus Sumerlaeota bacterium
GAATTGGGCTTCAGATTGCATCTTCAAATGCGACAAACTCACCGCCTCGCAGAGCACCTCGAGAATGCCCTCTGGATCCTTCAGCTTGTCGCCCATCAGTTCTGCAAATTTGTAATGATTCAGCGCAAGGAGACTGAGCATTTGCTGGAACGCGGCCTCATCATTCTCGTAAATCTTACGATGTACCAGGTCATCCGCGAACATTTTGAAGAAATCGGCCCACAGCTTGGTATACTCACGGCATACCTGGGTGCGATTCTCAAGCGTAAGAAATGGATTTGCCATATTTACCACATCCCATATTAATTACGGTAGACTCGGGCATGGCAATCCGAGCTCCTCACCCATCCTGCTCAGTTGCCTAGCCCTTCTTGAAAAGATTCAGGGAGAAAAAAATGTATAGAGCAAAGGCAATAATGGCGATGATGACGACAATTTCAATCTGATTAACGTAGTTGATCGAGAACCCTTTGAGAAAGTCGAACATGCTTCCTGCGATCCTGCGGAAAGGTTACATACTAGAGCGACGATACAGCTCGAAATCGCTTCTCCTGTGCTAGAAACGAAGCCCGCACCTTATTCTGCTTACTTTTTACATCGTCAATGAGGGTAAATGCTTTGGTAATTATCTCCTTAATTGTAGATTGATCAAACTCTTCCAGTATGAGGAGTTTCTCAAAGTACATTGCCGCGAGGCGCGCATTCTTCACCGTCCGGAGTACCTCTTGATGAAGCTCGCGCTTGGTCGGCGGTGGCTTGAGTACGCCAAGCGCTTCGGTTAATTCATCC
>CAZVVA010000271.1:0-3687 GCA_964630455.1 uncultured Candidatus Sumerlaeota bacterium
GGACAAGATTGCACGTCGAGCTCCCCTGCGGCGCGGAATGTCGGTATGGCCTTCCAGGACAATGCGTTATACCCGCATCGAAGCGTGCGGCGGAACCTCGAGCTCCCGCTTCGTGCAAGGAAGTACGCGCGCGAGAAAATAGGTGCGATGGTCACGGACATGGCAGAGCTGCTGAAGATCGATCAGTTACTCGACCGGAGTGTTGATCATCTCAGCGGTGGTGAGCGCCAGCGGGTGTCTCTCGGGCGGGCGCTGATTCGACAACCGGGACTGCTATTGCTGGACGAGCCGTTTTCGAGTGTCGATGCGCACCTCCGTCGCCAACTCCGACACCTGGTTTGTGAGCTACATCAGCGCTTCGCGCCGACCACATTGTACGTCACTCATGATGTCGTCGAGGCGATGACGATCGGAGGAACGCTCGCAGTTCTTTACGGCGGCAGGGTGCAGCAGGTCGGCCCACCGAAGCAAGTTTACCAACGGCCTGCCACTCTATTCATTGCTGAGTTCACCGCCATTACGCCGGTGAACCAGCTTGAAGGTGTTTTGACTGACAAGGACGGATGCGCTTCGGTACAGTGGCAGGATGAACTATTCCGGCTCTATCCGGAGGGCGACGGAGATCGGACAGTCGGCAGAAGCGTTAAGATCGCCATACGGGCGGAGGATGTCCTGTTGGAGCGAGACGACGAGGTCTGTGGCTGGGAAGCGCAGGTGACTCGAGCAGTTCCGGAAGGCGCGATGATGCTCGTTTCGTTGTCTCTAAAAGGCCAGACTCTGGATGCAGCTGTTCCGTACGACCTTGGTCTAACTGGCGGTTCACGCTGCAACATCTCGTTGCGCAGCGGGGCCGGCGGTGTATACGACGCCCAAACGGGTCTACGGCTTGGGTCCCTCGGGGGGAGGCATGGCACGCGACGCGGGGCCGGAATTCGATGACAGGGGCACCCACAGTTATCGTCGCGGTTGCCTTTGGGATATTTGCCTTGATCCTCAATAAGAGACTGAAACTGATGCACAACTTGGACGTCGTGTTTTGGGCGTTCTTATTACTCTTCGGCTGGTGGCTTGTGTGGCTCCGATTCTTGGAACTGCCATATTCACAGTGGATTGGAGGCTCACATTGAGCGATCCTCATGCGGCATGTCATCATGGGCAGCGCGCGGCTCATGGCGGAAGAGTGTGGGACTACTCCGGAAACCCCACAGCCATTTTGCAGGAATACATAGTAGCAGACGTCAATGATCCTTGGTATTCGCCATCACCGCAGGTCATCGACGCCCTGCATGCCCTCGTACCGTTTGTCAACAACACACCCAGTTGCTGGGCAGACCGCCTTGTCGACCGAATCGCTGCTCACTATCGCGTCAATCCAAACTCCCTCATCCTGGACGCGGGCGCCTCGCCCTTGATAGAGCGCGTGATTGTTGCCGCTTCTGTAGCTGGCCGCGACGTTGTAGTTCTGGACCCAACTTACTCGGAGTACGAGCGCATCACTGAGGCACAAGCGGGTAAGATCCGCCGTTTCGAGCTACAACCGACCCGCGGTTTCTCGATCGATCCACGGGTGCTTGCACGAACATGTCAAAATGGCCCCGCCCTTGTCGTTCTTGCTAATCCAAACAATCCAACGGGAACGTGCTTGGAGCGATCGGAAGTGCTCGATGTTCTTCGTGCGATCGATACTCAAACGGTCGTTGTTGTTGATGAGGTCTACGGCGACTACAAGCCAAGGCTTTCGCTCTGCAGAGATACCGATGCGTTCCCTCACCTAGTGGTCATTCGTTCCTTTTCAAAGGCATTCGCTCTCGCGGGTCTGCGCGTAGGATTCGCCGTTTGTGGTAGCAGGGTCCGTGCCGCTCTTGGAGCGATCCCGCCTGCGCCCTGGAGCGTTGGCCTCCTGGCACAGGAAGCTGCAATAGATGCTCTGGATGATACAGCGTATGCCGAGCGCATGATCCAAGAGACGATCGCTTTGCGCAATGCTCTGATCGCTGAGATCAACACAATTCCTGGGCTACACGCATTGGAATCGAGTACCAATTTCTTTCTCGTCGAAATAACTACCGCTGACTGGGATTCCAGCACCCTTTGCGCAGCACTTGAGGCGCGCAAAGTTCTTGTGCGTGATTGTGCGTCGTTAGGTGATCTCATGGGTAAGCGCTTTATACGTATCGCAACGCGCTCGGCTGGCGAGAACGGGCGCATCGTAGCAGCGTTAAGGGAAGTTGTACAGGTATGATTGTCGGCAATCGTTACCTCCCGAGATGCGCACCTACGGACGCAACGCTTGCTGGAAGCGCTCGAGTAGTCTCGCTCCACCTGACACGACTGCCTGGGCGATTGCGGCGAACTGCCAAAGCGAGTTGTGAGATCGCATGGCAACGCTACGCCGAATCTGCTTCTGCGGAAGCCGCTGATTGTTCGGGCGTGTGGCCGCATACGCCCAGTTGGCCCAAACGACAGCAGGAGGCAATGTAGACAGCATGGCAACGGAATTCGATAGAGAGGCTGCAGCCGCGCAGCTGGCGCACGGTTTCTTGGGCGATTCGGCGCGGGAAGCCCTCGCACCGCTTAAGTCTGCGATGGCAGACTCGATATTCCCATTTCTCGAAGCCTGGTGGGATCAGGGCGACATCCAACCAAGTTCAGGTGATAGAAAGAAAGTCATGCAGCAGATACGCGCGCCGGATCATCAGGCCCGCGCTGTGGGATACGAGTGGATTGACGAGTTCTTCGAACGAATTTCATCTGCAATCAAGTTCAATCGACGCAATTTTATAAACATTCATCCAAGCCCATACCTACCGGCACTGGCAGCATCATTTGCAGTCTCCGCGCAGAACCCAAACAATATTGTACCAGAAGTATCCGAGGCGACGTGGCAGATGGAGCGGGAGTGCGTGGAATGGATGGCAAAGCACTTAACTGCCATGGATCCATGTCGGGCCTGGGGAAATGTGGTGTCATGTGGAACGGTCGGGAACATGACCGCTCTACTCGTAGCTCGTGATTACACATATCACAAGCTTGCGAGACCACGAACGGATGAGGTAGGTGCGCGAGGAGTCATCGGGCGAAAGCCGGGCATTGTGCTGACAAGTGCGGGTGCGCACTACTCGCTGAAGAAATCTCTGTGGTTTCTGGGTATCGGACACGAGAATCTCATACGGGTTCCGGTAGCGTGGGACGAAGCATTGGAACGCGATTCTGCGCGCGACGATCGTTTCTTGCGCGGAATCCGCGATGGAGAGTGGCCAGATTTGATTCACGACTCGCGCCAGCACGAGCGCGCGAAGGGCGAGCTGGAACGTTTCTATCAAGGCGAGCAGCGACCCTTTGAGCTACAACCATTGAACTCGGAGGTTTTCAAACACCTGTATTCCTGTTTCCAGTTTGACGTTCCTCTGCTCGCCTTCGTGGTTAATGCGGGCACGACATTCACGGGGACGCTTGAGCAGATGGATTCTACCGCAATACGTCGCCTGCGTGCCGAGGACGTGCATATTCACGTAGATGCCGCGTGGGGTGGGTTCGCACTTGTCTGCCCTGAACTTCGGGAGCGAGTCGCGGCGCTTGAGAAGGCGGATTCGGTTGTGATCGACGGACACAAACTCGGGTTCTTGGCGTACCCTTGCGCAGCCGTTATCTTCAGGGATCTCGATTCGCGCTATCAAATCGAGCACG
>CAZVVA010000272.1:0-3679 GCA_964630455.1 uncultured Candidatus Sumerlaeota bacterium
CAGTCGGATAGAGCAACGGATTCCTAATCCGTAGGTCGTGGGTTCGAATCCCGCCGGGCGTACTTTTTAATTTGGCGCACATGCAATTCGTGCTTCTTGTGCCACTGTACGTAGAATGTGATGCAGCCGGCTGGCTGTGAGTATTGGCCTTGTGCTGGCATGCAGCAAGGAGAGATGGATCTGCGCCTGCGCGGGCTGAGAGATCATTTATTGCGTTTCTCCCGTGCATTTCTTCTCGGCTAAGCCATTGCGCAATGCAGTGCTTCGCGTTTGTACGGAATCCTACCTTACGCAGGACACATGCCCCAGACTCAGCATCACGGCTGATGAGAAGTCCTCTGGATATTAATTCCTTCGCGATGACAACAACACCACACTTCGAGCACGACGAAGCTGTCCTGTAATTCGGTTTTTTGTAGCGATGCGACCTGTCCGCCTCTGGAGGATTTATCGCGCCTTCTGTCGCATAAATGCGACTGCTAGAAGGGCTGTCGGACAGCCTCGCAACCGCCCTTTTTTCCCTTGCGTTCTCCTATCTGGAAAAGGCATCATCCGACTGTTAGCGAGCGCAAGAAATGTCAAAGGATGCTGCGTCTCGAGCAGACGCTGGGGCATAATGGCGCGAGCCGGCCGGGGCAATGCGGGTAAACTACATGGCACCTGCGCGCAGGATTCAGTGATGCACCATGTTTAGGATACGCCTGGTACGCAGGAATGCGTAGTCTTGTGCGGCTCGCCGGTGAGTCGTTATCCGAGCCTGCCAATGCTCTAATCATCGCACTGAAACGGTAAGAATGAAGACTGCTACCGTTGAACGAATCTGTGACGTCACGATCCTGGCAAGTCTCATTGCCCTGATCGTGGTCCTTCCGTTTGAAAAGCACACTAAGTTCGTCTATTTCGCCTTGCAAATCATTGTCATTTTGACCTGGCTAACGAAACTAGCCCTTCGCCAGCCGCTGATATTCTGGGGTAATGTGTTATGGCAAAGTATCGGCGCTTTTCTGTTAATCAGTATTGTAGCGCTGCTTTTCTCCACAGGGTCGCCAGGGGTTGTTATTGTTGCGTTCTTCAGGAATTTCGCCATCTTCGTCGTTGCCCTGTTCCTGGTGGTGAACGTAAGGTTCAACAAAGGGGATAGTGAAAAACCTGTCCTGACGTTCCCTGTGGTGCTTGGTCTTCCGCTTGTCCTCTTTTTGCTCGTATGTCTCTTTTCAGCGCTGTGCAGTAAGGAGCCTGGCGAAAGTCTCGCGACGTTGCGTAAGGGGTTTGGCTTCTCCTTTTTCATTTTTCTCCTAGTGGCAACACAATACTCGTTGCTAGAAACTATAAAGAAAGTCATAGTGACCTTCTATCTGATCGGACTGGTAGTTGCAGCGCTTGGCATCACGGAATATTTGCTCTATCACTATGGGAACTTTGGCGTGCAAAGCTACCTGCTGCGGAAAGAGGCCGTTACACATGCTGATACTGCAGATATGGCGTCGCCTGTCCGGATTCAATTTCCATTCCGCACACACATGCAAATGGCTTGCTATCTTATGCTCATCTGCATGTTAATTCCGGTGCAATATTATCAGACGATAACGCGGAGCCGACGGCACTGGGTAGCTGTGTCGTTTATTTTGCCCTATAGTGCGCTGATGATGACCCAGAGCCGGGCAGGCATGGCTGGTGCATTTGGCGGCTTGGCTCTGTTTTTCTGGTTGACGCGCAAGCGTCACCTGTTCGCGCTGGCCCTCGTCCTGGTTGCCACGTACATGGCGGCACCGGGCAATATCAAAGGACGGCTGGTCAGTCTGGTCTCACCGTCAACGTATTTTGGCGAGCAGGGGGTGCTAACTGCCACAAGATGGGCGCAGGCCAGAAGCAGCATAAGCCAACGGCCGCTCATTGGTGTTGGGGTTGGCGGCAGTGAGTTTATCATATATAGCCCGCATGAGCAAGAGATGCAGATGGCATTGACGTCACCGCTACGCAATAATGCATATGCCCAGCTGCTCACGGAAACCGGTGCGGCCGGCTTCCTTTGCCTGCTCGCGTTCTTTGTGACGCTGGGGTGCATGCAAATAAAAAAGATTGCTCAGCAGAAAAGCAGGACTTATCTGCGTTCAACAGCCGTCGGATTTCTCAGCCTTCTACTCGCCCTTGCAATCTATGGATTGGGAACGCACACCTTGCGTCAGCTATTGGACGTGTTTGTATGGATAATTTTAGGTCTCCTCACCGCATACCTGCTTCTGGTCAAAAGAATCCCTGACAAAGTTGAGACCGTGTAATTACTTTACTGTCGTGCGGCAGCATGTGTTGCTGATCGAGTTCGGGCAAGCGACGATGCACGATTGTACGAGGAACCGCATTTTTTGTAGGGTCTGCAATACGCCCATAATTGCAGCAAAAAAGTATTGACCACGTTAACGATAAACAATATTTTATTAGCTTAAATATTCTTCTTGTTAGCGAAGGATATTTTCCAAATTCTTTCAAAAGGTAGGGTCGCCACACGTGAGCAATCTTTCGCGTAACAAGAAATCCCCTGATGCAGACGATGCAATTTCAGCGATTTGCCGTGCAATTACCTCCTATACACGCTTTCTCATCTGTGGCCACATTCGCCCAGACGGAGACTGCCTGGGTTCGCAGCTTGGCATATACCATGTCCTTAAAACGCTTGGCAAAGAGGCGCATCTGTACAGCGCGGGCCCTGTGATGGAGCATTATCAATTTCTGCCGGGCATTGAGAATATTCAGCCCACGCTGGACCCGAATTATCGGCCCGAGGTCACCATCCTAGTTGATTGTGGAGCGATCAACAGAGTGGCTGAGGACTTCCAACCTCAGGGCGTTCTGATTAATATTGATCATCACTATTCCAACCTCAAGTTTGGCGACATCAATTATATTGACGAAACATCTGCTGCGGTAGGTGAGCAGGTATTTCATGTGGTCAAACGTCTTGGCATGGAAATAACGTTCGAAATTGCCACCTGTCTTTATCTCGCCATTATCGCAGACACTGGTTCATTCCGATACCCCAATACGTCTGATCGCACTTTTAGCGTGGCCGCAGAGCTCGTGCGCAGTGGCGCAGCACCCCACTTGATTGCCCGTGAATATTACGAGACTAGGAAACCCGAGTCGGTCCGGCTCGCCAGCAGGGTGATGGCAAATTTTAACTTTGCGTACAATGGCCAGCTCGTGTGGTCGGAAATTACCCAACAAATGTACAAAAGCGCGGGAGGGGAAGATAACGAGCCGGAAAGCCTGGTAAGCGAGCTGCGCGGCATTAAGGGCGTTGAGGTAGCGATACTGTTTCATGAGTTGGCAGACGGTGGTCTGCGCGCTGGCTTGCGCTCAAAGGGCGGTGTGGACGTCAGTCGGGTAGCAAAGGAATTTGGCGGTGGCGGGCATCCTAATGCCTCCGGAGCATATGTCCGTGGCGATTACGAGACGCTCAAGGAGCAAATTCTCGCAGCAATGGCTGCGGACTTCGCTGCTAAATAGAGCCCAGCAGAAGTTGCTTGGTGTCTGGCCGTATTGCCTGAAACCCAAATGCGTGTTGCAGTAACGTGGGTGAAGAGGATCAGGCGTAGCCGATAACGCATATGTGGAAGGAGAAGTGCGAGATGGAAGCACGTGTCATCCGAGTTATCCACTATGGACTTGGGCCCATCGGGCT
>CAZVVA010000273.1:0-3557 GCA_964630455.1 uncultured Candidatus Sumerlaeota bacterium
GAGCTGCACTAATACCCTCAATAGAATGGCAGTTCGAACTATTTCTGGCAAAATGTGAGGGTTTTCAACAGAGTAAACGTCTGAGTGAGAGTTGAACGTCATTTGGGTCATGCAGATGTATTACTCGTAGTGAAGCCCAGTTCCGCGCGGAGCGCATTCAGGGATTGTGACCGGCAGGTGGCCCTGGGGATTGATTTCGCCGAACAGGACTTGCGCGGCTGCGCGCTGGCAGATTTCAAGATAGCCCCAGGCACACAGGTAGGCATTAATGTCCGGGATGTGGCGTAGTAAATAAGGATTGCCAAATGATATGGCAATGACGCTGCGGCCCTGTTTCTTAATTTCGCGCACAAGATTCAGCTGCTTCTCGGGCAGTTCCACCGTTCCTTTATTCACTCTCACCTTTACGAAAAGTCCGACGATAATAATCCGGTGTCTGCTTGCCTCGTCGTAAATGCCCACGTAGTGTTTCTCGGTGCTCTCCAGGCCAAGTGTTTTGCAGGTCAGACCAGGGAGTCGTTCCTGGAGCAAGCGTTCAAGCTCAGGCTTGCCCTCGTGTGGGTCACCGAAGATCGAGAGGCACATCACGTCCTTTGGCTGCACGTTTTTTGGCAAAGGCAGCAGACGGTTCTGGTTTTTCACCAGGGTGATGCTCTGGCGGGCGGTCTGTTCGGCCAGTGCTTGGCTGGGGGACGAGGCGAGAAAGGCCTGAGCCTTTGCAATATCAACGAAACGTTTCTTGTGAAGGCCGAGCCGGGCCTTCACTGTGAGGATGCGGCGGACTGATTCATTGATTCGTTCAGACAGAGAGTGACCCTCATGAGGATTTGAGACAGTTTCGGTGCGTACTGCGCGAATGAGATGCTTGATGGTTTTGTCCAAGTCTGGGGGCCTCAGGATAATATCTGCACCAGCGCGAAGAGAACGGAGTGCAGCTTCGCCAGGCTGGTAATGGCGAGTAATTGCCCCCATACTCATGGCATCCGTAACGATGAGGCCCTGAAAGCCAAGGGTAGTGCGGAGCAAATCGGTGAGAATTGGCTTGGACAGAGTGGCAGGAGTTTTCGCATCGCCGCCAAGGGCAGGTACCACAATGTGAGCGGTCATGATGGCTCCAACGCCAGCATCAATCGCACGTTTGAAGGGTGGCAACTCGACTTGATTAAGGCGTGCTGCGCTGGTGCGGATAGCAGGGAGGTTAGTGTGTGAATCAATGTCTGTATCCCCATGGCCAGGGAAATGCTTTGCAGTTGCCAGGATGCCCGCATCCTGAATGCCGCGAATGTAAGCCTCCCCAAGGCGTGCCACAAGTTCAGGGTCTTCGCCGAAAGAGCGAACATTAATAATAGGATTTGCCGGATTATTGTTGACATCCACTACAGGAGCAAACAGAGCGTGGTACCCAAGCGATTTTGCTTCCTTACTAACCACCTTCCCTACTTCGTAGGCCAATTTCTCAGAGCTCGTTGCGCCGAGTGCCATAAGCGGAGGAAACGGAGTTGCTCCTTTGAGCAGGTAACCAACGCCGTTTTCCATAGGCGACGTAATGAAAAGGGGAATTTTGGCCATTTCTTGCATGCGATTGATGAGCACAGGGGCTTGAGCGAGCGTGCTGAAGTAGATGTTAATTCCGCCAACTCTGTAGTCTTCGATAGCCTTTTTAATCTGCAGAAAGCGGCTTGAGGTGGTGGAGAAATCGTAGCCTGAGCAAGGAGCTTCGATGAGCTGGCCGATTTTTTCTTCCAGCGTCATTTCGGTAAGTGTCTGCTCGACCCATTTGACTGTCTCTTCGGACAGTTCCTCAGGAAAGCTTCCGGCGTTCAACCAGGCCCCAAAGCAGGCGAACACCATTAGTGAATGACAAACCCGATGATACACTCGCATGACTGTCGCATTCCTTTCTGCTAGAATAAATGCGGTTCGAGCCGTCTCTTTCGTTGCTCACAGCCCAGATGGACATGGCACGATTGTTCAATGCTTGAGTTATACCAGCTGGACTCTGGTGGAAGCAAGCTGGAAATTGCAAAGCGGTTTGCAAAACCGCGTATGGTTCGGCTCTTACAATGAAAGTTCAACGGGTCATGTGGCTTATATTGATGAGGTGAACACCTTACTTCTTGTCCGTGCACTGAAAATGTGGTATAATGTATTGCGTGTTTGCAAAGTGCCGAGCAAGGCGAGGCGTTTGTGCAAAGTGTAGCCACAAACGCTCTTAGGGGCGGTTCTTTCTTTTCAAACACTTCACAGGTATTTTTCAAAAGTCTTCCGAAAATGGAAACCATAAATCGCAAAAGTCGCAGCTAATGGAAGAAATCGTGGACACGTGAACAACGACCAGAAAAAAAGTTTCCAATAATGAACTCTTTCTTTTCCTATTATTCCTAAACGGAATATAGATTTAAAGAATGCACAAAGATAGCTGAAACGAAATCGAAACACCCTTTTTTGTGACGGCTTATATTCTTTTAGAAACCTTCTGACTCGCTCGTAATAATAAGCGGGAGAATAAATTGTAGAGAGAATCTTTTTGTAACCTTTGATGAGCGTATCATAGTTCATGCTGGGAATGAAATTAATTGTGCAGTCCGTATTGTCGCCCGAAACATCTTTTAACAATCGATTTTCTTTTTCAAGACGATGGTAAAGCCTTGTGCCATGGAGAGCATTTAATAGACCAACCATTGCAGTAACAATTCCACTTTTTTGAATGAACTTAATTTGTCTTTCGAAAATTGAAAGCGGATCATTATCAAAGCCAACAATAAAGCCTCCCTGCACCTGTAAACCAAACTTCTGGATTTTTTTAACGCAGGCGATTAAATCACGATTCTTGTTCTGGAACTTAGTGCATTCGGTTAAACTCTCTTCGTTCGGAGTTTCAATACCAACAAACACTGTATCAAATCCTGCTTTAACCATCAATTGCATTAGTTCTTCATCGTCAGAAATATCTATAGACGTTTGCGTTACAAAGGGGAACGGATACTTTCTTTGCTCCATCCATTCAGCGATAGCGGGCAAAAGTTCCCTTTTCAATTTCCTTTTATTGCCGATAAAATTATCATCAACAAAAAATACTCCATCTCTCCAGCCCCGTGAGTATAGGCTCTCTAACTCTGCTACTACCTGGTCTTTTGTCTTTGTTCGTGATATGCGTCCGTAGAGTAGAGTGATGTCACAGAATTCGCAATTAAAAGGACAACCGCGTGAATACTGAATATTCATCGTGGCGTATTTTTTCATATTAGTAAGTTCCCAGAGTGGGATGGGTGTCTTCTTTAAATCGGCCCATTGATCAGAGGTGTAAATATGCTTAGCACACCCATTTTGCAAATCTTCCAGGAATGGCGGTAGCGTAATTTCAGCCTCATTAAGCACAAAATGATCTACACCCTTGAATTCTTCATATCCAGTGGTAAAAAGAGGGCCACCAGCCACAATCTTAACACCTATTTCTTTGCATCTGGTGATGATTTCATTTACAGATTCTTTTTGGATAGATATAGCACTGATAAAAACAAAATCAGCCCATTTAAGGTCTTTATCATTCAAGGTCG
>CAZVVA010000274.1:0-3483 GCA_964630455.1 uncultured Candidatus Sumerlaeota bacterium
GGACACGACCTGTCAAGGTTGATGTGCGCATAATCGCTGCTACGAACACGGATCTCCAGCAAGCAGTGAGGGAAGGGAGGTTTCGCGAAGATCTGCTATTCCGCCTGACCATAGTGAAGATTCACATTCCTCCGTTGCGTGAGCGGCGATCCGACATCACCCTGTTGGTCAATCATTTTATCAAAAAGTACTCATACGAGATTCAGAGACCCATTCTTGGCATTGCTGACGACGCAATGATCCTGCTCGAAAAATATTCCTGGCCTGGTAACATTCGTGAACTGGAAAACTGTATCGAACGCGCCATTATCCTCTGCGATGGAAAAATTCTCAAACCTCAACATTTCCTGCTTGAA
Organism: uncultured Candidatus Sumerlaeota bacterium; assembly: GCA_964630455.1. Taxonomy (GTDB): domain Bacteria; phylum Sumerlaeota; class Sumerlaeia; order MWCT01; family JAUWMI01; genus JAUWMI01. Next base: position 357 of record CAZVVA010000274.1, read on the forward strand.
TCCCCGCTTCCCGCTCCATCGGCTGCCCCAGTGCCTTCCTCTTCCACGCAGCGTGATGCCACCAATCAAAAGGAGGAACCAATCAAAAAGCCAGAACCGATTCTTCCTCTTAAAGAACATGAACGACGCTATGTGGAAAGCGCGCTGGACCAGTGTCACTGGAACCAGCAGGAGGCCGCCCGGCTTTTGCAGATTCATCGCAACACACTGCGAAAAAAAATTCGCGACTATAGGCTTAAGCCCAAGACGTAACTGGGGATTTTTGTCCATCGCTCTGGGCGCCCATGGGTAGGCCCCACCCTAGATAGGATGTGAATTACCATGTGTGGACAGCTCGCTTTGGAGCAGAAAATTCGCCACTACTATGAGGGAAGCATTAGGCTCCGCATCAACAACAACACGACAAACGTTTTCTCCCTGGAAAAAGTATACCACACGGGTGAGGTCAAACTCAGCCTCCACCGGATATTCCTGAAGGCACCAACGCCGGTCATTAAATCTCTTGTGCGCTTTATTAAAAATCCAATTGAAAAACACAAAAAGGACATCCGCATATTCATTTACAAGCATTCCGATGAAATCGAGTCGAAAAACAGTGCCTCCCGTCCTACCCCTGTTGTGACCAAAGGAAAATATTTCAATCTCTCCACGATCATGGGCCGCATAAACGAAAAGTACTTTCACAATCGGCTGCGCGTTATGGTCTCCTGGGGAAAAGCGGGAATCGTCATGGGCAAAGCGCGCAGCAATATTCAATTTGCCAACTTTGACGCAAACAAGAATCTCATCCGCGTCAACCCCGCCTTAGATAAGCGTATTGTACCCGAGTACTTCATGGAGTACATCATTTTTCACGAAATGCTTCACAAGGTGGTTCCGCCAACCATCTCGCGGTCCGGCCGACTCTGCTTCCACACGAAGGCATTTCGCCAACGTGAACGGGAGTTTAAGGATTTCAAGAAGGCCGTCTGCTGGCAACGGGAAAACTGGCATCGGCTCTGAAACCGCTGTTCATACGTGCCAGCGTCAGGTAACCGCCTCACGCCCCGGCAGGTGATCACAATTGCTGGAGCTGGCATCGTCTGTTAGCAAGATGGGTATCTCGCACTCGTGACGCATCTGACTTCTTCCGCATGCTTTACACACCACGATGGATTGGCCAAATTACCTTTCCTCTATGCCGTATGTATTTTAAGAGCCGACTCGCCTGAGCTGCCTCTCTTCTTCAGCGAGGCAGGGGCACGCCGCGGCGTGCCCCTACGGTCTAAAGGACTGCATAAATAGACTTATTCTTTGGCCACCTCTGTGCCTCTGTGTCTCTGAGGCAGTCTTTAAAATAAATCCGAAGGAGCACATTCCAAACTGAAAGAATTTGACATTGCCAATTTGTATGATGCACACTTCCTCCCATAAAGGCACCACTGATCATCTGTAAAGGAGGAGTCGCAGTCATGGATTTGCTCACATTCATTCGTGACATTCCTGATTTCCCAAAGCCGGGTATAATCTTTAAGGATATTACTCCACTATTGAACAACCCCGAGGCATTCAAGGCCAGTATCGAGCAGCTGGCCTCCCGCTATGCCGGCACGCGCATAGACAAAATCGTCGGCATCGAAGCCCGTGGCTTCATCTTCGCCGGAGCCCTGGCTTATCGCCTCGGTACAGGCATGGTTCCCGTTCGCAAAAAGGGGAAACTTCCCTATAAAACGCTGAGCGAAACCTATGAGCTGGAATATGGTACTGACACGATGGAGATACACGAAGATGCTATTAAGCCCGGCGACCACGTGCTGGTACTGGATGACCTGATTGCCACAGGCGGAACGTTAGCGGCTACCTGCCGCTTAGTCGAAAAACTCGGCGGCTCGATTGTTGAGGTGGCAATCCTGATCGAACTGTCCTTCCTCAACGGCCGCGAGAAAGTGAAAAAGTATCCTTACTTCACGCTCCTAACAGTATAAGGAGAAAAACCGGCCGCGATCAAGAACAGGCCTCTGAAATATGTCTGAGCGCAGACCTTTTGCAGTACGACTCATGATGATCGAGGACAACCGAACATGGCCAGACGGAAAAATCTGATTGTTGGCGGTGCAGGATTCATTGGCTGTAATGTAGCCAGGAAGCTCATGGAACTAGGCGAAGAGGTCGTGGTTTTCGATAATATGTCTCGCCTGGGCGCAGAGCAGAATCTCGAATGGCTTCGGTCAGAGGGAAAACTGACATTCATCAAAGGCGACATTCGTAACTTCGCAACGCTTCAAGACCTTTTTCGCAAGCACCCGGACGTCCGGGTCGTGTATCATATGGCGGCCCAGGTGGCAGTAACCATGTCGGTGGAAAATCCGCGAGAAGACTTTGAGGTGAATGCCGTGGGTACATTTAATCTCCTGGAAGCCGTGCGCCTGGCGGGTATTCGACCGATTATTATCTACGCCTCTACCAACAAAGTGTATGGCGAAATGGAAGACGTTAAAATCGAGGAAGGAGAGACTGCATATCGCTACGCTGATCTTCCTCACGGCGTGAGTGAGCGGATGCCGCTAGATTTCTATTCGCCATACGGATGCTCTAAAGGGACCGGCGATCAATATGTCCGGGATTACTGGCGTATCTACAACATCCCAACAATTGTGTTTCGCCAATCCTGTATTTATGGCAGCAGGCAATTTGGCGTGGAAGACCAGGGGTGGGTTGCCTGGTTTACTATTGCCGCTCTGCTTAACAAGCCTATTACCATTTACGGCAACGGCAAGCAGGTTCGTGACGTTCTGTATGTTGACGATCTCATTGACTGCTACCTGGCTGCGATAGAGAAAATTGAGGCGACCCGGGGCCGCGTGTATAATATTGGCGGCGGGCCGCAGAATCAGATTTCTGTCTTAGATTTCCTCGAGCAATTGAGCAAGTTGCACAAAAGGAACATACCGTATCGCTTTGCCCAGTTGCGGCCAGGAGATCAGAGGATTTACGTCAGTGACATTCGGGAGGCGAAAAGCGCGTTTGGCTGGGCACCCAAAACAACAATCGAAGATGGGACGGAGAAAATCTACAGCTGGGTGCTCGAAAATCAAAGCCTTTTTACAAAACTCTTCGCGGCGGGATGAAAAATGCCCCTCTTCGAAAG
>CAZVVA010000275.1:0-3373 GCA_964630455.1 uncultured Candidatus Sumerlaeota bacterium
GAATCATGTCGACAACATCTTTAATCAGGCGACTTTCGCCGATGACGCCCCCCTGCTCCAGATCCTCCGGCTGGGTCTTGAGTCTGTCAGCGCTCTGGGAATGCTCAATTGATATTGCCACCAGCCGACCAATCGCCTGCAGTAGCCGTAAATCCTTCAGGCTATACTGGTCAACTCCTAGCTTGGAGACCTGGATCAGACCGATCGGTTCGTCCTCAAGAAGGAGTGGGGCGCAGAGCGTTGAGCGTCCGGGTAGTTCAGCCTGAGGTTCACTGGCGTAACGGTAATCAATATCCAAGTCCGAGGAGAGCAGCGCCTTTTTTTCGTGATACACGCTGTTGATGAGAGCCTTGCTCGCTGCAATTTGCTCGCCTTCACCTGCCGCCACGACCGGCTGTAGTTCTTTCAGCACCGTATCCCAAAGCATGATAAAGCCCTGTTCGGCTTTGAACGTCACAAGGAGTTGGTGCATCATTGTATTGAGTGCTTCGGGAAGTGGTCGCGAGGAGGGCGACAAGAGATCGCCCACTTGATTAAGCAGTTCGAGTGTGGCACGTTCGTATTCTATCAGCTCAGCCGGTTCGATACTTGGCAGCTCGGTTTTGGCCGTGTCATCCTGGGGAGCACTCAGGTAGATCGTCTTGTTGCTGTAACGCGCGCTCTTGAGATCAAAGTCTGAATCAAACAGGAAGATAGTGGATCCGATTTTGATCTCATCATTTTTTAACAGAATGTGTTCCTTGACTTGTTTGCCGTTTATGAACACACCATTCTTGCTTTCTTTATCGTAAATGGTGAAAGTGCGGCCGCGTTGAATGATCTCCGCGTGAACACGCGATATACCGCTATCTGGAATCTCGATGGTGTTTTCCTCTGCACGACCAATGGTTGTTCGTGACTCAAGAGGAAATCGTACTCCAATATGTTGGCCTTTGATGGCGAGCAGTGTTGCCATGGTACGTCCAAACGCTCGAAAAGAGGTTTCCTTGCTTTTATGATTGTAGGCGAAAAAGACACTAGGGGAAAATAGCCGGTATGTCAAAAAAAAATAGAAGGCTGCTTAAAAAAACACACCCTCTTTTTTACTTCAGTATTGTAAAGCAGGTGTAAACTAAGACAAATCGTTGATTTATATGGTGTTAGTGTAACAGGCTGGAATATTCACTTGTGGCGGTGAGGTCTGTTGCTGCGCGACGTTTCCTGTGGCGGACAGATCGACAGAGGCGGGGCGTATGGCAATACGCCCCTACAAGCACCTGGCAAGCCGAGAACCATCTGATTTCTTTTATGGCATTCTGTGGCCCAGGAGTCTCCTTCCGTATTTTCTGTTTGACATGGGTGAAAGTTTCTTCGTAATAGACTTTAGTGAGTAAGTGGAGAAAGTTTTTCAAATCTACAATTTTCATGTATGCCATTGTGACTGGAGCAGCGCGGTATTGTTCGGGGTCGAGAGCTGCGGACCAGTGTTAGCAATGGCAAAGAAAGAACAGATTCTAGTAAAGGAGGCTTTACAGATTTGGCAAAGACAAGAAGCAAACGCGTCCGCGGACGGGCCGAGGGATTGGTGTCGGTTCCTTCAAGGCTTTTTCTCACGAAGGGACAGGGTGTAGCGAAGGAGAAATTGACGAGTTTTGAGATGGCACTTCGTAATGCCAACATCTCGCGGTTGAATTTGGTGCGTGTCTCAAGCATTTTTCCTCCCCATTGTAAGCTGATTCAAAGGAAGCGCGGTATTGAGCTGCTTAAGCCGGGCCAGATTGTTTATTGCGTCTTGAGTGAAAATTCCACCAATGAGCCGCATCGGCAGATGGCCGCTTCCATTGGGCTGGCTGTGCCAAAGGACCGCACGAAATACGGCTACATTTCGGAACATCATAGCTTTGGCCAGACAGAGGCCATAGCAGGCGATTTTGTCGAGGATCTCGCTGCCAGCATGCTGGCGATGATTCTTGGCGTGCCATTTGATCCCGATACGTCCTACGACGAGCGCAAAGAAATCTACAAAATCTCCAACCAGATCGTCCGAACAACAAACATTACTGAAACAACCAGAGGGGACAAGGATGGCAGGTGGACTACGGTGCTGGCTGCAGCCGTATTTGTTCCCTGAGTATTAATCCGCCGCAGGCGGATGCCACGCATAGAGCAAAAAGAGGTTCTTGGGATTTCATAGTGGGTAGTTGTAGGGGCGTTTAATTAAACGCCCCTACATGCTCTGGCGTATAAGAAAGCGAGCATCAAGGCGATGATTCGGAGACAGCTCTTGCAGAAGCCGGTCAAGCCGATTACGATACGCGAGCATGCGACAGCGGGCTCGGTTGTGCGTGCAATGGGCGATACGGCGTTTCAGGCGCGAAATCTATCGCGCGCGGCGGACATCTGGGCCGCTATGCTGCACGGCCGTACCACAATCCTGATGGGCCTGGCCGGTGCGATGATCCCTGCTGGCATGCGTGCTGTGCTTGCTCATGTGATCAAGCATCGCCTTATTGATTGTTTGGTCTCGACTGGTGCGAACCTGTTTCACGATTTGCACGAGACACTCGGCAATGCACATTATCAGGGAACCGAGCAAGTTGATGATACACGCCTTGCTACAATGGGCATTGACCGGATTCACGACGTATTTGCCAGCGAGGCAGAATTCCGCAAGACGGATCGTTTCATCGCCCGGTTTGCCTCCGGTCTTAACCAGACGCAGCGCTATTCGACGCGGGAATTCTTCTTTCAGCTGGGCGCAAGGCTGCGTAGGGCGAAGAAGAGGGAAGGCATCATCACAGCAGCACATAAGGCGGGAGTCCCGATTTATTGTCCGGCGTTGGGCGATTCTTCGTACGGGATTGCGCTGGCCTATGGCCGGGCACAGGGTACGAACTCGCTCTTTCTTGATCCGATAGTAGACGTGCTGGAGACAGCGGAAATTGTCGCGCGAGCACGCGTCACAGGGGTTATTTACATTGCAGGAGGAGCACCCAAGAATTTTATACAGCAGACAGAAATCACCAACTCGATCATGACGGGCAAGGCGTCGGCAGGGCATCGCTATGCGATCCAGGTGACTGCAGATGCACCACACTGGGGAGGGCTGAGCGGGTGCAGCTTTGAAGAGGCGCAGTCGTGGGGGAAGATTGCGCGCAAGGCGAAGAAGGTTGTGGTTTTTTGTGACGCCACGATTGCGCTGCCGCTGCTGGTGCACGCAGTGACGCAAAATTACAGGCCCATGATTCGCAAGCGGCAAGCGCCGGATTTGTTTGCACATCTGGCCAAATAGGAGCGTGGACGGCAGGATGCGCAGAACCGTTTCGTTCCGTGCTAGTGCACCATCACATTTGAAATGAGGAGTAGAAAATCGGGGACTGTCCCAAGCGAGGAA
>CAZVVA010000276.1:0-3338 GCA_964630455.1 uncultured Candidatus Sumerlaeota bacterium
GTTGAGATGCTGCTCAGCCACGGACTTACGGCTGCCATGAATAAGTATAACCGACTCGACCTCCTGCAGCCTGACCCTGGCCCTGACACCCAGGGCGCGGAAAAGGAACCATAAACAGCGCCGTCGCCTCGCGAGTGGCTATCCTACAAAACGGTAATCCCCCCTTTCATAGGCGGAAATTAGGGGGTGCTCATCGTTTTTGTTTATAGCTATACCTCACGCAAAGGCGCAAAGACGCAAAGAAAAGCACGATTTAAGATTGCACAATTCACCGCAACCTCCTGGCGACTTTGAGTAAGATTTTTTACATTCCAATTTTCTGGACAAACTGTAGGGGTTTGATTAATCAAACCCCAGCCAAACCCGTGGACTAAACTGACGTGCGCTCAAAGTAAGTCGAAAAGAATTTGTCTATTGACAAGGCCGTCTCGATCCCCTAAATAAAGGCATTAATAGCTCGATTTTGTGCTTGAACAATATTTACCTCTGATTACGATCGGCTCCACCCAGGGTGGAGCCTCCAATCCCTGTTCCGGGGCCTGCACAGGTACCCGGGACTGCTTAAGCCGAAGGGAGGTGTTATTGAGTGCCAACCTACGAAAGTGTTTTCATACTGAATCCCCAGCTAACCGACGAACAGACCACTGAGACAATCGAGCAGATCAAATCTCTGATTGGCCAACATCAGGGAGAGATAATGAACGTTGATATCTGGGGGAAAAAGCACCTGTCGTACAAAATACAGAATTTGCGGGAGGGGTTTTTCGTGCTGTTCACTATCAAGCTCCAGAAGCAAACACCACTGCTGGCCGAGATGGAACGCCTCGTGAAGCTCTCCGAGGCCGTGATTCGCCACATGGTAGTCAAAGTTCCCGCGATCAAACCCGCGGTTGAGAAGGAGGCACCGCCGCAGGAACCAGAAAAGGTGGAAGCCGCAGCACCAGAGGCGAGTGCCGACAGCTCATCGGCTCCGGCCGATGCTGTTCCACCCGTTGCTGCTCAGCCGCCTGCTGCGCCATCTCAGGCAACGGATGAAAAACCCTCTTCACAGGGAGGTACAGAGAATGCTTGAACTCAACAAGGTACTTCTTATCGGTAACCTCACGCGCGATCCCGAAGTGCGTTATCTCCCTTCAGGAACCGCTGTTGCGGAATTCGACATCGCTGTCAATCGCCGCTTTAAGAATCGTGAAGGCGAGCTCCAGAAAGAAACGCTGTTTATACGCACCGCCTCGTTTGGCCGCACAGCCGAATTCTGCGGCGAGTATCTCAAGAAAGGACGCCGCGTCTACGTTGAAGGACGCTTGCGCTTGGATAGCTGGGAGGCAAAGGATGGAACCAAGCGTACCCGCATTAGCGTTGTGGCCGAGCGGATACAGTTCGCCGATCCCAAGCCTGCGGCTGCCGCAGTAGAAGAAGGGCAGGAGTCTCCTGCTGAGAACCAGGAACCACCAGGTGAGTCAGGCAAAGAGCAGGAAACCTCGACTGACAATGACCTCCCCTTCTAGCTCGCCAATATTAGCGAGCAAGCTCCCCATCCTGTCGGATGCGAGCACGTAACCACGGAGGAGATTTGTATGGCAGAACGACAACCTCAAAGATCCAGATACACGGGTCGCCGACCCCCGGGCCGACGCTTCCCCCGGCGTAAGGTTTGTGTCTTCTGTGTAAATAAGGCTGCAACCATAGACTACAAGGATATCAAGCGCATTCGCCGCTTTGTAACCGACCGGGGCAAAATCATTCCCCGGCGCATCTCCGGCACCTGCGCCCGCCATCAGCGCCTCTTAACCATTGCCATCAAGCGAGCGCGCAACCTCGCCTTGCTCCCGTACAAAGCGGATTAGCTCCTGGCTTGGAACGCTGCGTTGCTCAGCTGCGCCTTTGGCTTCCGGTGTGGACTCTTTCAGCGCCTTAGTGCCCCTTTCGCCTGGTGAAATCACACAAAAAGGGCGGCAATATCGTGATTCAACGACAGAACAGTATCTTGCTGATCACGACACCTCTGATTATCATCGGACTGGTCTATATCGCTGCCCACGACCCGCTGCTGGCAGTTCTCAATTCTGCCTTCACAGTCGCTCTGGTCTTCAATATGTTAATAAAGACCGCAGGCACCGCACCGATAGCCGTCAGCATCTGTACCGGCATTGCACTGATCGTTTTCAGTAAAGTCAGCTGGCTGTCGCTTCTCTTTCTTGCAGCCATCATGACGGGCATGCTCTACCCCTTGCTTGTACAGCGCCGCGCGCGTGAGGATGACTACATGTACGTAGGCACTGGCATCTTTCTCGCTTACTTTTTTCTCCTGATCGGCTTGCGCTATGCCACGTACGGCCAGAGTCCGCTTGACGCTCTGCAGGCGCTTATGGCTGAGATACTCAATAACATCGAAGAGGTACTCAAAGAAGGACTGCAGTCCGGCACACCCGGAGGGCAACAGCAACTGTTTGAGAACTGGCCCCAGTATAAAAACAGTCTTCCATATTACCTGGTGGGAAGCGCGCTGTCGCTCTGGATGCTTGTGACTTACGGCGTCACAAGAATGATTCGCAGGCGCTTGGAAGGTGCTGGCTCGCCAGTCCCACCCTTCCCATTCTTGCGCATCAAAGAACGGTATCTTTTTGTCTTGATTTTTGGAATTGTTATGGAGATACTTGGCCGTTTACAAAATCATGAATCGCTCTTTTACATCTCGCGCGCTATCTTTCTATTTGCTGGAATAACGTACTTTCTCGTCGGGCTATCCCTGATTGCTTATCTGTTTCTTGTCAAGCAGACGCAGCCGAAGTCGCCGCTTTCCCCTATCCTGAAACTTGTCTTGCTGCTCGTGATTGTATTTCAACCTTACATTTGTGCCATCTTGGGCTTGCTGGATGTGTGGTTCGATTTCCGCAAGCTCACCAAACCAGCGAGGAACCGTGTAGCATGAAAGTTGTTCTCTTTAAATCCCTTAATCGCCTGGGCAATCGCGGTCAAATCGTAGACGTTGCGCCCGGATATTTTCGCAATTATCTCGCCCCACGGGGCATCGCCGCAGAAGCGATCCCCGCTAATTTCAAGCGGCTCGAGCAGGAAAAAAAGCAAGCCGAAAAAATTGCAATTCGTGGTCTCTCTGATGCCAAAACATTGGCTGAACGCCTCGAAACCATACCGCTCAAGGTTTCCCTTAAAGCCGGCGAGGATGATCGCCTTTTTGGATCCGTGACGTCAGCTGATATTGCCGAACAGTTGAAGGCCGCTGGTTACGATATTGATAAGAAAAAGATCTCAATCAGCGAGTCAATCAAGAAACTCGGCATGTACACCGTTCACGTGAAACTGCATCCCGATATTAC
>CAZVVA010000277.1:0-3310 GCA_964630455.1 uncultured Candidatus Sumerlaeota bacterium
TAGTAACATATCATAATCTGCCCCCACCTTAACTTTTCGCCTGTCTTTTCAACTTCTCATTGATTTTCTTATCCATGGACGTATAAGGTTTGCTCAGCGGATGGATTCTGGGCAATTGCATTTGCAATCTATCCAAATCTATCAGCGTGAGGCTTGACATGGCTTCGCCGATCTCGTTCTGGGTGCTGTTTGGTTCTTTTGTGGCACTATTGCTGCTGCCGGGAGTGACCATATTGCTCCTTATGAATCTGGGGCGCCGGATTCATTTTTTTGGATTGGTTTCGATTGGTTTTTTTATCTCCTTTCTTTTGCTGGCACTGCTAGCCTTTATTGGCCTGCGTTTTTCTTTTCCCTTCGACTATCTGCTCTACAGTGAATATGTCATTGTGCTTGTATCAGCGCTGGCTCTCCTCTTCCTTTATGAATTTCGCAGGCCGCGCTCCTTTAGGGTGTGGCAATACTTGAAGCGCAACTTTCGCATCGAGGATCTAGTGGTGCTCGCAATAGCGCTTGCCACCAGTGTATTCATGCTGCTCCATGGTGGCTTTATTGAGTTTGGGGACGTATGGGTTCATGTTGCTTACATGACAAAGTTCTTAACGCACGGTGTTCTAACGCCTGCATATCCGTTCTTCGAGTCACCGGTGATAGATCTTAACTACAGTTACTGCGGGTATCACCCCGTGTTCGCCAGTCTGGCATACCTGCTTAATCGCGACGTGCTATTTCTGTGGTACTATCTGCCGGTGTTGCTAGCTCCGATGGTCATTATCTGTAACTATTATTTTGCCACACGCATAACGCGCAGCCGATTCGTAGGCCTTATTGCTGTCCTGTTTCTCTTTTACAATCTGGCATTCCAAATTCAACCATTGTTTGGATTTTCGTTTTGTGGGTATCCGGGAAGTTTTGGAGTTTTGATTCTGCTTCCGTTACTCTGGGTGTTGACGTTCAATTACCTGCGCGATCTCGGCTGGCGGGATTTTATTTTCGTAGGTGTCGGATTCCTCGGGCTTCTAACGGTGCATAAGTTAGTAGCGCTCTACTTCTGTATTGATTTTCTTTTGTTCGGGATGATGTTGCTGATCTATTTTCGGCGGCGTTGGCCGAAGCAATTGGGTGTATTGAGGCTGATGGTGTTATTCGGAGTGCTTGGTGGGGCTTATGCGTTGATTACTGCTCCGATTCCTCATGTTGTGAATCCACTACACCAGGGGTTTCGTACGGATGAGATCGTACAGGTCACCCGGCAGAGTTTCATTGCAAATCCGCGCATCTTTTTGTTCCAAATGGGGATCGTCATGTCCCATTTCCCTTACACTTTTCTTCCTATGCTGGGCATTCTACTTTTGCCGTTTCTGTTCCTTGATTTACGGCGCAACGGCATGGAGAAGTGCTATCTGGTGTCGGCCACGGTGGCCATGCCGCTCATCCTGTTCAATCCAGTCTTGCTGCCGTTGTTCAAGCAGTGGATTACTTTGGAAGGTGCGGTGCGGATTGTACAGACCGTTCCCTACTTCATCCTGATCCCCTATACGTTATATCTCATCATACAGACAACACTCACGTCAATGTATCGGACACTGCGGTCGGCCCGAAATCGTATGTGGATCAATCTGGTCTTATTGGTTCTGTTTCTTGGCGTGACGCTGTTTCATTTTTCGCGTGTCGAAATGAGACAGTGGCAGGTGCGGGCGCCCAAATCGTTATGGAATGCTAAGCCACTCTTTCCAGTTGCCAAGCTCATCCAGCCTGAGGGCCTGACTGGAGAAAGGCTGATTGGGGATCTCTATTCGAGCTACGTTGTAGGAGCGCTTTCAGGCGTTGAGGTACTCGGGATTCCAGAGACTATGAGTTCGCCAAGCCATAATTTCGTGCAGCGCAAGAACCAGCAAATCTATACATTCTTCTTGCCGAATGGTTTCACAAGGAAAGTGGAATTCCTAAAGTCCCATGATGTCAAATATGTACTTCTCAATCGGCTCTGGCTTCGGCAGGACGTTATGGACTACTTTGTAGACCACTTCGGAGCACGTGCCGATTTGTTTCATCTTATCTATCAGGCACCCGCTGTTAGGCTGTACCAGCTTAGCGACTAGCGACAAGAGCGGCGTTGGGCGTTCTTCGGAGCGAAAGCGAACAGAATTCTGCTACGGGAGTATGTAGGATGCGCATTGGAATTACCTGTTACCCGACGTATGGAGGAAGCGGGGTTGTGGCCACGGAGCTTGGGCGTTTTTTGGCAAAGCGAGGTCATACGATTCACTTCATCAGCTATGCGGTGCCGTTCCGATTGACTTGTGAATTTAGCGATAGTATTTTTTATCACGAGGTAGAGACCGTTGACTATCCTCTTCTGGCCCATCAGCTCTACACCATATCGCTTGGAGCGAAGATGGCGCAAACAATTAAGGATGCGCAGCTGGATATCCTGCATGTTCACTATGCGGTCCCGCATGCCATCAGCGCATTTCTGGCGCGGAGTGTTTCGCGGTCGGAGAAGGTAAAGATTATTACCACACTTCATGGCACCGACATAACATTGGTCGGGCGTTCGCCCTCCTTCTTTCCCATTGTAAGATTCAGCATAGAGAGGAGCGACGCAGTGACCGCGGTGTCACAATGGCTCAAAAAGGAGACAGTGAGAGAATTTGGGATTCGCCGCCGCATCCGGGTGATTCCAAATTTTGTAGATACGGAGAAGTTTCGGCGAGGGCCAACGCCCTGTAAACGGAGCCTGTACGTCAAGCCGGGCGAGAAGATCATCATGCACATTTCCAATTTTCGGCCGGTGAAGCGGCTGGGCGATGTAATTCGCATCTTCAAGTTAATCCAAGGAAAGGTGCCGTCGCGGCTGCTGCTCATTGGCGATGGGCCGGACCGCGACATGGCAAGGCAGTTAGCTCGGAAGCTGCGGATTCAGAAGCGAGTCGTATTTCTGGGTAAGCAGGACTGCATCGAGCATTTTCTGGGGAGCGCGGACGTCTTTTTGCTGCCCAGCGAGAGTGAGTCGTTTGGCCTTGCTGCTCTGGAGGCGATGAGTTGCGAGGTGCCAGTAGTGGCATCACGGCTCGGGGGCATACCAGAGATTGTTATTGACGGAGAGACAGGATTTCTGGCGGAGGTGGGTGATGTGGAGGGGATGGCCGCTAAGGCTATTGAGATATTGCGAAATCCGACGTTAGCCAGACAGATGGGACAGCGTGCACGGCGACTGGTGGAAAAGAAATTTATGGCTGATCTTGTTGTACATCAATATGAAAGGCTTTACTTTGACTTGCTCAACAAACCCTCAAAGCGGCCTTTCACG
>CAZVVA010000278.1:0-3267 GCA_964630455.1 uncultured Candidatus Sumerlaeota bacterium
CTCAAGACCGACGTTTCGCGCCCTTCAGCAAAATTAGGTGAAGTAGTCCCTCCGGCTGAGCATCCTCCAGCTGAACACCTCCCAGCAGAAGCTTGGCCCTCAGCTACAGTGGTTGTACCCGCATATAATAGCCAGGAAACCATCGCTGTTTGCATTGAATCGCTGCTGAATCTCCAGTATCCTCGCGAAAAGCTGGAGATCATTATTGTGGATAACGGATCGAGTGACGATACAGCAGCAATTGCATCGCGCTATCCGGTAGGGGTGCTGAGCGAGGAACAACGCGGAGCCGCTGCTGCGCGAAACTGCGGAATCCGCGAGGCCCGGGGAGAGTATGTCGCTTTTACCGACTCAGACTGTCAGGTCGCGCCAGACTGGCTGACCAGGCTCGTTCGAGCTGCCATAGAGAACAAAAGCGATGCTGTGGGAGGCCGTATTGTCAGTGCTGTGTCGAACCCTATTGCCCGATTTACTGAGGACCAAAGAGTAATGAACCAGGAAGATGCAATTCGCAGGCTCAAGACACCTCTACCGTTCATTTTAACAGCCAATGCGCTCTTTAAGAAAAAAGTCCTCGACGATGTGAACGGATTTGACGTCGCGTTTGACCAGGCCGCAGCAGAAGACACCGACCTTTGCTGGCGTCTGCACGCGCACGGCTGCGTCTTTGCCTATGCTCACCATGCCATTGTGTATCACCATCATCGTCTCACTACCGTCGGGCTTTACTTTCAGTTCTTCAAATATGGGAAAGGAGAAGTGCAGCTAGTCGTGAAACATCGAAGCCGGCTTTCGTTGCGCGAGATTCGAAGCATGATCTGGATCCGTGGTTGGTCGTATCGCCGTTTTATGAAGATCTTGGTTACACTTCCCTGGTGCCGGCTTGTAGATCCGAAGCGTGCCCGCTACAATTGGCTTTATATTGTGGACGAAATGGGCTACATGGCAGGCCGCCTTCACGGCAACTGGCATTTTCGCACCTTTCGCTACTTTTCCTTCTGGTAACAAAATCTGCCCCATAGAGATGGTTACTATCTTTACATGCCCGGGGCGGATCTGGGATTATTATCTTGCTCTCTCTGATGAGAGGGATGAGCTCCGAGCAGCAAGACCGCGGCGTAAGTTGGGAATTAGAGAATGGCGGAATAATACATATTGCAAGAGGTTGTACGGATTGGAGATTAGGTTACTCGTTATCGTGCGATTTAGACTGACGCATGTAGTCTGAGTATGTGGCTTTGAGTAAGAAGAAGATGGCGGTAGTTGAGGCCAGTGCAATAGGGGAGGCAAGAACAAGACTTGTGGCAAATGAGGTGTGGAGAATGTCAAGGCAGATGATGCCCACAAGCCCAAAGAGCGCCAGAAATGCAGCAATCGTCATCGCCAACAGCGAGACAAGTCCACCCGGCTCAGGTCGCGCTACATCAGAGCCGCGTTCAGGAGCTACATCCTCCGAATCCTCACGCTCGCCAGTCGGTTCATCCAGAAACGGACTAAAAATGCCTGCAATGATTGACCAGAGCGTGCCCACGAGGAAGCTGATCAGGTAAAGATGGGCTTGCAACACACTCGTTCTCCATGCCCGAGATTAATTGGCACATTGTGGAGGAGTTCAATTAATGTTGAATCCCTACCTTTTCGTCGTCTCAGGTGGCCTGAATCCACCCGTTGAAACCGAGGTGCTTATATAAATGAACGATCTGCTCATATTCTTCGCGGGTAATTTTGCGATCCAAAGGAGGATGATCCGGTGCATTGTATGCTGGGAAGTATTGACTCATCAGGGCGACGTGAAGTCGTGGCGACAATTCATTCGCCAGAAACTGGAGCGCCTCTTCTGAGCCTGCAATCTTCTCCGGCAGCACGAGATGGCGGACGATCATCCCGCGCCGGGCTACACCACTCTCGTCGCACTCGAGCAGCCCAACTTGGCGATACATCTCCTTCAGTGCTGCGCGATTATGCTCGACGTAATTCTCCACCTTTGAATACGCCTGCGCGTGACTGTTTTCGCTATATCGGATGTCCGGGAGATAAATGTCAATGATACCATCCAGCAACTTAAGGGTTGCAAGCGATTCATACCCCCCGGTATTGTACACGAGTGGCAGATGGAATCCCTCGTTGACAGCCATTTCCAGCGCCTGGAGAATCTGGGGAACAAAATGCGCCGGTGTGACAAAATTAATATTGTGGCATCCGTTCTTTTGCAGCTTCAGAAACATACGCGCCAGCTTGGCAACTGGATATGCTTTCCCGTGTCCAAGCTGACTGATCGGATAATTCTGGCAGTAAACGCAGCGCATCGTGCAGTTGGTAAAGAAGATCGTGCCTGATCCGCGCGTCCCTACCAAAGGAGGCTCTTCCCCAAAATGCACGTTATAGCTGGATATCAGCGGAATGGCCTCGGATCGGCAGCGTCCCCTCTCGTGGTTTGTGCGATCCACTTGGCATTCGTGGGGACACAGGGTGCAGCAGCGCAATAGCTCATTGGCCTGCGCCACTCGCTCTCTCAACGTGCCGTCGCGAACGAGTTGTAAATAGGCAGCTTCAGACATACAGACCGGCTCAATGGTAGATTTTCGGGACCAAGGGTAACTATTGCAGAATCCTTAATGGCAATGTGCGTGAGAAAAGCACTGCAATCCGTCCACAACAAGGTCTCACGCGAGGATCCAGACAAAACCTTCGGCCGGTAAATTTTCATCTCACTATAATTCGGGTGTTATGGTGACATGGCTCCATTCATAAAGGCAATCAAAATCTTTTATCACGTCAGGATTTGATCAATGGGTCTGCCGACGCCATTCAGCCCCGGGTTTTTTTGCCAGAATTAGGAAAGTATTTAGGCAAGGGGCTGAGTCTCTTGCCGTATTCTGTATGCTGCTTTGTTTGGCGGTTATCTGCTGACACGACACATAGAAAGAACTTGCGATGGATGCCTTAACACTTGACCGCGTGTCAAAGCAATACGATCGGCCAACCCGGCCCCCCAGCCGTCGCTTGTCGCGCTGGCTTCATAAAGTTATCTCGTTTCGCCACGCCGAGCCATTCTGGGCCCTACGTGACATCTCTTTCACGGTACGCAGAGGGTCAATGTTTGGCATCGTCGGAGATAATGGATCCGGAAAGAGCACGCTTCTTAAGATCATAGGTGGAATTACCGAACCAACCACCGGCACAGTCCGGGTGAATGGAAAAGTGGCAGCCTTGCTGGAACTCGGCGCCGGGTTCCACCCTGATCTTACAGCTATGGAGAACATTTTC
>CAZVVA010000279.1:0-3241 GCA_964630455.1 uncultured Candidatus Sumerlaeota bacterium
GGTCTTGTACCTGCCCTGGTGGTGGGAAATTGGAACCGTCGGTAGGCAATCCGACGTGGCTGTTTGTAATTAACAATGCCCTTCCCCCAAGCCCCCATCCCTCTGCGGCTTTATTAATGAAAAGCGATTTCATCTGCCGAAGCCTAGCGAAGGCGGATGAAATCGCTCGTTAATAAAGGTTTAGGAGGGGAGCGCGAGGGGTTCCGCCGCGGCGGACCCCTCGCCTTTTTTTCTATTATTCAGAATTCCAGCTTATTTCACAGAGCGTTTCCCTTTTGCGGCAGTGAGCGTAGAAGAGAGGCGTTGCTGGAAGTCTTTGTCTTGCTTGAGTGCGTCGGTGCGGGCAGCGCGCTTTATGTTGGGTTCGAAGGCGACGATTATCTCTGGTGTACGCGACTGGATCAGTGTTTCGGAAAATCCGAGAGCAGCGAGTTGTTTTCGCATGGTGATGGGCGTGGGAGCGGCAAGGAGCTCGTCCCATTGCTTCTCGCTTGGTTCTGGTATTGATGAGACGAGGGCAATGGTGCCGATTGCAACAGCTCTCACTGCTGGGGGGCGGTCGTCGAGCGCGCGGATCAACACGGGGAGTGCGAGTGCTTTCTGCTGCTTTGCCAGGCCGAGCAGAGCTGCACGGCGTACGCGCCAGAATCTGTCGGCCAGTGCGCTGTGCTCCAGCTCGGCAGCTGAAGGCGAGGCGTCCAGTGTGATAAGTCCCTCAAGCGCAGCTGCACGTACTGCATTGTATCGCGCATCGCCCATCTTATCCGACTCAAGAAGCAAGCGAAGCACTTCAGCCAGCGCACTTTGAGAAACTGCGGCTTTTGTCTTTTTATCGCTCACGGCTGTAACTAATTTGCCGATTGCCCCTTCGATCACACCTGGCTGAGTCCACGTGTCAATGTTATTGAGCACTTCCATCCATACGGGTACGGAGCGTTCGCCAAAGCGCCCTATACCTGAAATTGCCGTGAGTCGCACGTTTTCGCACTCATCCGCAAGACAGGACTTCACAGCTTCGAACACCTCTTTGCCGGTATCGTAGTACCATGTTTTGTCGTTCTCCAGCGCGGCGAGGGCAATGAGGCGAAGTGCCTCGCGTGCGGCTTTTACATTTGGCGCTTCCTGTTTCTTCGCGGTGCGTTTGATTACGCCAATCCATACGTCTTTTGGCGACATCCCTCCGACCGGTATTTTGAGATTCTCATCTTCCCATATGTTCTTATACACCACAGCGGCCTGCACCATGGAGAAAGGGAATGAGGTAAGATCGTCAGTGAGGAGTTTCTTCACGCATGGTGCCAGAATAACCGGGTCTTTTCGCACCATTGCAAGTGACCAGATAGCAGCGGCGGAGACTTCGTCTTTCGGATCGGAGATGAGTTCAAGAAGCGCAGCCTGGTCTTTGCGTGTCAGCGTGCCGGTTGAGAGGCCGACTGCCGAGAGCAGGCGCACGCCAGGGTCGGTGTCTTTTGTTCCGTGCAGATAGAGATCGCGCGCAACCGGTGATTTCCATTGGTGAGCCAGCTGGAGGGCGAGCAGGCGCTCGTTAGGATCCTTGCTTTTTGCAGCTGACCGCAGCGCGGCATCCGCCTTCTGAGGGTTCATTTTATGCAGTGCGGAAATACTTAGCGCTCTGGTTTCTAAATCGTCTGCTTTGCCGCTTATCTTGTTGACAGTGTTGAGCAGGGTCGCGTCTTTTTTGATCTTTTCTCCCACGTCTTTACTGAGGAGCAGAGCGAGCCCAATGCGCTGGAGATGTTCTTCGCTACTATTAAGAAGGTCTATTGTTGCTGCGCTAAGTTCTTCAGGCTTTGCTTTGGCTGGATCGGCGATCAATTTTTGCAGATTCTCGAATTTTGCTTTATCCTTTTGCTGCAATTGGCGCCAATCCCTGTTCAAGATTTGAACTGTTTGACCTGCTATTTCTGAATAATCAAGAAACTGGAAGGCCTGGTGGCCAAAGTAGAAATAATTACCAGCCATTTCTTGGGATGCTAATAAATCACCGTTGGCCACGCCTTCAATTTCTGCCAATCGTTGAACTGGCCCACCTTGCCTCACCCGCCATACATCTCCGCGCGATACCGTGCCACGGGCAGGAGCATAGAGTGAATAGCCTGCTTTAATGCCGCCTGAGATTTGACTGGCTGGTTGACGACCTAAACTCCCAAGGCCGCCTGCCATGGGCGGCGCGGCTGTGGGGTAAGGAGCAAGCGTGGTAGCAAGTTTCCTCACCTGCCGGCCGCTTATGCGTGCACCTGCTATAAAACCCATATCTTGTACCCTATCACCGAGATAGGCTTCTTCCTTCGCAAGGTATGCACCAAAAGCATGCGAGATGTCACGTTCGCCTTGAGGGCCGAAAATGCCTTCGAAGCTCACGCCTTCGGGTATAAGCACAGGTTGCGTGACGGTAATCGGTTCTTCGAGCGAGAGATCTTCGGTAGCGTCGTCCACGGCAACAAAAGAGGTATATTTCGACATCAGGTGGTAATCGAGTGCGAGATTGGTGATTTGCTCGACTATCTCGGGAATTTCGCCTTTGAACTGTTTCGCCATGAGTTCCTTTATCTGCATCCTTGCCCATAGCGAGGTGAGTGCGCTATTTTCTCCCTGCCAATCAGGGAACAGGACGTCTACGTGCTGCTCGAAGGGTTGGCCTGCTACGGTGCCGCGCAACGTTACAACTGCGCTGCCGGGACCTTCATAGCGACCGACAAGGAAAACGGGTTGTGCGGCGAAAAGGTCGGGTACGCGCGAGGGATAGACATCCAAGGCCTGCAACGTGCCCCACTCGATCTCGATATCCATGAGGCACGGTTTCTGGATGCGCTCGACGAACCGCTCGACTGCTTTTTCCGGGTCTTGGTCCTGACGTACGAATTGCGCCTCGCCGCGTCCGACTTCGGCCATTCTCTGGATCAGGTAGCGATTCACCGACGAGCCGATGCCGAACGAAAACACGCGCGAGGGGCCGCGTTTTTCCTCAATTGCAGCGAGAATCTGCGTTTCGTTGCCGATGTAGCCATCAGTGAGAAAGACAACGATACGCATATAGGCAGGATCAAGCGGTGCCGACATTGCGGCTTGCACGCCTTTGAGCATTTCCGTGCCGCCGCCACCACGCTGCTTGTCGATAAATTCCTTTGCACGCTGAATGTTTTCAGGAGTGTTCGCGAGGGCTTCCTCCGACATAACGGTGGCTCGTCCTGCGAAAGTAATGATGCGGAAGGTATCATCC
>CAZVVA010000280.1:0-3201 GCA_964630455.1 uncultured Candidatus Sumerlaeota bacterium
AGAGGATGGAGGTGAGGTTGAAAATGCGCCTTGTGCGTAGGGATCATTTCTTGAGAAAAATGGTGACTCATTTGAAAAAGAGCCTAAAAGTTATATCTTCCATTATATTATACGATGGACATGGAATGTTCAGCGGCTCAAGGTGCGAAGCAGCAGGACATTACTAACTGTCAGGGTGAGAGATTTTGGCGCTCTCTGATGAGCCTGGAGGTAGGATTGCTTATGAAAAAAACCCCATTCAAATTCACAGAGTAAATCTGACGGGGCTTGAAAAAATAAGAAGGAAAAACTATATAAGCATGTAAAAAAGAAAAAAGACTTCTACAGCCGAACAACGTTGATTGCCTTTTCGCCGCGTGGACCATCTACAACGTCGAACTGTACAGTCTCACCCTTGACCAGAGTTCGATGGCCATCCCCCTGAATGTCTTTGTAGTAGACGAAGACATCCTTTCCGTCATCATGTTCGATGAAACCCCAGCCAAGCTTGTCGCGGAAGAATTTTACTTTACCAATCGCCATCAATCCACCTTCCTTCTGCTGGTTGGATTTTGAAAACTTCCTTCACCTTCTTTCTTCATGGCCCATGTCAAACAGAGGAGTTCGACTATCGGACAGGCGGCTTAACCTGAGGCATAGAAAAGAAAAAAGCGATGACCCCTCTGATAGGAACAGCAACACTGTAGGTGAATAAATTTTTCAACCAGCCTGTGCTGGAGCCTACAAAGGCGCGAAGTCTGCTGTCAATCGAAAAGTGAAGGAGCCGTGTATTCTTGTAGTGGGAGTGGAACAAAAGGTGCCCGGGAAAAGCAAGAAGACTCGATTCGCAACGCCGGAGCTGCAGGCAAGTGCGTCTTATCCTCGGCCGATTCGCTTGCTATCAGTGTGTACGAGGAAAAGACGCCGGAGCGGCAGCCAAGTGCTACGGCACCGCGGATTTGCGCAGCAGCACATAGGGCGCAAGAGGTGGCGTGAGCGCTGCTTTAATACGTTGCCCTGGATGTGCCTGCTCAAGCGGTTCGCCGTCGAGCGCGAAGAGACCATTGATCTCAACCATGCGATTCTCATCGGGCGTAACGGCTTCAAGCTGATCGCCCGACGTAAGCAGCGCTTTTACGTCGAGCACGTGGAGTGCATCCTCGCGTGAGGCCACCTGCGCGTGGACCTGATGGGACTGCTCGTAGCTTTTAGAAGCATAGGATTGCAGAGGTGACTTGTCGGGAATGGCAAAGCCCGAAGTGTATGGGCGATGGCTTACCGTAGAGAGTTCCTTGCGCCAGAGTTCAGGCGTGCTGTACGAGGCAGGGTTTTGCTGGTAGAGATCAAGGGCTTTGCGATAGGAGCGCGTGACAACTGCAACATAATAGGTAGATTTCATGCGGCCTTCGATTTTCAGAGCATCAACACCAGCCTCAATCAGGGCTGGGAGGTGATCAAACAGGCAGAGATCTTTTGCGCTGAGAAGTGTGGTTCCTTGGGAATCCTCGATAGCGCGGATCGGGATGCCATTCTTTGCGGCCTCCTGCACGACGTACTCCCAGCGGCAGGGTTGCGCACAATCGCCCTGATTTGCATTGCGGTGAGTCAGGTAGGTACTGAGAAGGCAGCGGCCCGAGTAGGCCATGCATATGGCACCGTGGACGAAGATTTCGAGTTCGCAGTCAGTATGCTGGCGGATTGTGCGCAGGTCGCTAAGCGGCACTTCGCGCGCCAGAATGATGCGGCGGATGCCCTGCGCGTGCCAGAAACGGACGGCCTGCCAGTTGGTGGTGCTGAGTTGCGTTGAGAGGTGAAGCGGAATGGAAGGTGCGCGCTGGCGAAGGAGCATGATCGCCCCGGGATCAGCCACGATGATGCCATCGGGCCGAAGAGCCACCACTTCGTTGATCATCTCATCAAGTCGGTGGAGATCGGTGTTGCAGAGCAGGGCATTAAGGGCGAGGTAAACCTTTTTCTGGCGCGAGTGAGCAAAGGCGATACCATCACGGAGCTGGCCGAGCGTAAGGTTTTCAGAGCGGATGCGCAGATTCAGTTCCTCGAGGCCGCAGTAAACCGCATCGGCGCCATACTGGATGGCGTAGTGAAGCTTTTCGAGACTTCCGGCAGGTGCAACGAGTTCAGGGATTTTGGCAGGCACGTAACGAAACTCCTCAGGCTAACGGCTCGCCTCGGCGAGGTATATCAATTCGGATGGGGTGAAATGCGCACTTAGGCGCACATTTTGATAGCTTCCCTCAGTCGTGGACCTCGTGGCATTTGCGGCAGCGCGCTTCGTAAGCATCAGCAGCGCCGATCAAAACGCGCTCTTTACTCGCCACGAGACGCTGGGTGCGATTCGCCGGATTTCCGCATACCATGCAGATGGCCAGAGTTTTGGTGATGTACTCGCCAATGGCAAGGAGCTGCGGAATTGGCTCGAACGGCTTGCCACTGTAGTCCTGATCCAGACCCGCGCAGATCACGCGCACCCCACGGTCGGCAAGATCCTGGCAGATCGACACAATTCCTTCGTCAAAGAACTGCACTTCGTCTACTCCGACAACCTGCGTCTGTTCGTCAATATGTTCGAGAATCTCGTCGCTCTTTTCAATCGGAATAGAAGGAATGCTGAGATTCGAGTGAGACGTGATAAGATTTTGGTCGAAGCGCGTGTCAATTCTGGGTTTGAAGATGGCGACTTTTTGTTTGGCAATCATTGCGCGCCGCAGGCGACGAATGAGCTCCTCGCTCTTGCCGCTAAACATACTTCCGCAGATTACTTCAATCCAGCCTTGCTGATTGTTGATGATGTTCATTGGAATGTTGTCCTTGTCTTGTCGTGTAACGAGCAGGCACGGGATATTCAGGTGCGCTCGTGATGGGTCGTCAGACTTATGGTGACTATTGCCCACGGAGGAAGGCATTGCAACTATTTTTCGAGGTATGAAATGTGAGGATTTAGGGCAAGGAGAGATCACAGGTGCGCTGTGGTTTGCAGGCCTTACGGGCATGCACTGCTGCTAAGTGTAGGGGCGATTCATGAATCGCCCCTACATGCAAAGCCTGTCCGCCGAAGCTAAGGCGGAGGCGGATCAGGGTAAAGCTAGCGGTGGGAGCGTCTCGATTATTGCGCGGTCGAGGATGAGTGAGGCTTTAGCGGCTTCGGCTGAAAATAAAAAAAGCAGGTAAAAGATGTAAAGCGCATCTTTTACCTGACATGAT
>CAZVVA010000281.1:0-3175 GCA_964630455.1 uncultured Candidatus Sumerlaeota bacterium
ATCGACACGGACACTTATGGGACAGTTACAGCAACACTCATCTATAATTATACACCACTCTTCGACTTTTTTGCGGGTCCTGAGGGCTGGAGCTCAGGTGGGGCGCCGATTGTCTATACCCTTCCAGATTGCCTCTGGGAAGCTGATTACCTGAAGATGACTTCATCAACTAATACGAACACGTTTGGCTACTGGGTGAGTCCGCAGGATACAGTGCCTGCAGACGCGGATTATCTCTATCGTGCACGCTTTACTGTATCGACCGATATAACGGATCAAGCAGTTGTTCCGCAGATACGTTTTCGTGCAAACTCGCTGAACCTGCAGCAGTATGATGTGCTCTCTATCGAGAGCGCAGGTCAGGGCGAGTCGTCTCCCGCCGTGGCAGGCACGGATTATGATCTCTACTTCGTCCCTCCATCAAATGAAACTGCGGTTATGCTTGCGTTTGATTTGCTTAACTTCAATCCTAACGATGCGGCAGTGGCAGAGCTTTCGCTGGATACGGTAAGTCTAGAGCGCTTTGCGCTGAGTTCGTTCCCTACACCGACCGTGGTTCATGATTACACCTTCGACGTCAGCACCGAAGGCTGGACATCGGGTGGTGCGCCGACCGTGTTCACTCCGCCGGGGTATATTTGGGTTCCAGGTACGCTCGAGTTGCGGACAACAACCAACACGAATACATTTGGCTACTGGGGGAGCGATCCCGTGGATATTACCATCGAGGCGGACCGGCTGTATCGAGTGATATTAGAAGTGCGCACAGACGTAACCAGCACCGCTCAGGTTCCAGAGATGCGGCTGCGGTTCAATACCGGGAATCTGCAAGCCTCACACACCTTCGGAATCGCAAGCATTGGCGACGGAGCAAATTCCCCCGGCACCACGAACACGACCTACGACCGGGTCTACTTCTTGCCGCCACCGAACTGTGTCGGTGAAGATCTTATCGTCTCATTTGACATACTCAGCTTCGATCCCGACGACGCCTCAGCGGCGAGCCTAATCCTCGACCGGGCAATAATCGAAAGTCTTTCACCGCCGGCCTTACCCTGATCCGCCTTCGGCGGACAAGTTCTGCACGTAGCACGTAGGGGCACGCCGCAGCGTGCCCCTACTCCTTATCAGCTGCTCAAAAGAGCAAAGCACAGCCTGGCATACCCGAACGCGAAAAAAAAACAAGATTCTGCAATGCATGGTATGCACTGTGGGGAAATTCTGATGCGTGATCCGAGGGTTGGCGGCAGGCTACGGCGCCGGGGATACGGCTGACGGGCGAACCCGCACAAACTTGAGCCCGACGTCGTCGGTGCGCCCTGCAAGGTAGGATGGAAACTGGTCGAACGCCACTTCCACTACTTGCATCTGAACCGGTGTGCTGCTGGCATGGCGAAAGACCAGCACGCCTGCGGGATTTCGTCCCACGAGACCCATATGTGACGAGAAAATGCCGGGCTTGTTCGTGATCAGACTGACGATCTCGCCCCCTTCCAGCCTGTCCGCAATTTCCAGAACCGACTCTTTCGGGATGTACTGTATGCTAAGTCGTTGCGCTTCCGGAATGTGTCCCAGGTCGTCACAGCATTTGTCGCGCAGCATTTGCCTGCGGTCAATTGTCTTGGTCATTGACTGGCATATAGCGCCTCCCACCTGTTCGGTTACATCCTCGAGCAGCCATGAATTGTTCGGCAGCCAATCTGCGATCGTATAGTGATTGCGCCAGGTAAAGTCAATCTTACCGTCGAGGTAGCGGATACGCTGCAGGTTGTGAAACGCCTCGCGATAGCTGCGCGAGATGGCTAACGCGATAATCTGCTCGCTGAAAGTCATACAGTCCACCCGCGCAATATCCATGAGCGGGCCTTGATCATACGGTGCGTCAGGGCCTTCGCCCAGGCAGAATTTGACGTAGGGAGTACCAAGCGCGAGCTCCGAATAGTACATAATGCGATCTTGCACGTGTGGCAGGGCTGCCCATTGCTCCTTCAGGAGATGATCTAGATCTTTTGAAACCATCTGGTAGAGCTTTTTCATCCTGAACCGCCGGAATAAGAATATGCCGCCTAGTTATGCGGCTTTTGAACCTGGATTTTGCCTTTGACCAATATGTATCTGATGCGAGGGGAACCCTTTGGAAAAAGGGTTCCCCTCGCGCTCCCTTCCTAAACCTTCTATTATGGGCGATTGCATCCGCCTAAGGCGGATGCAATCGCCACCGGCTTCCAGCTTACTCTCTTCGAGCCATATAATAGTGTGGGCAGCAACCCGTTACGACAAGGACCGGTTGCCATTCTGTGAGAGTGCCTTGCGCTCCGCGCCCCCACTGTTTTTGTCATTCTGAACGAAGTGAAGAATCTCAATCTAACCGTTTGCAATAGATCAGAGTCCCCATTTGAAAGACTCATAAAAACAAATCACACGCCCCAAGATCCGATATGCAAACTGCGAGGCCTAATCTTTTCACTACTTCAGATTGGGGAAATAGGCGATGAACGCCTTCTTAATCGCGATGCCCATTTTCTTCTGCATCTCAGGATCCAGCAGGATATCGCGACTTACTCTTTGATCCCCGATTTCCAGCAGCACGCGGTATGGCGCGGTGTTGACATTTTCGTCAATGCTGTAGAACGCCAACTTGCCAGTGGTCTTGCAGCGATAATCATTGCGCTGCGGCCAGCTGTCGAGTTTTACACCGGCAAATTCCATGCCAGTCACTTCGCACACGGCGCGCGTAAGCGCCTCTGCGAGTTTGCGATTCTCTTCCTCGTACGCATCGCCGCCATGGATGAAACCCCAGCAAGCGTTGCGCTTGGTTGCGGCATTGTTATGCACGCTGATAAAGACCTTCGGACGGTATGCATTCGCCTTTTGTAACTCGTAGGCATACCCAGAAATCTTCCCGTCCACCACAGCCGTGGTATGCGCAATCATGGTATTGCTTCCTTGTTGCGCATGATGCAGCCCCTCTACGTTGTAACTCCAGACCTTATGCTCTTCAAAAAGATCGGTCGGGATAAAGAGCGCAGCCTCAACGATGGCATTGCAGACCATGGCCTCGTTTACGACATCGCCGCTTCTATGGTTCTGGTGCGACGGCTGCCAGACCACCACCGGCTTCTCAACAGGCGCAATAGGCTCTTGAGCGGCAAAGAAACTGCACCCCATGCCGAGA
>CAZVVA010000282.1:0-3165 GCA_964630455.1 uncultured Candidatus Sumerlaeota bacterium
ATACTCTATTAATCCCGAAAGATCGTGCAAAAGGAGGGATTCAATTGGCAAAAGATACAGGTAATAACAAGACGAAGGCGCTGGATCTTGCCCTCACCCAGATAGAGCGGAGTTTCGGCAAAGGGGCGATCATGAAATTTAGCGAACAGTCAATCATGGAAGGGATTTCAGTGATTTCTACGGGCGCGCTATCACTGGATTATGCTCTTGGTGTCTGGGGTGTTCCACGTGGCCGAGTCGTAGAGATTTACGGGCCAGATGCTTCAGGAAAGACCACACTGGCCCTTCATATTGTTGCAGAGGCACAGAAGAAAGGTGGTATTGCAGCGTACATAGATGCCGAGCACGCGATGGATCCAGCGTACACCAAGAAACTCGGTGTCAATCTTGACGAGTTGCTGATTTCACAGCCTGATACAGGAGAACAGGCGCTCGAAATCGGGGAAACACTTGTGCGCAGCAATGCCGTGGATGTTATAGTAATTGATTCCGTGGCAGCCCTGGTGCCGCGAGCGGAGATCGAAGGGGAAATGGGAGACAGTTTTATTGGTCTCCAGGCGCGGCTGATGTCCCAGGCGCTGCGCAAACTTGCTGCTGCCATCAGCAAGTCCAAAACTTGCGTCGTGTTTATCAATCAGATTCGTGACAAGATCGGTGTGATGTTCGGCAGTAGTGAAACGACACCAGGGGGGCGTGCGTTGAAATTTTACGCCTCCGTGCGCATTGACATCCGCCGCATCGGATCAATTAAAGAACGGGGGGAGAACATAGGTAACCGCATACGGGTGCGGGTAGTGAAGAACAAAGTTGCGCCACCCTTTCGCGAAGCCGAGTTTGATATTATTTACGGCAAAGGCATCTGTCGTGTGGGAGATTTGATTGACCTGGCAGTGTCAAAAAAGATTGTTGACAAAAGTGGCGCGTGGTTCTCGTTCGATGGCGAACGGCTTGGCCAGGGGCGTGAGAACACCCGGCAGTTCTTGCAAGATAATCCAGAAATGCTGGAAAAGCTGGAAGGAAAGGTGAAGGAGGCTTTCCAGGTACCTGTTAGCAAGAAGTAAATAAAGACAGTTTGTAAGAAAAGGCAATTACGTGGCTGCAAGCGGCTGTAATTGACTTTTTGCTTTTTGCCGCTTAACGCATGCAGACTAATGTTCATAGGCGCCCTTGTAGACAGAGGGCGCTTTCTCATTGGCAATGATTATCCGGTCGGGGTTGTGCGGTGTGGTGTGCTATTTGGCGCTTCCTCGCCAATGATATCTTGCAGTTCTTGCCAGTGAAAGAGGAACTCGTTGTAGAAAGAGCTCTTGAAACTAAGATCCTTGTATGCTCTCTTATAATGGCGCTTCAAGTTGATGGCGCATTGACTCAGGTGGTAGTAAGCGTGAAAGAAGGGATAGAGCTCTCGGAGCTCGGCGAGTTCATGTTCTTTAAGAGAGGCGAAATAATAGTGCTCAAACTTTTTAATAAGAGAGCGATCATCGCTAAGGATTTCAGCATACAGCTGGGCCAGATCCTTGGCCTTATAACCGAATTGCAGAGTAGCGAAATCGAGAAGGAATACGTTTTGTCTATCAGCCGAGAAAATCAGGTTTCCCTGATGCAGCTTGTCGTGAATAAGATCGTACAGTGTGAAGTGGGCGAACGCTGATTGCCAGCGCATAAACCATTTTCGCACGGATGTGAGATATCGTCTATCGAGAGTCGCCAATGAATGTCTGCGAATCCCACGTAAGCGGTGAGCGACCTTGCGCATCAGGGCCTGGGCAAACCTGCCGCGACCGGGTTTCTCGATGTCACCCCATGCGGGTGATTTGATTCCATGCAGTGCTGCGACGAGCTGAGCAATCAGCTGAATCATATCATCCGTAAGCGATATCTGGTTGATATGGTCTCCTACGATATACTCCTCAGCAATGACGGCAAGGTGGGCGCGGGAGAACGAGGGATCGTAATCAATGATGCGCGGAGCGGCAATGTTGTGCTTTTCCAGCAGGTCATCCGCGAGGTAGAGCTTGTGAGCCAGCGAACGTTGACGCCGAGGAAACAGCCGCAGTGCAATTCCCCGGCCATCAGGAAATTCAACGAGTCGAATGAGCGACTTTAAACCAAAAAGCGGTATGCACACCTTGCACTGAGCAAAGTCCACCTCCTCACGCGGAAGGAGCACGTTCACAAGGTAATTTTTTATATATTGGTCAATCAGAAAAATGTTCATGCAAGATTTATTCCTCAAGGCAATTGCGAGATTGTCGCTTGCTTAACCATTTCGTGTGGGCAACGCTGTGCTTCGGACAGCCACCTATGAAGCAAGGCTCCACGCTGAGCGCACCCATGCATTAGTAGGGAATTGAAACTAATTCATCTCGTTCAAACAGGTCAAGATGGATTTTAAACGGCTTAACATCGCGTCGGACAATCAGTTTCTTTATGCGCCGAATTTACGCGGCTTCCTTGATATATCCTATCCTGAGCTTCTGTGTGTAGTACTTTTGCAAAAACGCTTGCATGGATGCAACTTTTTTATCAGGCGAAACATCACGTGTCGCGTAGAGAAACAGAACACGCGGAAACGGCTTGAAAAGCCCATTTAGCTCTTTCGACGAAAGGTTACCGTGCTGCTTCAATCAATGAGTGGAGATTGCGGACAAATGTTTTGCGATCTTCAATGGTCATCGGCTTCGGGCCGCGTGTGCGGATTCCCCGTTTGCGCTGTTTTCTTGAGATGTGGCGTTTGTGCAAAAGGCCTTCAATATTGTGCTCACCGAAGATGCGTCCCCGTGGCGAGATAGCGCTTGCTCTCTTGCCCAGTGCAAGCGCTGCCAGCCCGTAATCCTGTGTGACCACAATGTCACCGCGCACGGTAAGATTGGCCACAGCAAGGTCTACCGCATCGGCCTCTTTGTCTACGATGACAATTGTGACTCCCTCATACTGTTTCATATCGTGGCAGTAGTTAGAAACGAGCGTCACCGGGATAGCAAATTCGCGTGCGACGTCATTAATTTCAGGAATTACCGGGCAGGCATCAGCATCAACAAGGATTTTCATACGCACTGCCGCCTGATCATTGGCCAGGGCAAAGCTGCCCGCCATTACGTCAGAATAGCATTAATCCAAAAAGGGCAGAAGAAATGATCGCGATAATGGGGTTCAGTTTGTAGC
>CAZVVA010000283.1:0-3141 GCA_964630455.1 uncultured Candidatus Sumerlaeota bacterium
CCTAAGGCGCATAAACCACTACGACACAACGTACACGACGGGAGTAGGGGCGACCGGTCGGATCATCCCTACATTCTGAATTTTTAATTCACAAAGGCGCTTTCGCGTCGTGGCGTCGTGGTTTGATAGTTCTTTTTGTTAGGTACTCTTACAGCTTTTTCCACGATCGGTATCAGGACTTACTCATACACTATGACCTTTGCCGGGCGAAGTAGGACGTCCTTATAGAGATAGCCTTTACGTACCTCCTGTGCTACGAAGCCAGAATCTTCAGCTTCCCCCTTTACCGTGGCTACCGCCTCGTGGTACTCTGGATCGAATCTCGTGCCTTCCGCTTTAATCGGTCTGACGCCTTCCTGCTCGAGCAAAGACATAAAGCGCTGACGAATGAGCTGCATGCCTTCCACGTAAGGCCGAGCATCTGGCGGCGCCTTGGCGG
Source organism: uncultured Candidatus Sumerlaeota bacterium (assembly GCA_964630455.1). GTDB lineage: Bacteria > Sumerlaeota > Sumerlaeia > MWCT01 > JAUWMI01 > JAUWMI01. The sequence goes on from CAZVVA010000283.1 coordinate 440, forward strand.
GATGTTGCAGGGCAGAACCGAGCGCATCGTAAAGCTCGAGGAAACGCGCAAAGAGATCTCGTTTTACCCCGTCTGCCAGGGTACTTCTTTCCCTCGCGACCCGCTTGCGATAATTTTCAAAGTCAGCCTGCGCCCGTTTGAGCTGATCAAGATAGCGCTCGGCTCGTGCTTCAGCTGTTTCCTCGGTCTCCGGAGGCTCGACTACCGTAACCTCTTCGTCAGAGTCATGGTTTTCGCCAGCAAGCTGCGGGCTATCGGTTATCTCGTCTGTAGTTTTATCGTGTTTTTCCATTTCCTATCTTCAACCCTCATGGGATTGGGCAAGAGGCTTCTCTATTCGTCATTCTGGCCTGTGGCCTGTTCAACGCTGACTGGCGCCGTGTTTTTCAGATCAAACGCGCTCGAACTTCCGGGCCAGCTCTGTCAGTCTCTGCACGCGGTCTTGCGTGGCCGGGTGGGTGCTGAACCATGTCATCATCGAGCGTTTGGTCAGTGGATTGACGATGAAGAGATGCGAAGTAGCGGGTGTAGCAATCTGACGATGATGTCGCGCTGCTTGATCGAGTTTCTCCAGAGCCCGTGCCAGCGACTTAGGGTTGCGGCAGAGGGCTCCACCTGAGGCGTCTGCCTTGAACTCGCGCGACCGCGAAATTGCAAATTGAATCAGCATGGCAGCAATAGGAGCGACGATCATCAAGAGGAGTGCGCCGAGTGCTCCGCCTGCGTTATCACGCCCTCCGCGCATCCCGCCGAAGATAAAACCCCAGCGTGCCACACTGGCAATCATCATAATCATCCCGGCCATTATTGCCACGACTGTTGAGATCATCGTGTCGCGATTCTTCACGTGGCTCAGCTCGTGCGCCAGCACTCCTTCGAGCTCGTCTCTTTTGAGAAGACGCATTATTCCTTGCGTTACCGCTACAGCCGCATGCTTCGGGTCGCGTCCAGTGGCAAAGGCATTTGGAGCATCGGTCGGGATTATATACACACGGGGTTTTGGAATCCGCGCTCGTTCCGCGAGCCGTTCAACTATTTCATGCAGATCAGGACTTTCCGCTGGACTTACCTCTTGCGCGCGGTAAAGCTTCAGTACAATCTTGTCTGAATACCAGTAAGAAACCAGGTTCATCCCTACTGCTATAATAAAGAACACATAAATCAACCCCGTGGTCCTGAACGCATAGCCAAGGCCGTACCCTGCAAATATGAGCAGTGCAGTTAAGAAGATCATTAATATTCCGGTTTTAGCCGTATTCATATACTTCGCCTCCACCTTGAAATCAGGCAATATTCATACCAGTTACAGGAAAATGGGAAATCTCTGCGTTAAAGTGCCAATTTTCATTCGTCTATAATAGCAGGGTAGTAACCCAGGGTTCAAGAGAAATTGCGAACAACCTCCAGCTGTATAAAATGACGCAGCTATTTGAAGGACGCCCAAGCATTGTTTCCTTTTGATACATACCGTTCTATTTGTTCTCTTGTTCCTTCATTCAATACTTAGATTTTGAACTCGGTCAACCGCCCAGCGGCCATCACGCTTTACGAGAATGTTTAGCAATTTGATTTTTGATGTCTGTGTAGGATCGGTCGGCAGCGTGGTTTCTAGGAAGAGCTTTACATAAGCCTTTGTCCCCAGCAGGTTGAACTTGACATCGCTTCTCGACAGCAGGAGGACAATACGATTGTCACTCATATTGGACTGGATCAGGACTTGCTCCAGGTTGCGGGTATTCTCATCATGCTTTTGATCATGGTAAACGATTTGCCTATTTTTTACCAATATGTGCGGATAACTCTCAAGCTGGTGTGCGTCGGCACTGATCCATAGATTCAAGGTGACATACGAATAGATGAAGTAGATCACGGGAAGAGCAACTATCGCAAGTCCGACAATAATGTAGGTTTTTGGAAGTCCTTTTTTGCGATACATAGCTTTGAAAAAGCGTTCAGGTTTCTATAAAATATCCATTATTGTCCGATCACTCAATGTTCGTTGCGTACAAGTAGAGCCGATTATATTTAGCGATGTCAAATACTTTTACACGTTGCACGTAGGGTCAGGGAGCGCACAATGGCACATGTCATGGCTTATGAACCATGAGATTCAGCCTGCGGATTTGCTTACATTTCTCACTCGCCAGCCGTTCCTGCATAGTTGGGCTAGAAGGTGTAGTGAATCTTGAGATATTCAAGGGTTGTTGTCCGCAATGTTGTCAGGGCTTCTTTTCTGGCGCTATGAACCAGCAGTGTGTGGATGGCATGCCGGATGCTGTCAAAATCTAGCTGTCTGGCCTGGTCATAGCCTGCTACAAAGAAGACGAAGACCTTGTTTTCCGTTTCGCCGATTGGGCTGAATTTTCCCTGGTCAACATTGCGCAACCAGGAATCCAATGGCGACGTTTCGCGGGTGGGTACGTAGCGGAGCTGTTCGCAATGAAACGTGATCGCCTTGGTGCTGTGTTGTTCCAAGAGTTCGTTTATGGTACCCACGGTCAGGTTAATACGAGTGCGACGCTCCGGATGTGTGGGTTGCGTTGTTGTAATGTGCTCGGATGCAATAGTGTCCCAGCGATTCTTAATAGCCTCCATGCATTCCTTTAGTTTGGAGCGGATTTGTTTTTTCTCCTGATCCGTAACTTTCGCACTGTGCTGCTGGGTATCATTGAGCGTGCCGGTAATCCGGAAAATTGTATAGC
>CAZVVA010000284.1:0-3123 GCA_964630455.1 uncultured Candidatus Sumerlaeota bacterium
GTTAAATTGCACTAATAAAGATCTAGATACTCATGTAGTGAGTCTAATGCCAAGCTCTCTACCACAAATGGATTTTATTGAATATCTCATCAAAGATGATAAGTATCTTTTTACTCAACTTCTAGAAAGAATTGAGGAAGCAATCGAGAAGGATGAATTGGATAAAAACAATTTCTCCCCAATAATCAATTCATATAAACTTTTGTCAAATTACTTGCTACCAGAACGTTTTCCGAGGTCTTTGCCGTGACGGAGAGTCCTTCCAGCAGTGGAATGCCAGCAGTCACCAAGTTCCCCAGGGTTCGGCTAAAGCGGGCCACGTTAATCTTTGTATTGATGGGGCCGACGATTGGAAGCCGAATCTTTAGCCAATCTAGCAAGTAACGACCTGAGCTTGTTCGGGCGAATCCGATAAGCAGAAAAATGGCGATGCCAATAAGCGGAATATAAATTACGGTATAGTGGCGTATGATGTGTGATACAAACAGGATGACTTTCGTCGCGCCAGGTAATTCAGCATCTTGACTGGCATATACGGCTTCGAATGTCGGAATAGCAACGGTCAGGATCACCACAATCACAGTCAGACAAGTCAGAAGGGATACTACCGGGTAGAGCAACGCCGAGCGCACCTTTTTCTTAATTTCCGCCTTCTTCTCCAAAATATCGGCAAGGCGCTTCATCGAGCTCTCCAGAATGCCTCCGACCTCGCCTACCTTGGCTACGCTGACGAACAGGTGCGAGAAGATGCGCGGATGCTCAGCCAGAGCGCTTGACAATGTCTGGCCCTCCTCGACCCGTTGGGCCACCTGCTTCACCACGGCCTTCAGGCGCGGATGCTGAGTCCGCTGGCTTAGTATCTTCAGACTCCGGAGCAGCGGAATCCCCACGTCAAGCAATGTGGAAAGCTGGCGGCAGAAGGTCGCCATGTCGGTGATATTTGGAGGCAGAAGGCGGATCGGCTGTTGGAAGCGGCCTGTGCTCTCTCCCACACGCTCGCCAGGTCTGGGCTGGCGCGTCTTCGATACAGCTTCAGCCTCTACCGCATGGGTTTTGATCTTACTCTCCAGTGCATCTTTTACAGAATCTACCTCTGGCTTTTTCTTTTCGAACTTATTGGACGCCATGCTTTAGATCCTCCTTTGTGGGCCCTGTCTCCGGCACGGAGTCTCTCCCTTGGCGGGCATTAAAACTCACAAGACCAGATGTAGGCTCTGGCGCCTTAGCCCGACCATGTCTCACAAGAGAAAAATCGTCCCCATCACCTCTTCGGCTGTTGTTATGCCGTCGTATATCTTCTTTATGCCGCTCTGCGCCAGGGTGGTCATTTTGTTATCTATGGCCGCCTTTATCAGGGCCTCTTCCGATGCATTCTCCATCACCAGCCGTTTGATTGTTTCGTCCACAACAAGGATTTCAAAAATTCCTGTGCGGCCCCAATACCCGGTATTCAGACAGTGGTCGCACCCGCGGCCACGATACATGCGTTTCTTCGAAGGATCAGAGATGCCCAGATCCTTAAGGATGCCTTTCGGCGGAACGTATGAAACTTTGCACTTCGGGCAAATCTTCTTAACCAGCCGCTGTGCTATGATAGCGATAAGTGCGCTGGACAGCATGTAGGCCTGAACGCCCATATGGATCAGCGCCGGAATGGCACCAACCGAAGTGTTTGTGTGGAGAGTACTGAATACCAGATGACCGGTCAGTGCTGCGCGTATCGCAATATACGCAGTCTCCTGATCGCGAATTTCTCCAACAAGTAGAATATCCGGATCCTGTCGCAGTGTCGAGCGCAGCAGCGTTGCAAAAGTGAGGTCAATATTGTAATCTACCTGAACCTGATGAATACCCTCCAACTCATACTCAACAGGATCTTCAATCGTCACGATGTTGCATTTCTCATCGTTTACAGCATTAAGAGCCGAATAGAGCGTTGATGTCTTGCCACTCCCTGTTGGCCCGCTCACCAGTATCATGCCGTAAGGTTTGCGGATGATACCCTCTATCAATGCCTGCTGATCTTTTTCTAATCCTAATTCAGACAGTCCCGTCAGTACCGTTACCTCACTCAAAATACGAATCACAACCTTCTCGCCTAAATGCGTGGGGAGTGTGGAGACCCGAAAGTCGTAGTTATTCTTGCCCACCTGCAAGAAGAAATGTCCGTCCTGTGGGCGCCGGCGTTCAGTGACGTTCATGTTCGCCAGGACTTTAATCCGCGAAATCACGGGGAGCTGCATTTCAAGCGGTATGGACAAGATGTTGTGCAGGCTGCCGTCAATACGATATCGCACGCGCAGGGCCGATTCTTGTGGCTCGATGTGGATATCGGTGGATCGCGTGGCAACGGCGCGCTCGATAATCGAGCTCACGAGCTGGACAGTCGAGCGATTGTCCACAAGGGCGTCAATTCCTTCGACTTTGATTTCGCGTGGCGTGGTAGGGGTCGCCGGTTCATGCGATTTTGGTGCACCCGCTGCTCTGGCTTCTGCTTCTTTAAGGGAAGGTAATAGTATATTGATCTTCCGAATGATTTCACTCTGAGGGGCAAAAATCGGATAGATGTTGTACCCGGTCAGCAGCGAAAGGACATTAATAAGCGCCAGATTCAGCGGATCAGCCGTCACAATAGAGAGACTATTCTGCTTCTTGCTTATCGGCAGAATGAGCTGTTGGCGAATGAATTGTGACGGTAAGAGCTCCAGCAGCTCCTCCCTCACAGTAATCTCACCCAGCTCAATGGAGGCGAAATAGAGTCCTTCATCAACGGCCTTCAGTAGCGCATTCGACTCGAGTAGGCCTTTGGCATTCAGGACATCCCGGAGTTGTTTCCCCTTGTCCTCGCTTTGCTCAACTGCAGCGTCCCAGTCAGTCTTGCTCACCAGGTTGTTGAATACCAGAATGTCCCTTGCCAGACGCAGGCGGTTCTTGCGCGATAATTGGTTGGTCGGATTAGCAACAAGTTTGCTAACTATCTCTGGTGTCAATAGTCCCTCGGCCACAAAGAGCTCATAGTCAGACGCGGTAATTTTCGGCCGCTCGCTAAAAAACGCTTTGATCCGTTCTGCTGGCCCCAGATGCTCATCAAGCAGAAGGGAACCAAGAGCTTTCAGTTTAGTC
>CAZVVA010000285.1:0-3092 GCA_964630455.1 uncultured Candidatus Sumerlaeota bacterium
GAGAAGGAGTTCGTAGGCGCGGGCGCGCGCGAGGCGCTTAATTTGAACCGTTACAAGCGTCTCCGGCTGCTGGTGGAGTCCATGAAGAGAGGAGAGGACGGAACCGCCGGCTACGAATCGCCGTCGCGCAGTACCGGCAGTGAAGACACGGGCTGGCTGGCCGCATACGCGCCGGTCAGGTTCGGCGGCAACTCATGGTCCGTGGCTGTAACCTTTCAGGAGAAAGACGTGCCGCTGGTTGTCCCCGAGGTTAATGCCCATGCCCTTGCCAACCATAAAGGAATCATCGCCAATCCGAACTGCTCAACGATTCAAATGGTCGTGGTACTCGATCCGATCCACAAAGCAGTTGGGATTAAGCGTCTTGTAATCGCCACGTACCAATCAGTGTCGGGGACGGGGAGCGAGGCGATTGAGGAGTTGCTCGAGCAAAGCCGCGCGCTGCTTGCCGGTCGGCGCGATATTGCCGTCAAGGTATATCCGCACCAGATTGCCTTCAACTGTCTGCCGCACATTGACGTCTTTTTCGATAACGGCTACAGTAGAGAAGAAATGAAGATGGTAAATGAAACGCACAAGATTCTCGAAGACGACACCATTGCAATCACCGCAACCACGGTTCGGGTGCCGGTGATCAGGTGCCACAGCGAGGCCGTGAACATTGAGACGAAGAAGAAAATTACGGCCAAGGAGGTTCGCACGCTGCTGGCCAAAGCGCCGGGTGTTGTGGTCGTGGATAATCCGCAGCAGAATGAATATCCCATGGCGATCCATGGGGAGAACCGCGACGAGACCTACGTTGGAAGAATCCGCGAGGACATTTCGTGTGAAAACGGCATTGACCTTTGGATTGTAAGCGACAATCTACGAAAGGGCGCTGCGCTGAATGCAATCCAGATCGCTGAAGAGATGCTTGAGCGCGGCCTCCTGAAAGCAAGATAGGCTGGCCTGTCTGCCGACAGGCAGGCCAGGTGATCTTTTCCGATTTCTCACCGGCAGGCAAGATGCCCGTGCCACTTTGTACTTCACTGATCATTCCTAGCGAGCCAGAGTAAATTCAGCGGGAAATTGAAAAAATAAAGTGTTGACACGGCTGATCGAGTCAATGTATTTCTCCTAATAATCTAAATACCTCGTGGAATCCTGATGAATCTGCGACTTTCCGGTACCCGCGGTTTTACTCTAGTTGAGGTTATGATTGCCCTCATTGTTCTGGTGTTCGGAATCTATGGGGTTCTTGACCTCTATCTCAACGCACAAAAACAGTCTGAACGTAATGATTACAAGTCCCTGTCCATGTACGTGGCCAAAGGGAAGCTCGAGGAGTTGAAAGCCGCCGGGTATGAGAACCTGGCCTCCTACATTCACCAGCGCCAGGTGCAGGGCACCGGCAAGTCAGTTTCCTACCCAGAGAGCATTGCTTTCGTCACGCAATACCTGCCTGATGTTTACCCCTCAACGCGTCTCTTCTCGCGCATAGTGTGGCAGGCGGATCTTGCCCTGAATCCACAAAACGAAAACATAGTCAGAGTGACAGTGACTGCCGGGTGGCTTCAGACCGGGCAGAATAAATATTCTCACATTACGGAACTGCCGACAGGGAATAAAATTGTCCTGATTGAGGACGTGGCCAGATAAATGGTAGAACAGGCTTCCAGCCTGTTACAGCTATGCACAGGCAAAGATGCCTGTGCTACTACCAGACAAATAGAGAGAGCTACAAGCGGAACCAATCGGATGATCAAGCACCTCTCGAGACGCCAACAAAACGGGATTACGCTAATTGAGCTAATTGTGGCCATTGCGGCTGGGCTGATTATTTTCGGCCTGATCCTTGGAATATTGATACGCACCAGCGCGGCTACTGACGCCAACATTCTGAAAGCGACCATGCGGCAGGAAGGCCGCCTCATTACCGCCACTATAGTGAAGTCACTCAAACAGTTTTTCCCTGTGAGTGAGCTGGCGCAAGCGGCGCCCACTGGCGTTATGCACTTTGCTGAAAACCAGATGCAATTTCTTTCCCTGCATATGGCAAAGGAGAGCCAGCCAGTGCAGTATCTGATTACCAACGGGCGGGATGCGAAGACGCAACTGAACCGTGTGATGATGGAGAGAGCACCACTTGCGCAAAAAGCGGCTTCTCCCTCCCCGGAAACCCAAGCTCGCGAGCAGGCTCTTGGTATTCTTGGTCTTGGCGTGGGAAACGTAAAAAGCGAGGTGCGTTTTCGGTACGCGAGCACTTTTGAGATGCTGAGTCCCCAATGGGTCGTTGTTCTCAAACCGGGCGCAGTTCCGCGAGTGGTTGAAATCACGGTCATTATTCGCGATGCTGCTGACCGATTAGAACCTATGACAATTACAACATCTCTTGCCCTTCCATCGAGCAAGGAACAACTCTGAACAAGACGATGCAAACCCGAGCAACTAAAAACAAAATCGGTACAACATTTTCTTCGAGGAAACATGGCTTTGCCCTGGTTGCTGCGCTGGGCGTGCTGGCAACGCTCTTCATAATGGTAGTAGGAGTTGCCACGCTTGCAAACACAGGAATCAGCGCTGTAGCGCTTCAGGAAGCCGATGCGCGTCTGGACACTTTATTGAATTCCCTGCAAAGTCAAATGCTCCGTAACTCGTCCGAAGAATCTACAGGCACACAAGCCCAATTTTCTGTTACCTTTCCATACGGAACAGGTACAGGCATCATCGAACCGCTACAGACCGATGCAGAGCTCTACCGCCAAGAGGCGCTCAATTTTGTGGAAGGCGATATTGTGATGAGGCTGCGCGCCGAAGTTCCGTACCTTGCAGAGCACCTGGCCAAAGAGCGCCACGTGCTGGCAAATCGTGTCGGGAACCGCAAGATGGCAATCGTGCTGAAAGAAATTAGACACTTCATCATTGAGGAGCAGCAAGAAGAGAAATGAAAACCACCTCTGTCCGACTGGCTCTGCTCTTTCGAGAAGCCGGGCTCATAGACGAGACGCACTGGAAGGCATTTGCCGAGAAGAAACGACCCGGCGAAAGTAAACAGCTGACTGCCATTCTGAAATCCGACGCCCTGTCGCTCAAGACATATCGCGACCTCTTAA
>CAZVVA010000286.1:0-3059 GCA_964630455.1 uncultured Candidatus Sumerlaeota bacterium
TTCTTGGTCTGTCAAAAGAAATGATCCTGGAGCGCCTTCCCGCTATCATTGCCTTTTCCGGGCTCGAACGATTTCTCTACACGCCGCTTAAGTATTTTTCCTCCGGCATGGAAACGCGCCTTGGCTTCTCCATTGCCGTAAACGTTGACGCGGATATTCTGCTGATTGACGAGATTCTGGCGGTAGGAGATACGGAATTTCAGATGAAGTCGTTCAACAAAATTCAGGAGTTCCGTGAGCAGGGCAAGACGGTTCTGCTCGTCACGCACCAGATAGATACCGCGCGCACCATCTGCGACGAAATGCTCTGGCTGGATCATGGCCGCGTGCGGGCGCTTGGGCCATCGTCCGACGTTGCGCTCCAGTATCGCCGGGTGCTCTACGCAAAGTCATACCCGCACCGGGTAGTGCAATGGGCGGAAAAGCCTGAGCCAGCGCCAACCACAGCTGTGCCGTCAGTGCACGCAGAAGTACGGATCATCAATCGCGTCATTCTTCGCGACGGCGAGGGCCGTGAGTGCACCCTGTTTCAAACCGGCGAGCCTGCGTGCATTGAAATCGAGTTTTCCTGTCCCACGGCGCTTGAGCACCCGCTGCTTGAACTCGTGATCATGCGAGAGGATGGCGTGCTTGTCTACGACTTCTCATCGCGCCAGGCCGGGCTTGAGATAGGACATGCTGCTCCATCCGGCCTACTCAAAATTCACTTTGACCCGCTGAGGCTTATGAAGGGAAAGTACGCAGTCAGGGTGCGCGTCGTTAACGAACGCGCGCCGGAAAAGGTTTATGACGCGCGCACTCAACAGGACTGCTTCGAAGTGCGCACCGAGAACTTTCCTTATCCCGGCTTTGTTGCCGATCTTCCGTGCCACTGGGAACTGCTCCACTGAATAATGGGCTCAATCATCTTGTTCATCAATTGTCCTGGCCCCGCGGGCATGCTAACTGATGCCAAACCCGGTGCAGAAATAGGGATTATATTTGACGGCATGATTCCCTGCTGATAGCATTGGATTTCTACGTAGGAGCAGAACGGTCTGGATGTGGGTAACAACTTAGTCTCTCATAGAGCCGGTAGACATAGATAACGAAACACTGTAGCGCCCGGGTAATAGAGAGTTTCTTCCCTGTTGCCGAAGGCTATAATTCTAAAGACGCACATTACATAAGCGAAGGAGAAGATACCAAAATGCGACAAAAAATTTCTTTATTTACAATCATCTTCTACTTTTTAGTTTCTTGCACCATCGTCTTTGCTCAATGGACACCAGTTGCACCCGGAATTGACTATCAAGAATTCACACTCACTGACCCGAACAACGTATTTGTAGCCAGATACGACAGAAGTGATACAAGCTGCATAATTGATAGCTGCATAGCACAGGGTAAACTGGTAAGCGGACGAGAGACAGTTAGCGGCATGGCGAACCGCTATGACGACACATTTGGCTATTGGGGAGAAGAGTGGGGTAAGTACAGATATGATGTGGTGGTGGCGATAAACGGCTCTGGTTTTTCGGGTGACACTCCCTCAGGCGGCCAGATAATTTCCGGTTGGTATGCAAAACGATTTGGCGAGTTCGATGGTAGTGGGCCAGTATGGCAATTGGATCGCGATCTATGGTTTGGCACCTGTGTCAGGCATTTAGGTTACAAAAACAAGGTTGCCTATCCTGCTACGGGACAGGATCAGAACATTACCGGCATCAATGAAGCGCGGGATGAGAATGATGACCTGATCATTTACACTTCCCACTATGGCAGTCACACGCCTTCCGCGAGCGATGGCGTTGAAGTGCTGGTCGAAATGGTTCGTCCGACCATGATACTCCCAACGCCGTCGTATGCCAAAGGCTACGTAAAGGAGATACGAGCGAATCAGGGCTCGACGTCGATTCCGTTTGATCATATAGTTTTGTCCGCCGAGGGACCAAATGCAGACGTTAAGCTACTAAGTAACGTTAGTATCGGCAGCGAAGTGCGAGTTTCTCAGGAAATTACTCATTACGATCAGAACTGTTCCACTCCGCGTGGGCTTGATTGGACAAAAACATATTGCAGCGTGCGATACATGACCTACTACTTCCTGAGAGATGGCGCCGCAAACGATCTTGGCAAGTCAGGGGCATCCGACCGACACCCGCGCACCGCTGTTGCTTATAACGATGATTACATTTATTTCGTGGTAGTTGATGGACGCTCCGGTATAAGCGTTGGGATGACCATGCAGGAGCTGGGGAATTTTTGCAAAAATTATCTGGGCGCCACGCACGGTATGAATCTAGATGGGTGTGGCTCGTCAGCAATATGGGTTAATGGGGAGGTTAAAAATGTTCCTTCTGATGGGTCCGAACGTTGGGTGACTAATGGTTTAATGATGATATCTCTCAAACCCAAGCTTCAATCATCCACTTTTGTTACTTCTGAAACTGTAAAAACTGTCACATCAAGCAGCGTCAGACTGGGCCCGGGGACAAACTACTCAGCGCTTACAACACTTCCGGCCGAACAAGATGGGGAAATAATAGAACACTCCTTGAATGGCATTTATGCTAGATCTAAGTACTGGTGGAAGTGTAAATTCGACAGCACCGAAGGATGGGTTGCTGAAGAAAACCTTGAAAGCACCATGTCTGCTCGTAAGTGGCAAAGATATTTTTAGATATAAAGTAGGGTGATTTGTTGTAGGGGCGACCCGGCGGGTCGCCCCTACTTCCGTTGTGTACGTTGTGTCGTAGTGGTTGGAATTTAATGCTCCCCCGTGTAGTTTGCCTGCCAGTTTACCTTTCAACGAGGATGCTTTGTTGTGTGATTGCGGTAATCCGACCAGAGATACTACTATGGATGCGGGCGCCGAGTTCGCCATTGCGCGGCGTTGCAAGGAGATCTCCCCTTTTCACGCGATCACCGCGTTTGACGCATGGCGTTGCAGGCATGCCAATATGCTGACGTAGCGGAATCTGAACCTGGCGAATTTCAATCTCCGGAGTTTCAATGAAACGAGCTGGACGGTCGAACTCCCTGATCTGGAGTTTGCTTTTGAGGCGTGCGGTCGGAAT
>CAZVVA010000287.1:0-3018 GCA_964630455.1 uncultured Candidatus Sumerlaeota bacterium
TCACAATTGCTGATTTTACCTGTTGCGCTGGTAGAAAACTCAACACCGCCAGAGATTAGTGCGTACCGCGAGCCACATAGCCACAAAGATGGCCCGGGATGGCGCGTCCGCACAATACCAAACAAGTTTGCCGCACTCAGGATCGAAGGCGATCTAAACCGACGGGGCGTTGGCATGTATGACATGATGAATGGCGTCGGCGCTCATGAGGTCATCATTGAAACTCCGGAACATGACATCAACATGGCGCTCTACTCGCCTGAAAAAATGCGCGAAGTCCTCAACATGTATCGCGAACGCCACCACGATCTCATGAAAGATCGACGGTTCAAATACATCCAGATCTTCCGTAATTATGGCTATTCAGCCGGTGCAACGCTCGACCACCCCCATACCCAGTTGATTGCCCTCCCGATTACGCCACGCTGGGTCAAAGAGGAACTCTCCTGTGCCAAAGAGCACTATGAGATCAAGGAACGCTGTCTATTCTGTGATATTATCAATCAGGAAATTGACTCGCAGAGCCGGTTGATTTTTGAAAATGACGAATTTATCAGCTTTGCTCCATTTGCCTCGAAGTTCCCGTTTGAAACGTGGATAATCCCAAAACAGCATAGCTCGGATTTCAAAATGATCTCTGATGCGGAAATCAAGCAGCTGGCGATCGCATTGCCCAAGACTCTTCTCGCCATCAACCGCGCACTCAGTGATCCGCCTTACAATCTGATCCTGCATTCGGCTCCTCACTTGCCGCCAGATCGGCCGGGAGCCGAGACCATTGTGCACGACTATCACTGGCACATCGAGATCTACCCACGAATTAGCAAAATGGCGGGGTTTGAGTGGGGCACGGGGTTCTACATCAACACAGTGCTTCCCGAAAAAGCCGCAGAGTACCTGCGGGAAGCACTTACAGAAGAGATAAAAATCGGTGCACCTGCCCCGAAGGAGCAAACGTCATAGCCGACATCTCCATTCGGGCCATGCGAACAGCAAAAAGTACAAAATGAAACGAGGAAAGAGTCCCTACGTCTTGGGCTTTCGCTTCGCATCAAGCAGCGTTCGCACGCGCTTGAGGATATCAAGCGGGTCAAAAGGTTTTGTGATAAAATCCTCAACGCCCATAGATTTGCCCCATTCTTCGTCGCTCTTACGTGAACCTTTTGTCAGCACAGTCAAGACAATCACGGGAATATTGCTAAACTGAGCCGAATTCTGTAAATGATTAAGAACCTCATAGCCATTCATCTTGGGCAGTTTTAAATCAAGGATAATCAGATCAGGGTGCTTTTTCTTAACAAGATTCAACCCCTTTTCGCCGTCGTACGCCTCGATAACCTTGTAGTCGCGCGCCTCAAGGGTAATGCGAATCAGCTCACAAATCTCCCTGTTGTCATCAATTACGCAAATTGTCTCTGCCATTTTCACCTCCCCCTTCTGGAGATGTACGGTTACTGTAGCTGGCTCACCATGCCTATGTCAACACTTTTGCTCCCTTGGGACAACCCTCTGGCACACCTGGCCTGGCGGTAATCTAAATTGTCCTTGATTTTCCAAGGAAAGTTCTCTTTATTAGTATCTATTATTTCACCGTGGCAAAGAGAGTCTGTGAGCCGTAGATTTTTTGGTCCAATTGGGCCTCGCAAGATTGTGTAGAGCCAACATGATTCGGGTACCACAAGAACTGGAAGCTGAATGGAACGCTCTGACGCGCTCGACCGTTGACCTTATTCCAGAGGAAGAGTTTCTCGAAAGGCTTCAGGCAGCACGAAAGAACCGAACCCCCTTGCGCGTTAAGTACGGTGTTGATCCCTCTGCGCCGGATCTGCATCTTGGCCATACTGTACCCATCCGCAAGCTGAAGCAATTTCAAGACTTTGGCCACCAGGTGATCTTTCTCATTGGCGATTTTACGGCACGCATTGGCGACCCCACAGGCAAGTCTGAAACCCGCAAACGTCTCACAAAAGAGCAAGTGGACTCCAATGCACGCACGTATCTGGAACAGATTTTTAAGCTGCTCGATGAGGCCAAGACCCAGGTGGTGTACAATTCCACCTGGCTGGAGAAAATGACCTTCTCCGACGTCATTGAACTCAGCTCAAAATACACCGTGGCTAGGATGCTGGAGCGAGAGGACTACAAAAAACGCTTCAAGGACGAAAAACCGATCTACGTTCATGAATTCCTCTACCCCCTGATGCAGGGGTATGACTCAATTGTCCTGCGCTCCGACGTGGAAATTGGCGGAACAGATCAGAAATTCAATATCCTCGTGGCCCGGGAACTCCAGCGTGAGTTTGGCCAATCCCCTCAGATCATCATTACGCTCCCGATTCTGGTAGGCACCGATGGGCTGAACAAAATGAGCAAGAGCCTGAACAATTATATCGGCATTACAGAACCACCTCAGGAGATCTTTGGGAAAGCCATGAGCATTCCTGACCGCCTGATGGCAGACTATCTGGAACTGACCCTGGGCTATGCACCCGCTGAAGTTGAAGGGCTGATGCGCTCTGTTGAGCAGGGCAAGCTTCATCCGCGCGATCTCAAAGTACGCCTGGCTGGAGAATTGGTGGCTACCTATCACAGCGCTACAGCCGCCAAAGCTGCTGAAGAGGAGTTCAACCGGGTGTTTCGCGAGCGCGACATCCCCACAGACATTCAAGACATGACCCTTCAATGTGAGGACGCGAAACTCTGGATTGTGAAGCTCCTGGTTCAGGCCGGGCTCGCAAAGTCCAATCGCGAGGCCCGCAAACTCATCACCGCAGGGGCCGTCTGTCTTAACGCGGAAAAAATCACTGACCAGGACCACGAAGTCTCTACAGGCCAGCATGTGCTGAAGGTCGGCAAGCGCCGCTTCCTGCGCGTCACGGTGACGTAGCGCTGGGTGGTAGATAACTCAAAGTGCCCATTTCTTAATCATAGAAAGCGGAAATAATAACGTCCACGATAAAAAGGATCTTGGAGTGCGGTAGCGAAACATGGTGTAGCTACCGCCTTCCTTCTCGTAAG
>CAZVVA010000288.1:0-2923 GCA_964630455.1 uncultured Candidatus Sumerlaeota bacterium
CCTGAGCGAAGCTGAAGGGTTCAGGATGACGGGTCAGAAACTCTCCGACCCGTCAGATTGAACTATAATGCATACCGGCTAATGGTGTAATACCTGGTTCGTCGACAAACCGAGTGTTGCTAATGTCCGATATTCATCGCATTTCAGATGTGCCAAAGACAAGATGGTTCGCGAGCCTCAAGGATGCCCGTGTACGCGCAGCCTATTTGTTCATTGCACTACCTTGCATTGTAATCGCTGTTTTTGTGCTGGCTCCCTGCCTCTGGGCTATTGCACTGAGTTTTTATAAAAGCGATGGGATCAACCCTTCTATTTTTATCGGACTCAAGAATTACGGTAAAATGCTCGATGATTCCGTGGTCTGGATTTCATTTCGCAATACGTTCTACTATGTGGCGGGCACCGTGCCTGTCTCGATTGTCCTGTCGTTTTACATTGCTGTGATCCTGAACGAAAAGTGGTTCAAGGGCCGCAGCGTTATGCGGACGATTTACTTCCTGCCCGTAGTTGTAGCAATGGTTGCCGTGGCGTTCGTATGGCAATGGCTGTACAATCCGTCGTTCGGCATCATCAACCGCCTTATGCAGCTGGTCGGCTTGCCGCCGCAGATCTGGCTCGGCGACCCCTGGCTTGCAATGCCATGCATCATTTTAGTGAGTATCTGGAAGGGCCTGGGGTTTTTCGTTATTATCTATCTGGCAGGACTTCAAGGCATCCCTTCAATGTATTACGAAGCTGCGAGCCTGGATGGCGCAAACCGCTGGCAGCAAATTCGCCACGTCACCTGGCCTCTCTTGTTTCCAACCACCTGCTTTTTGACTATCATGGGCGTGATTGGCGGATTTCAGGTGTTCGAGCAAGTGTACGTGATGACGCGAGGAGGGCCGGTGAACGCTACCCGCGTGGTGCTTTACTACCTCTGGGAAAAGGGATTCGTCTCATTGGAGCTCGGCTACGCCTCAGCGATCGCGGTGTTGCTGTTTATTGTGGTGTTGGGCATCACGCTGCTTCAATGGAAGTACTATACGCCAAGAATGGAATTTTGATTCTATTAATGAGAGCGCCAGACAAGTTACGAATTTCGGGTCTCGCGCGAAGGCGCCAAGAACGCAAAGTTCTCATATTCTCTGCGCCGTTGCGGCTTGGCGTGAGGCTATGATGGGTTATGCTGTTTTGAGAATTAGATTAAGGATATTATATCTCGCGCAAAGACGCCAAGAACGCAAAGTTCTCATGTTCTTTGCGCCTCTGCGGCTTGGCGTGAGACTTTTATATAAGCCATACAGTGCCGTCACTATGATGCTCTGAATAATAGTATCCTCGCACGGGGACTGTAAGGATGAATACGCGGACGGTTATATTTCGAGCGCTCTGCTACGTTGTTGTAGTGGCTGGTGCGATTTCGTTCCTGTTTCCATTCATGTGGATGGTATCAACGTCGTTAAAGACCGACCAGGATGTATTCACATGGCCGCCGCGGCTCGTGCCTCAGCCTGTACGTCTGCAGAATTACGTTGATGCGTGGAACTCAGCACCCTATGCGCGCTTCTTTTTCAACAGTGCGTTCATTGCGCTGGCAGTCACGCTGGCAAATCTGTTTTTTTGCAGCTTGGCAGGGTACGCATTCGCCAAGTATAAATTTCCAGGCAAGCATTGGATTTTTATCGCTTTATTGTGTACTATGATGATTCCATTTCAGGTTACTATGATCCCGGTCTTCGTGATCCTGAGCAAGTTGCACTGGGTTGATACCTATTGGGGACTGATTATCCCGTTTACCGCGGGTGCGTTTGGGATTTTTCTCATGCGCCAGTTCCTGAGCACCATCCCTGACGATCTGATTGACGCGGCGCGGATTGACGGGTGCTCGGAGTTCCGTACTTTCCTGACGATTGTTCTCCCGCTCTCCAAGCCAGCGCTCAGCGCGCTCGGCATTTTCGTATTCATGGCATCCTGGAATGGATTCATCTGGCCTTTCATTATTGTGAAAAGTACCGAGATGAAGACGTTGCCGCTGGCAGTTGCCGACCTGGCCGCAGGGCTGTACGTCATGAGCTGGCCGCTGATGATGGCCGGCGCCTGCTTTGTAGTGCTACCGGCAATTGTTGTCTTCTTGCTATTCCAGAAGAATTTTGTTGAGGGTATCACCCTTACCGGGATTAAGACCTGAGGAGTACGTGCATGGCGAGGTGGATACGAGCCATTTTTACGTGGGGCAGCGCAGCAGGTTTAGTGCTGGCGCTCGCAGCATGTGGCGAGGCGCCGTCATCGTCGCAAGAAGGAGAGGAGAGTCCCCCGGCCAAGAGCACGAAGAAGGTAGTCATCGAAATGTCGGTGTGGGGGATGCCGTGGGAGAACGATCTGTATCGCGAAATTTACATTCCGGCATTTGAGCAACAGAATCCGAACATCGAGGTGAAATTCTACCATTTCCCACGCTACAACGAGCGACTGCTGACACTGTATCGCGCAGGCGAATCGCCTGATGTTATGCGGCAGAACATCGTGTGGGGCGGACTCTACATGCAGAAAGGCACGAACCGGGCTCTCGATGAATACATTGACGGGCCGGATGGGGTGGAGCGCGACGATTTTCTGCAAATCCTGTGGGATAGGGTCACATTCGACGGCAAGACTTATGGCCTGCCGCAGGACATCAATATGTTCGGTCTGTTTTACAATAAAGACATTTTCGACAATGCAGGCATTGCGTACCCGGATGCGAGCTGGACGTGGGACGATCTCGAGCGAGTGGCCAAACGCCTGACAAAGGTGGTGAAAAAGCGGGTTGAGATTTTTGGCTACGACGCTATGTGGACATCAATGGAATTTATGAGCTATTTTCTGCAGGCTGGCGGAAAAATCTGGAGTGAAGATGGGCGGCAATGCCTGGTTAATAGTTCCGCTGGCGTGGAGTCGCTCA
>CAZVVA010000289.1:0-2905 GCA_964630455.1 uncultured Candidatus Sumerlaeota bacterium
TGTCCGCGATCCTGAGCGACTTTGCGCTTGGCTGATTCGATCATACGCAGATTCTCCGTAAGGCAATTTCCGAAACTTACCCGCTCTCCAAAACTATGCACGAAGAAATTGACTACCGCCGCAAGTGGGCCAAGGGCCGGACGCGAATGCCCACATGATCTCACACGCCCATCCACAGCTTAGAAGCATGTAGGGGCGTTTAATTAAACGCCCCTACAACTATGGAATCCCAAGAACCAAAATAAAAGGCGTTGAACAGCACACGTTCAACGCCCTCTCTTGCCTATTCTAAGATAGCGCCGGATGCTTATCCGTTGCGCCTAGAACCAGATATCTGTGTCCGAAGCAGGAGGCTCAGGTACTTCCGGATGCATCTGACTCCGCCAGATATTTCCGTTACTCACTGTCCCATTCGTCGGATCGTACATGCGGTCGGGGCCATTTCCTATTGATCGGTTGGAATACGTTCTGTCCGGGCCGTAACTGCACATACGCCACTCGCCATAATAGCTTTCCAACACTTTTTGCCAATAAACACTCGTAGTATAATATGCAAGGTAGTATCTAGGCACATGGTAGGAATAAAACTCGATGTCGTCGCTGCTCCTATTCCAAAATGCGAAGGGATCCCTCAGCTCCTTGGAAGTAAGGTATGCAATTGGCGTTGTGAGATTAAAGCGAAGATACCCATCAGTTGTATCATTGCCATATTGAAATCCCGTGGTATGCGTCATCAGCGCGTACTTATTATGATCTACAAAGTAAGCCTCAATGGCAGTGGTTATTGACCGCATGTCGGCCTTGGCGCGCGAGACCTTGGCGCGCACCTGGGCTTCCAAAAAGTTTGGTATTGCAATGGCGGCAAGGATGGCAATTATGGCTACGACAATCAGTAGCTCGATCAATGTAAATCCTTTTCGTCTCTGCATAAGCTCACCTCCTTCCCGATGGCCAAATCTCGAAATTCCAAACAGATAAAGCAAAATATGAATACCTTGCATTTGTCAATTAAAATTTTCTGCAAATCCTCCCGGTGGACATTGTGCGGCTAGCTTATGCAGGCCTACTTCGTCCAAGGATTAATATGCGAAACAATCTAGTAAGTTTACAGCACGGTCTTGTATGACGATGCGCTCCTCATTCATCCCAGGTTAAGCCTTTACGGAAATAATCGCAAGAACACGTGCCAAAATCAGTATGTAATCATATGATCATCCTCAACACGCCGCGTACCGTTACCGCCAATGGTGCACCTCGGGAGACTGCCAAGCTGACTAAGGCTGTATTCGCCTCCGTCAGGGCACCTTGGCATTTCGCGCAAGTTCATCTCCTTTAGCACTTCGCTCCAGCTCACGTCGCCAATGGCCTGTCCGCGATCCTGAGCGACTTTGCGCTTGGCTGATTCGATCATACGCAGATTCTGCCGACAAATCTTCGCATTCTCCACGTTTTTCAAATCACTCGTAGCAAAGGCTTGTTTGGCCTCGGCTCCGCCGCGGAAGAAAAGGTAGCGAAGCCGCGGGCCTACGCTTTCCCAGGATATGATGCCGGAGGCAAAAATCACAATCACTACTGCGCCCAGCACTGCCAGCACCAAAATCTTTTTCACTACATACCACCTCCTCGCTCAACTCATGCGTGCCGTTAATTCCGCACTCCTTGCTAACAGCAAGGCAATGGCATCGCCTGCTGGAACGTGCTCATTCACACCATTTCCCGACGCGGGATGTCTGCCTCTCATTCATAAGGCACCGTAAGCTCGCCCCGGATGATTTTGTCCTTGAGCACTTCGATCCGCTCGTGCACCGCTTCGCCAATGATCTGCTTGTTCTCATCGTTATAAACATATCCAATCACGCCTTCTTTCAAACCCCATTCTTGAACACCACCTTTGAACTCCCCTCTCATTGCCAGCGCTATGGTGTTGTACACTGATTGATCCACCCGCTTCAGCATACTCGTGATGATAACGCCGGGTTTTGCTTCATCCGCTTGATCCGAATCTACTCCAATGGCGAATTTGCCCAGCTCTTCCGCTGCCTTGAAAACCCCCAATCCTGTTGACCCTGAAGCGTGAAAAATAATGTCTGCTCCCCCATTATATAGCGACAAGGCAAGCTCTTTGCCTTTCCCCGGATTAATAAACGCGTCCCCCGATACGCCCGCATACGTTATCCCAACCTGACACGAAGGGTTCACGTGTTCGACACCTGCAGTGTAGCCTTTTTCGAATTTGCGGATAAGCGGCCCCTCGGCCCCACCAACAAATCCCACTTTATTGGTTTTTGTCAGAAGACCGGCAATCGCGCCTACCAAGAAACTGCCTTCGTGTTCCCGGAATTTCAGCGCCAGGAGGTTTGGGGGGATGATCTGACCGGGCTGCACAGCATAATCAACGCACGCGAAATGCTTGTGGGGAAAGTCGCGTGCTATTCTTGTAATATCATCGGTGAAAAGGAACCCAATGCCAAAAATCATCTGGGCATCACTGGCTGCAAATCGGCGTATGTGGGCTTCACGATCTGATCCCTGCGTCGGTTCAGCCACGACGTACTGAATCCCCAGCTGCTTCTCTGCTATTTCCAGGCCACGGTAGGCGGAATCGTTGAACGACTTATCGCCCCGTCCCCCAATATCATACACCAATGCAACCTTGAACAGATTTTTAGATGTCCTTGCTTGCTCAGCGCACATTGACAGCGAGATTGCGAGCAATCCTGCAGTTAGAAACACAATTGACCATCGCTTCAATTGTGCCGGCATCATAACAAATCCCTCTTTCATCCGCAGTGGTCCAATGCTCTACCCCTGAAACGCAAATTGCTGCAGCCAGCGTGTAGGGACAGATTATAATCTGTCCCTACCAAATGTCTCCTTCTTATGAGGCAGGAACACTGCATGTAAG
>CAZVVA010000290.1:0-2892 GCA_964630455.1 uncultured Candidatus Sumerlaeota bacterium
CTCTGGAATCTTTGGAAAAACGCTAACCCCTGGAATTTGACAAAAGGAATTCTCATCTCTCTGCTCTTCGATGGCTATCGGGTAGTGCGCTATCTTTTTCAGGGATACCCTGGCGGAGTCAGCGCAATCATAAAAGGGAATTGGTCTGCAGTTCGCGCACTCGGGCAGGTCTGGCGCAAACGACGCGTTATTCAGGCCCGACGCACTATCTCCGATCGCGCACTTCGCCAGCGTGGGATCATCTGTAGCTTTGCCGAGGCGATTCAGAGCTATCGCGAGCTGTCAGAACACGCGAGGTCGCAAAACACACCTCGCAAGTAACTCAAAATGGCCGTTTTTGCAGTTGCCGTGAAGAAAAAAGCACGTAAATCGCCGTAACTAAAGAAGAGTCTATCGATCAGGCCTACTATCAGCAATATTGCCTGGCTCACCAGAAGGTGAGCCAGAAGCCAGTGGCGATTTCATTCGCCGAAGCCTGGCGAAGGCGAATGAAATCGCCCGTACGAAAGGTTTAGGAGGGGAGCGCGAGGGGTTCCGCCGCGGCGGACCCCTCGCATCAGAAAAACATTGTCCAAATGCAATATCCGGGTTAAATTGTTGCCCTGATGAACTTTCGGGAACTTTGAGTTAATAAGAGTAAAAACGCACATGTCAGAAGATCACCGCGGCCAAGCGCCACAAGAGCACATTCTCCTCGTCAGCCACTCGCCTAATCTCTACGGCGCAGAGAAGAGTCTGCTGGAAATAGCTGACTACTTGCACCAGCACGACTATCGCATTACCGTGCTTGTTCCGAGAGCGGGCATGTTGTCTACGGCACTGCGCACAAAACGCATTCCCTTCATTATCTCACCCTTCGAGACACCATCAAAAAAGCCCGGGCGCTTTCTCAAATTTGTGCTCCTCTTTCTCGTGCGCCTCTTACAGCTGCGCCGAGTAATTCTCCGACAGCGTGTCAGTCTGGTCTACGCCAACACCTTTATTGCATTCAATGCGCTGCTGGCAGCTCGCCTGGCGCAGCGGCCTGCAATTGCCCACGTGCGCGAAGTTCTTATTGACTACCCCCGCTGCATCCGCCGTATCCTCATCTGGATTGTCTCGCGCTATTCTCAACATATTATTGCCAATTCCCAGTTCACAGCCAGCTCCTTTCCGATATCCGTTCGGCACAAACTAACCGTCGTCCATAATAGTATTGATTGCCAGGAATATCAAGCGGCTGCAGCGAAAGCGAACCCTTCGGCTGTCCCTGAGGTTTCAGCCACCGATTTCGTAATTGGATGCATAAGCCAGCTCATCCCGCACAAGAACATCCAGCTGGCCGTTCGCACCATGGCCTGTCTCGCGCGAAAGTCACTGCCAATGAAATTGCTGATCATAAGTGATGGCCCATTGCGTCCTCAGCTCGAACGCCAGGCGCGCCAGCTTAACCTTAGCCACTCCGTCACGTTTGTTCCCTACCAGCAAAACATCCTGGATTACACCAGTCGCTTCGATCTCTATCTCCACACGTGTCCCACAGAACCCTTTGGTCGCGTCTTCATCGAAATCATGGCCTTGGGAAAACCGATTGTTGCACCTGCATCCGGAGCCGCCCTGGAAATTATTCGCGATGGCCAAACCGGATTTCTTGTCCAAGGTAATGACCCTGAGCACTATGCGGAGAAAATCGAACTCCTCTTTGCCGACAAATCCCTCAGAGAGCAAATGGGACGCGAAGGAAGGCAACGCGTAGAGACTCACTTTGCGCTGGAAGACAAAATGAAAGAAATCGAAACAGTAATCAAAACCGCTGCGGGCCTGAAATAGAACCTGGCTTCAACACGCCGAATAGCTGGACTTGTCGCTTCGCCTTATGGCTTCAATCCGAAGCCGTTTTCCACTTTTTCTTGATTTTTAGATTCGAATCAAGCACGATCTCACACATCTTAATGGCCACTGGAGATAAAAAGGGGGAGACGCCTATTTTCGATAGCGTCAGAGCCCTATCGGCTGCCCATGAGCAGTTACACTTCATACCCAGGCGGGAAATCATAGCAAGCCGTATGCTGTGATCGCCTTATCGAGAAATGCCGAGAAGTGAAAAAATTAAATAATAGCGTCTTTTCCCATTTTTGTTTCTTGCTCTCCATTTATTTTAAGATTATCTTTGCGAATATCCTTATTGGATGTGAGGTAAGCTCGTAGGGACAGATTATAATCTGTCCCTACCTTATGCAAACGGAGGAAGGGATCATGAAAGCACTGGAGTGTCCACACTGCCACACCCAAATGGAAAAGGTTCCGGAACCCGACATTACCACCGATGTGTGCCCCCGCTGTGGAGGTGTCTGGCTTGATAAGAGCGAACTCAATGTCCTGGCTACTGGCATGGCCGGCGACATCGAATACTGCTCCATTGATCAGGAGAAACACGAGGATAGGTTCCCTGTTAGGAAATGCCCAAAGTGTCTAAACCAGGACATGAGGAAGGTAAACCTCTTGGGCTATTCGGAAATAATTTTTGATTGCTGTCCCAACTGTAATGGCTTTTTTCTCGATAAAGGTGAAATGTATGATACGAACGTCTACCTTGCAGGACTCACACAGGACGAAATCCCTGATGAATATAGAGGACACCTTGAAGGCCATCTCGTCACTTCGAAGAGAGTCAGCAGTGTCGTACTAGGATCACGATTTGGGCTAGGATTGATGGTAGAGGCAAAGGCAGTGGACGGTACAAGGATCTCTGTGTATTTTAAAGACCGTCTCGATATGGATTTGAGAGTTTATTCAGCCAAATGGAACCACAAGTTTCTGAAGCGCTTGGGCCTATTTAGAAAACAAGATGTCGAAACCGGCTACCCTGAGCTGGATAATGCTTACATCATACAGGGAGAAGACGAGCAGAGC
>CAZVVA010000291.1:0-2880 GCA_964630455.1 uncultured Candidatus Sumerlaeota bacterium
TCGAGGGCATCGACGACCCGAAGGAGAGGGCCTCCCGGCAGAAGGAGTTCGAGGCCCTGGTGCTTCCCCGTCTGGACGTTCGCATAGCGAATCTTGACCTTTTCATTATTGATGAAATTGGCAAAATGGAGTGTTTCTCCCAATTGTTCATCGCCAGCGTACGTTCGCTGCTTGATTCGCCAACACCCGTGTTGGCAACCGTCGCGCAAAAGGGAGCAGGGTTTATCGGCGATGTCAGATCGCGAAGCGACGTCACTCTTATCAAAATTACTACACAGAACCGCGAGAAGCTTCCTCAACAGCTTGGCCGCATGATATTTGGCGAGACAAATTAAGAAGAAGCGCTTTAACAGCTGACTGGTACACTGCTTCAGGATCTGAAGATGAGGATTTCCGAGCGCACCGGCATGAAGCGATCGCCCCATACTATAGAGATGTTCATTACATACGCTGCGTTGATTTTCACAACCTTCCTCTGGGGTAGTGCATTTGTTGCAATCAAGATTGCACTGCGCCAGCTCCAGCCGTTCGAGCTGGTAATTATGCGTTTTGTTCCCGCCTCGCTTCTCTTTGCCGCGATTCTGCTCGCATCCGCCCGCCAGCATCCGCTCAAGGTTTTGCGTCGCAACGCGGTGCGTCTGGCCGCAATGGGGCTTTTTAGCGTGTTCTGCTACAATATGGCACTGAACACCGGCGAACAGCAGGTGACCGCGGGTACCGCAAGCTTGATTATTGCTCTGAGTCCGATCTTTACCTTCATCCTCGCTGGCTGCCTGCTCAAGGAACGCATTACCCTGATGAAGACTACCGGACTCTTTGTCTCGCTTATCGGCCTTGTGATTATTGTATTCTGGGCCACGCAGAGCCGCGTTGATCTTACCTACATTAAAGGCGCGGCCATCACGATTATTGCGCCGCTTTCATGGGCCATCTTCACGGTGGTGAGCAAGCCTATCGCAGGCAAACATCATCCCCTCCTGATCAGCGGCTGGGCGACTATTCTGGGCACTGCGCCGCTGATGTTGTTCATTCGTACGCCTCTGGTCGAGCAGATTCCGCAGTTTACCCTCGTCACCTGGGGAAGTGTACTCTTTCTTGCGGTAGCCTGTACCGTCATTGGTTTCACCATCTGGCTCTGGGCGCTGAAGCGTATCGAAGCATCAAAGCTGATCATTTTTGTCAATCTCGTGCCCATGTTTAGCATCCTTTGCGGCCGCATTATCCTGCACGAGCCGCTTACCCTGCCGCTGATTGGAGGAGGCCTGTTGATCCTGACGGGCGTCACTATAACCAACAAAGGATGATCCATGGGGACATCGGCCTCCTCAGGGTTGACACTCCCATTTTCTGGCTGATATAGAATAATCTTTAGCCCGCATACAATCGTAAAATCTATACGCAAAAAATCGCTCGAATAAAAGAAGGGGCAATGAAGTACGTTGATCTTGGCAACACGGGTATAAAGGTCTCTGAAGTTGGATTTGGTGGCATCCCGATACAACGCGTGTCGTTCGACGAAGCGGAGCGCGTTGTTCGCGCGGCCATTCACCACGGATTCACGCTTATTGATACAGCCAATGCATATGGCGACAGTGAGAAGAAGATAGGCCGCGCAATTGCAAGTGATCGCGACCGCCTTGTACTCTGCACAAAGTCAACTGCAAAAGATCCTCCGACAATGCAGCGTCAGCTCGAGCAGAGCCTGAGACTACTTCGCACGGATTACATTGACGTATATCATCTCCATAATATCAGAAACAGAGAGAGTTATGACATGCTTGTTGCGCCAGACAGCGTCCTGGACTTCATGAAGACTGCACAGGAGAAAGGCCAAATTCGTTTTCTCGCGGCAAGCGTGCACAGTCTCAACATGGCTAAGTTCGCTTTCCAGGCTGGAGCGCTCGACGTTGTGCAGATGCCGTTGAACTTTATCTCCCACGAATTTTGTGACGAGGCTCTTCCATTGGCAAAAACACACAACATTGCCGTACTCGGCATGAAGCCTTTTGGGGGTGGAGTTATTGACGATGCCGGCCTGGCTCTGCGCTATCTCCAGCAATTCCCCTGGGCCATTCCTATTCCTGGCTGCCAGTACGTGGAAGAGGTCGAACAGATCGTACGCATATACGAACAGAAGGCACCGTTGACACCAGCGGATCTTGAAGCGATTAACCGCATCCGAGCGGAATTAGGTCGTACATTCTGCCGTGCGTGCGGCTATTGTGAGCCATGTAGCGCAGGCATTAAAATTCAACTGGTTATGAAGTTCGACGCAATCAAAGTGCGCTTTCCCCACGAGAAGGTACTTGATCTGCTTGAAGAGAGTATGGCGAAGGTGGAGCAGTGCGATGATTGCGGCGAGTGCGTGGCTCGCTGCCCGTATGATTTGCCGGTGCCCGAAACAATCAAAATCTATCGCCAGAAATATCTCCGCTATAAAGCCGAGAAAGCAGACAAAGCGTAGAAGTACTACTTTTCTTTGCGTCTTTGCGTGAAACTTTAATGAAGCATAAAGTTACACCAATATGGGGCTCTGAGTAATAATAGCATGCAAAAGCAACACCAGGACATGTTTTTCGAGAAGAGGAAACAACTTATCAGATCACGGGCGCTGAGTCGTATCCCGTGGCTCGTGCATGGAGCCACCACGCGCCGCTTCACATCCGAACGTGAGGACAAAACCCCTGATGTTGAGCGTCTCGCAGGTCTCCTTGGCTTATCGCCCCAAACTTACGCGCTGGCGGATCAGGTTCATGGCACGCGTATCCGCGTCATTGATGCCCAGGCTCTCGCCAGTCGTTCATCTTCTAAGTACTGCTTCCTGCCAGAAACCGATGCCATTGTTACCAGTCTACCGAATGTTATGCTGCACGTCTTTAC
>CAZVVA010000292.1:0-1015 GCA_964630455.1 uncultured Candidatus Sumerlaeota bacterium
CAGCGTTCCCTGTAGGTCTGCCTCCCCAACTTCTCTATATACCGCTCGCGGTGGCGCACCATGTCGAGCGGATCGTACCCATGCTCCTGCTGAAATCGCTTGCGGCTCTCGCGATTGTAGCCAAAGTGAATGCCCGGGAAGTACGAGCCGACATTCATCTGGTAAGTACTGGGAAAGCGAATGTAGTCGAACTGGATGCCATCTATATCGTACTTTCGCATTACCTCGATATGGATATCCACGATATACTTTCGCGCTGCCAGATTCCCGGGATCAAGGTAGACACCTTCCACTCCCAGTTTTTCCAGCTTCTTTTCCGAATACTTCATGAGCGAGCGGCCGGTCTGGTCGGCAGTGGCCCATTCGGGGTGAAGCGTGAGCGAGTGATTCTTGACTTTCCGGTAGCGATTATTCAACACCGAGGTAAGATACACATGCACCTGTATGCCGCGCTGATGAGCAGCGGTAACCAGCTCACCAAGCGGATCGAAGTTGGGATCATCAGGGTTGACGCTATTAGCATGACGGGGCGCAATATCAGACGGATAGCAGGCAAAGCCATTCAGGTAGGCGATGGCAATAATCCCATTCATATTGGCCTGCTCAAGGCGGTCGAGGAAGGTCTTGAGCTTCTCGGGGGTACTAAAGCTCCGGGTGCCAGCCCAGACGCCACGGAATTCTACAAGTGTAGGTGTGGTCTTGTGTTCCAGAACTTTTAGGAATTCTTGCTCTTGCGCAGCCCAACAAGTAGCAACAATACATACGATTCCAAGAGTCACCAGCAGACGCTGAATCATGAGCATTTCTCCTTGTTATTTCTCCAAGACGGTCTTGTGGATTATTTCACAGCCCCCTCACCCTATCCCTCTCCCCTCTGGGGAGAGGATCAAGGTGAGGGGATTATCTCTCCCCTGAAATGCTAACCCGTTTGACAAAGAGCCTTATTAAAGACTGCCACAGAGACACAGAGGCACTGAGATCTTTAAAAATATACCCATTAAATACTTGCCTCTTT
>CAZVVA010000292.1:1025-2827 GCA_964630455.1 uncultured Candidatus Sumerlaeota bacterium
TGTGGATCGCCATCTCCAGTCATTGCCCAACCTTGCTTTCTGTCCCCTTGTGGGAGAGGATGGAGGTGAGGGGGATAATTTCTTGAGCAAAATGCTGACTCATTTGAAAAAGAGCCAAATACTTAAATACTCTGTGTCTCCGTGCCTCGGTGGCTTTATTGCGAAGCTTAGTAATTTATTTAAACACAGTTGGGCCACTATGGTGCACCATGCATGCTACTCAGTGAACTCCACCACCCGCTTGGCAAAGGCCAGGCCCTTATCGCGTCTCTCGTTGTAATCCTCGTCGCCAGGGTTCAGGCTCTCGATCACCACACCTGGCCGGCTTGCATGGATGAACTTCCCCTTGCCAAGATAAATACCGGTATGAGTGATTCTGCCTGAGCGACCACTTATAAAATAGAGCGTATCACCGGCCTGCATAGAGTCGCGATACCAGCGCGTACCAGTGAGTTCACCGCACACGAGCTGCTGGTAAGCGTCGCGAGGCAGATTGATGCCATTGGCGCGAAACACAGTGTTCACAAAACCCGAGCAGTCGCTTCCCTCCAAGGTCTGGCCACTCCAGCGATACGGCCTCCCGAGAAACATGCGTGCGGTTTCAGAGATATTTTCCACAAATGCTGACGGTTTCTCCGGACACACCTTAACGTGCTTTGCTCTGACCCGAACTTCTTGGCCCTCAGGCAGCTGGATTAGGCACGTCCGGTGAAAAAGCAGCCCTTTGCGACTAAGCAGCTTGAGCTTAGCGCCAAGGGGAATCGTGATCTCTCCTTCGCGAAACTGTTTCTGGAATACAGCGCGCGCACCACCGGTGTATTTGCTGAAGGCATTTTGGTCCATAGCCACCACAGCACTTTTTGGTACATAACCGAGGTAGCCGGTTGCCGCGTGGCAGAGATAGTAGCCGTCCGTGTGCTCATCGAGCAGATAGAGCGGGTCGCCTAGCAAGCACTGATTCATAGGCTCAGACTTCTCATCCGGCTCATCGTGGGCAAAGACCGCGGGTACCTTGACCAGGCCGAACTCCTTGCCCCCGAGCCTCTGTGAAGGAAGCACCTCAATCTCATCCTTTATGTCGTGGAACCCGAGTTGCTCAAGGAGCCGAATGAGCGAGTCTTTGTTTTCCGAAAATTCCACGCTGCCCGTAAGACGCAATGGCAGGCTTTGTGTGGTGGCATGGACGTCAAAATGGAAGAGATGGGGATCCGTGATGGTAAGCGCTTTAAAGAGATCAACGTAGTGCTGTGCTTTTGCCAGATCACCTTTTCCACTTGGCTCAATCTTCGCAGCAAAGCGCTCGTTGTAAATCTGAGCCCGTGTTCTCCCACCAATGCCGCGCATGGGAATCCCACGCCGAACCTCATCGGGAGGCCACTGCTGCTCCTGCGCGACTCCTCCTACTCCAATCTGCATTAAGACCGGAATTAGCATGTACAATACAACCCGCATATCTATCTCCTTCGCACGAAAAGACTTCTCTTGCCTAAATTAACCAGACGCCGAACTATTCTGAATCTCCACAATCGCAGAATTCATCATCCTAATTCCTCAAACGCTCTCGTCAACTAAAAATCAAACGCTAGCTCAGGCTTTACGATCGCAATTCCAAAGTTCGAAACCCAGCCCCCGTGCTATATATAATCTTGATTAATGAGAATGAGCTCGCGGCTTTTTCGCTTGAAAGCCCGCTCTCCGATTTGATAGACAATGTCTGTTCCTAAAATAATGGTTATTTATAGTTATCTGAGCAGTCGGGGAGTTTTCTATAACGCCGACTGCTCATCCTGAGGAGCGAAGCG
>CAZVVA010000293.1:0-2797 GCA_964630455.1 uncultured Candidatus Sumerlaeota bacterium
CGCCTTTGTTAGACCATACCTTGTCAAGCTTTGGATTTATCTTTATAGCCTTGTCGTAGCATTTGACTGCCTCGGCGTACCTTCCAAGATGATGCAGATCAACGCCTTTGTTAGACCATACCTTGTCAAGCTTTGGATTTATCTTTATAGCCTTGTCGTAGCATTTGACTGCCTCGGCGTACCTTCCAAGATGATGCAGATCAACGCCTTTGTTAGACCATACCTTGTCAAGCTTTGGATTTATCTTTATAGCCTTGTCAAAGCATTTGAGTGCCTCAGCGTGCTTTCCAAGATTTCTCAGACCCACGCCTTTGTAATACCATGCTCCAGCAAGCTTTGGATTTATCTTTATAGCCTTGTCGTAGCATTTAACTGCCTCGGAGTGCTTCCCAAGATTTCCCAGCGCCGTGCCTTTGTTAAACCATGCCTCACCGAAGTCTGGTCTTAATTTCACAATTCGAGTAAGTATTTTTTCCGCAATATCATAACGCTTTTTTCGGTATAGCTTTTTTCCTACAGCAAAGAAATCGTCTACATTATTCACATTAATTAGCTCTAGCACTTTGTGTAATTTCCCTTCGCGGATGAGGTTGACTATCCTTTTAATCGTTTGGTTCTTTGCTTTCCTGTTTGCCATTGATTTCTCCTCCTAAGCCCCCGTGCAAACTTATGTTTGGCCCGCTTATCTTGATAATGGAAATGACATATTGGCTGCAAATGTATCCTGAAAATCAGGTCGGCCGGCGAGTTCCACAAACTCTGTCTGCCGCGCGATACGTTCTGCAGTCTCGCGATAGTGTGTATTGAGCAGCACGAACTTGGCTCCTTCGAGTGCCGCGTCACCAATGACTTGAATACGATCAAGTGGCAGCTTTGGTATCAGGCCGATGCGCTGCGCATGATCCTTGCGAATATAGTTCCCAAACGCCCCGGCAAGGTAAAGGGCCTGAATATCTGCGGCTGTTGCGCCGTATTCGCTCAGGAGTAAATCAATAGCCGTGGCAATTGCCCCTTTGGCCAGCTGGAGCTGGCGCACGTCGTTTTGTGTAAAATAGATGTTCCGCTTCGCTCCTTCTGTTTTACTTGCTACAAGCACCTGGAGCCCACGGGAGGAGCGTTTTATGCGCCGGGCCAGACCGTGGGACCGAACGCGTGAAGTGGCGTGGGGCACAGTATGCAATCGGCCGCTAGGGTCTATAACTTCTGCACTGAGGAGTTCTGCAACAATATCCACCAGGCCGCTGCCGCAAATCCCTACGGCTGGCGCATCGCCGATTGTTGTAAATCGGACTTCAGGATCGCCGGCCCATCCATCTATAGCGCCCGGCCCTGCCTGCATGCCATGGGAAATTTGCGCACCTTCGAATGCAGGCCCTGCAGCTGCTGACGTTGCCAGCAGGCGTTGCCCATTTCCAATGACAACCTCGCCATTGGTGCCAATGTCAATAACGCAGCGCAGCGCATCACCCTCGGCCATCGCAGCAACAAGAATGTCGGCCACTATATCGCCTCCAACGAATCCCCCAATGTTCGGTAACGTATATCCAATGGCTTCGGGATGGAGGCGAATACCGATCTCAGTGGGTTTGAATTCATGCCCATCACGAAAGGCAGGGACGTATGGCGATACGCCAATAAATTCAGGTGTAACGCCCAGAAGCAGGTGTGTCATAGTCGCATTGCCTGCCACGACCAGGTGAAAAATCTCCTCTTGCTTCACACGAGCATGTTGCCACAGTGCTTTGATGCAGCGATTGATGCATTTGACGATCTTCTGCTGGAGCACTTTTAGATGTGATGGGTCTTCGCCTGCGTACTGTATGCGGGAGATAACGTCAAAGCCATGTTCACTTTGCGGATTAAGAAGCGCAGTTGTCGCGAGTTCTTTTCCTGTGTTAAGGTCAAAAAGCTGGGCAGCCACTGTGGTTGTGCCAATGTCTACCGCGCAGCCGAATAGGCGCTTCGTGGTGTCACCTGGTTCAACGGCAATGCACCTTGTTCCTGCGAGTGTCGCCGTGATGCTATGGTTTTTCTGGCGTAAGACAGCAGGAAGTGTCTGAAGCGCAGAGCTGGTCCAATCTGTAAGCGAAATCCCTTTGGCTCTCAGGGCGGTATGAACCAGATCTGAATCGGAGAGTTGACATTGAATTGAGGCGGGCTGTAGGGCCAGAAAGACTTTTCTGATCATAGGGTCGACTTCGACTTGTTTCCCGAGGGTTGACAAAACACGCCCTTCGGGTGCCTGCCGCACCTCAGGAGGAATTATGATTGTCGCAGAGCGTTGAATCTGCGCACAGCAGGCCAGCCTGTAGCCCTTCTTTATGTCGCGAGCTGAGAGAAGCGTCTTTTCGGCAGGCGTGGGCTTTGGCGCTGAGACGCTAAACCGTATGCGGCATTTCCCGCATCGCCCCCTGCCGCCGCATGGATAGTTAATAGCGATGCCCGCTTTTTCAAGGGCCGACCTAACGGATGTGTTCGGCCTGATTCGGATAGAGATATTGTCAGGAAGAATTGTTATTTTATCTGCCATAATATTAGTCTTCTCTCATCGGGCGCTGTACGACCACTCGTTAGTCATTAAGCCTTGGCTTTCGCCGTTTACCCGTTATATGCTTATCCGAAACTTATCCAACCAATAGCACACTTAGCCGAGCTGGTCTCTTACAAAGTCGCGACTTTCAACAGGCAAGACAAGAGCATTTTGCACGAGCACCTACGACCCAGTGTAACGTTCGCCCAATGCCTGCTGTGCTGCGACGAGCGTATTTCGCAGCAGCATAGCGATGGTCATCGGGCC
>CAZVVA010000294.1:0-2703 GCA_964630455.1 uncultured Candidatus Sumerlaeota bacterium
CCTTTGACACGCTTTACGCCGAAGGGCAGCGGCGCTACGTTGAGTCGCTGTCAACTTATGCACGACAGTTTATTGAGCGCATGCAGCGGCCGGACGTGGATATGATTAACAACATTCCACCGGCAATAGCACTGGAGCAGAAAAATAAGGTCAAGAATGCGCGCTCGACTATTGGTACGGCAACTGAGATCAACGATTATTTGCGGCTTCTGTTTGCGAAACTTGGAAAGACGATTTGTCCGGATTGCCGGCGCGAGGTAAACAAGACCACACCACAATCCGCCACAGATGTGCTTATGCAATTGGCTCGCGGCACGCGACTCTTCGTGCTTGCTCCGGTGATCGTTGAGAAGCGGTCAAATCTGCGGTCTGTTCAGGCGGAAATGGCTCGCGCAGGATTTACGCGGCTTTTCGTTGACGGCTCGGTTCAGGAGTTCAGCGAGGTGCCCCTGAGGCGCCTGAGACGAGCCAGGACGCTTCTCGTGGTGATTGACCGATTGGCCGTGTCGTCATCCGTGCGGAGCCGGTTGAACGATTCACTGGAAATGGCATTTCGCGTTGGCAGGGGATCGGTGGAGATCCGTACAACAGAGGGTGAGCGCTACCAGTTTCACGCCGGTTTTATCTGCAATGGATGCGGGCAAGCGTTTAAAGAGCCCGAGCCGCAGCTCCTCTCGTTCTACAATCCACTTGGTGCTTGCCCAACCTGTCAGGGCTTTGGCCGAATTATTGGTCTTGACCTGGACAAGGTGATCCCGAATACGCGGTTGTCGCTTAACGGCCGGCCCATTATGGCTTGGAACACACCAGCCTATAGCGAGATGTACGACTACATGGCAGAAAGTACGCGGCGGTATGGTATTCCCTGGGACGTACCGTTAGATCAGCTGAGCAAGCGGCATCGGGAGATCATCATCAAAGGGCGTGGGGATTTCTGTGGTGTTAAAGGGTTCTTTGACTGGCTGGAGAGCAAGCGCTACAAGGTGCACGTGCGGGTAATGCTTGCGCGGTTTCGTGGCTATTCGTCATGTCCGGATTGTCGGGGTACGCGGCTTGTGCCCGAGGCGCTTAATGTGTTCGTGCAGGGCCGAACCATTGCAGATCTCTGGACGATGAGTATTAAAGAGCTCAGGCCGTTTTTTGATGAGTTTCCGCTGAGCCGGCAGGATACCGAGGCCGTGGGGCGTCTTGTCCAGGAAATCCGCAGTCGTCTGCGCTATCTCAATGACGTAGGACTGGGGTATTTGACGCTGGATCGCCAGACCAGGACCCTGAGCGGTGGCGAGGCGCAGCGCATCAACCTGGCGACAGCACTTGGCAGTGCTCTGACTGACACGCTGTACGTGCTTGATGAGCCGACTGTTGGGCTTCATCCGCGCGATACCCGTCGATTGCTGCGCATTCTGAAGTCGCTGCAGCGCAACGGAAATGCAGTGGTTGTTGTGGAGCACGACCTGGATATTATCCGCGGCGCGGACCGAATCATTGATCTCGGGCCTCAGGCTGGCGAACACGGCGGAGAGGTAGTGTTTGAAGGCCCGTTTGAGCAGTTGAAGAGGTGTGGCCGCTCACAGACAGCGGAATGGCTCGATGGTGCGTTTCGCAGACCGCTGCCTGACCGCTACCGCGAGCCAAAAGGGTCCTTGGTGGTGAAGGGTGCACGGCAGAACAATCTGAAAGGGATTGACGTCAGGATTCCGCTTGGGGTATTGGCGTGCGTCACAGGGGTATCGGGCTCAGGAAAATCAACATTGGTTCAGGATGTGCTGTATGCGGGGTATAAGAAATTGCGTGGCGGGAGCACGCTCGACGTGGGAAAGCATGACGCACTCATTGGCGTGGAGCAGATTGATGATATGATTCTGGTGGATCAGACCCCTATCGGGCGCTCGATTCGTTCGAATCCAGTTACTTATAGTAAAGCGTATGATGAAATCCGGCAGCTGATGGAACAGACCGTGACTGCGCGGCGCGAGGGAGTGCGGGCAAGGGACTTCTCGTTCAATGTGCCTGGCGGACGCTGTGAGGCGTGCGAAGGGACGGGCATAACAACTGTTGATATGCACTTTCTCGCTGATGTTACGGTGGTTTGCGATACGTGCAATGGCAAACGGTTTCAGGATCGCATCCTGGCGGTTCGTTACAAGGGCAAGAGCATCGTTGATATTCTCAATATGACCGTGAGCGAGGCGCTTGAGTTTTTTAGCGACAAGCCTAGACTGGTGAGGGCTTTAGATCCCCTTGCTCAAGTAGGGCTGGGGTACCTGCGGCTTGGTCAGAGCACAGCGACGTTAAGCGGGGGAGAAGCCCAGCGGCTAAAACTCGCCAGCTACCTCACCACTACCCGCAGAACAGGCCGTTGCTTGATGCTGTTCGATGAGCCGACCACGGGTCTTCATCCTGCAGATCTTCAGGTGCTGATTTCGGTGCTTGAAAAGATGATCAACAGAGGCTATTCGGTGCTTGTGATTGAGCACAATCTCGAGCTCATCAGTCATGCAGATTATATTATTGATCTCGGACCTGAAGGTGGGGAGGCGGGAGGCCGTGTGGTAGCACAAGGGCCGATACCAGCAATTCTGGCATGTCCGCGGTCACACACAGGCCGGTATTTGCGATCGCGCTTTACGTAAAACTGTACTATTGGCAGGAGACTGATATGGAGAATACGCTGCGACTGCATAACATTGTGCAGTGTAGTCC
>CAZVVA010000295.1:0-2575 GCA_964630455.1 uncultured Candidatus Sumerlaeota bacterium
GGCAAATGCTCCACAAAAACAATATCAGCCGAGAAATAAAGAGGCTGGAGCTTCGCATCGCTGAGCTGAGCCAGACAATCAAAGACAAATAACTAAAAGTCGTTTACTTTGTTATTGTTATTGTTCTCTTGGCGCCTGCGAGCAAAGAATTGCTGCAACTGCTTACGGCATTGCTCATGCAGAACGCCGCTTGTAACTTCAAGGCGGTGATTGAGTCTTTCATCTTGTACAATGTTGTACAGACTTTTGCACGCACCTGTCTTTGGGTCATCGCAGCCGTAGACTAATCTGTCTATTCGTGCCAGCACAAGCGCACCGGCGCACATTGGGCACGGCTCCAAGGTGACATACATCGTACAGCCATTCAATCGCCAGCTTTTAAGAGCTGCTGCCGCCTGTGTTAGGGCAATGATTTCTGCGTGGGCTGTCGGGTCTTTGAGCTGTTCGCGTTGATTATACGCCTTGCCGATTATCTGGTCTTTATAAACGATGATTGCCCCGATGGGAACATC
Organism: uncultured Candidatus Sumerlaeota bacterium; assembly: GCA_964630455.1. Classification (GTDB taxonomy): domain Bacteria; phylum Sumerlaeota; class Sumerlaeia; order MWCT01; family JAUWMI01; genus JAUWMI01. Next base: position 513 of record CAZVVA010000295.1, read on the forward strand.
ACCATTTTCCTCGGCGATCTTTGCCTGCTCGATGGCAAGTTTCATAAATTGTTCATCGTTTTTTGTTATATTTATCATTAAGAGCTTGGCGAATCTTCCTTTTTACATTTGTCCCATCTCATACGTAACTTCCATTGTCCCGTCTTTTTCTTTATAAACATATATTTCGTAATGTTCTTTGTCCTCATTTTTGCTTTCGAACTTCTTTTTTATATCGGGTAAGCGAGAATACCAGAATTCTGCAGGTATAAACCCGTGCGTTGTCAAAGATCCTATTAGCCAGATATTACATACATGGTCAATGTCTTCTTTTGCCATTGGTTGAATCTTATTTTCATTTGACTCATCTGCCATATAACACATAGTTCTATAGTGTGGGTTTTTTGCCCAGCGATTTTTTATGAAACTGTTTTTTACTAATTCTGTCGCGAAGCGACTCCACAATTTTGCATTTTGCACTTTAAATTTTGAATTAGAAAGTTGAGCAGTAGAGCAGTTGACCGCAGTTTCGCATTTTCACCTGTTCCACTGTTCGAATGCTCAACTGCTCTATTTTGAGCAACTTTGTTGCTCAAAATACCCCCAAGGGGAGTCGAACCCCTGTCTCCAGGATGAGAACCTGATATCCTAAGCCACTAGACGATGGGGGCATTGTTCGTATCTCGTCGCTCGTATTTCGTATCTCGTTTCGAGTCACAGTATACCTATAGCCGACCGCTTGTCAACTGATAAACGATAAAACTGATGAAATCCTTTGTAGTCCTGTTTTCGCTACAAAACTTTTGTCACTCCGGGGATCGCATGCGGGTACTTCCCATCTGGACCAGGAAGCACAGGAGGTTTTGCATCCCAGGCGTAGCGTTCAGGGGCTAAAGCCTTTTTCGACCCAAACGCCTCGTCCCACGTAACCTGCTGCCCACTATGAGTAGCCATCCGACCCAGGATAGCCAGCATGGTGCTACGAGCCATAGCTACACTATCATTAATTGGCTTACCGGCTTGCATTCCGGAGAACATTTCCCGGAAGGTATTGATTTCAGGATGCGTTTGCCGTTTTCCGGAGTCCCAGTTTGTTTGCCCTTCAATGACGTATCTGCCCCAACCTGTCATCCTGCCCTTGCTGCCCTGAACCATGAACGAAACCTTTCTAAAGCAATCAGGCTGTTGGCGACAGAAGGCGTAGAAACGCGTACCGTCGGCGTATTCGTAGACAACAGCGTGATGATCGAAGATGTCACCGTATTTAGGTTCAGTGCGAACCTGACGACCGCCCATCCCCCATGCGTGCAGAGGCGGCTCTTCGTGCATGATCCAGCCGACCAAGTCCATCTGGTGCACGTGCTGCTCAACGATGTGATCACCCGAAAGCCACGTGAAGTAATACCAGTTCCTCAGTTGAAACTCCATCTCGGTCCAATCCGGTTGTCGATCTCGGTGCCAGAGATGGCCGACATTATATATTCCCTCAATGGAATGGACTTTACCGATAGCGCCGCTGTGCAGACGTTTCATCGCCTCGCGTGCACTATCGCTATAGCGCGTCTCGAAACCGCTCACAAAGCTGAGGTTCTTCTGGCGTGCCTTTTCGCCGGCAGCCAATATTTGGCGGACCCCCGGAGCATCCACCGCCATGGGCTTTTCGGCGAAGACATGGACACCAGCGTTCACACATGCTTCAGCATGGATGGGACGAAAGTGTGGCGGTGACGCCAGGATGGCTATGTCAACTCCACTGTTTATTAATTTCTGATAGCCATTGAATCCGGTGAAACAGTGATCGTCATCCACAGCGATGCGGTTCGCCATTCTCTGCTTCAGAGATTTCCTGGTACTCTCGAGGCGGTCGCCAAATGCTTCGGCCAAGGCGGTCAGTTTGGCGCTCGGATTCACCGTGAGCGCACTGACCACAGCTCCCGCGCCACGACCCCCGCAGCCTATCAAGCCAATTTTCATTTCATTGCTACCAGCCGCATAAGCCTTGGTTTGCAAGCTGGCCGTTAAAGCCGCCACCGATGCCGCCCTCGTTGACGTTTTAAGGAAATGCCTTCGTGAAATCTTTCCTG
>CAZVVA010000296.1:0-2563 GCA_964630455.1 uncultured Candidatus Sumerlaeota bacterium
CGTAAGCACGGTATTTCTCATCCACCTCGGCAAATGCATCTTCGGGACTCTTTTCGCCGAGAATCACCAATTCGATATTCTTCAGCAGATCAATTTCAATGCCGGAGAACTTGACGGTGCTCTGTTCGCGTGCCCATTCGGGATCGAAAGCGCGCGACTGGATGATAAATTTCCGCATGCGCTCGGTTTGCTGGCTGTACTCAAACTCGGCATCCAGCAGCGAACTCCGGGTCGGGATAAAAAGCGTTTCACTACAGAACTTGCGCATGTTGTCTGGAGTGCAGACGTAACGCAGAAAATCTACCGCCACCTTGGTTCTCGGGGTCTTGAACACCACGAGATTTTCTCCGCCGATGTTCGTTGCGGCCCGCTTCTGGCGCGGCAGATATGTTACGTCCCACTCGAAGGTTTTAATGCGATTGGCGAAGGTGGTCAGGCGCCAGTTGCCGGTGATCACCGTGGCAGCAAGGCCGCGCATAAAGAGCTCTTCGCCGCCACCACGGCTCACCCATGCCGAGCTAGGTGCAATCTCGCGTTTATGCTGGCTGACAAACCAGCGGAGGGCTTCCACGCATGCAGGCGAAGAAAAGTTAGGTTCTGTGAGATTATCTTTTAAAATGTGTCCACCATTCTGATAGACAAAGATCAGGAATGGAAACCAGCCTTTGTAGGTCGTCCAGCCGTATTTAGCGCCGCTGCGTTCCATCATTTTGATGGATGCGCTCTCCAACTCATCCCATGTCCAGGCCTGCTCAAGCGTTTCAGGAATTGTGACCCCTGCTTTTGCCGCGATATCCTTATTGTAAAATAGCATGAGACCTATGGAAGTGTGAGGAAGACCGAAGAGCATCGTGTCTGTCTGGCATGAGATCAGGCGCGAGGGATCGAAATCCGCGAGCTCTTCCTGCGAAAAGTGGGGCTTGATATTGGCGAAGACCTGATGGCCAGCATAGCGAGGACACCACTGTGCTGACATGCGAGCGATGTCCGGGCTACGGCGTCCGATCAGCATGGTCATCAGCTTCTCGTCGTAGCGCCCCCACTCAACACTCTGGAGCTCAATACTATTCGGCGCATGCTCCTTTTCGTAGGCGCTGATGATCTCACGTAGCGCATCGGTCTCTGTAGGGCTTCCGAACCACAGGAGTCTAATGCGGGTCTCGCTTCTACTCTGGTGGCAGGAACTCACACATAGAGCGAGCACGCAGAGACATGTGATAAGCTTAGCGAGAGTTCGAAAATTCCGCAACGTCATTGAAACGGCCCAGTCAAGACTAGTAACGTCTGGCAAAAGGAAGGTTTCACTTCCCTCTCAGACAATGTAAAGTTGAAAAAGGCGTAGCATGGGCATCTTGCCCATGATTCTTCACGGGCTGGAAGCCCGTGCCACGATATTATTTATGAGCTCAATGCATATTGAAATTATGAGTAGCTGACAGACTCCAACTAGCCGAGTGCCTTTTTCATCATAGCGAAACGGCGCGTGATGGTAAATCCAAGCTGGCCGTATACACCCTTAGCCGCTTGCTCTCCTGTCCAGAGCACCCATGCAGAATGGTAGCCTTTAAGCCGCATCTGATAGAGGGTTCTGGCCAGCAGTACGGAGCCAATGCCCTTGCCCTGGAATTCGTCAATCACACCAAAGGGGCCGAAGTGCTCGCGTTCGTACTGGCAATAGCCGATAATGCGCGAGTCCTTAAGCGCCAGAAAGATCGCATCCTCTTCGAACAAGCCGCGCGTGAGATCCAGCAGGTTGCGCCGCGCATCTTCGAGCCATGGCCCGGGCATGTTGCGATCCATGAACTCCAGATATGGAACCAGGTCTGCGCGCGAGTAAGGGCGAACGATGATTCCCTCAGCGGCGAGTGCTTTCTCTTTCGCCAGCACGGTGTCTGACAGTGTAAACTTCGAAATCGGCGCATCCATAGCGATCGCAGTAGCATATTCCTCAAAGCCTAAGGACTTAAAAAGCGCTATGCCCTCGGGATAGTTGTCCTTGTCAATGCCTGGCACAAAGTAGTTCGGCGTATAGGGAGCGATGTAGACGAACTGACGATTTCGGGCCTTGAAGAACTCGAGCGCTCGCTCGAGCAGCTGCTTGCCGATGCTCTGGTGCCGGCAGTCAGGATGCACCCCCATAGCGGTAATGAAGCCGCTGTCTTCGCGGAGCCCGACGTTTTCAATAGGTTTGCGAATTACGAGTGCCAGAATAAAGCCGACCAGGCTACCGTTGTGCTCTGCAACTATTAAGCTGTCGCGCTCGCGATTCGCGTCGAGAATGACTTTTCGCTCGAAGATATTCAGCGTGATGCCATCGAACGGTAAGGCAGCGTTCCAGAGCTCAATCAGGTTCGCCGTATCGGGGCCTTCAAACGCACGAATCGTCACCATCGGTCATGTCCTTTCTCGTGACTTGCTTGTTGCTCAGTTATGCATTATGGTACATAGGTTTATTGCCAGGAAAAGTCAAGGGCATCTCTATGGGAGGGAATGACCTATTTTCGCGCATTCTTATTATGAAAGGAGGTAATGGAAAGGGAAGCGATTCTCTATCAATATTACG
>CAZVVA010000297.1:0-2545 GCA_964630455.1 uncultured Candidatus Sumerlaeota bacterium
AGCACATGCTGTGCAGTCGATCTGGATAGTTGAATGTGTGATGCGGAATTTATCTTTTAGGAGTGTATTAATATCAGCCACCAGGCGATCCGCCTCTGGACGCTGTTCCGGCAGCACGTCCACGTGGCACGACAGGCTGTAGATATGGCTGCACACGCTCCATATGTGGAGATCATGAACTCCGTTCACGCCAGGCATGGCTTGAATTGTCTCTGCAACCTCATTGAGATTAATATCGCGCGGAACCCCTTCGAGCAGAATATGTGTTGTTTCTAGCAGCAGGCGGATCGCGGCCACTATAATAAGCAGCCCGATACCGAAACTGAGCAGAGGATCAACAATGTGCCACTTCGTGACCCACATAATCAGCCCACCAAATACAACTGCAACGGAGGCGCCAAGATCGCCAAGCACGTGGAGATATGCGCTGCGCAGGTTCAGATCATGGCTGTGTGGATCGTGCATGCGCCATGCGACCAGTGCATTTGCGCCAAGACCAATGGCAGCCACCACAACCATCGGGCCTGCCAGCACCTCTTTCGGCGAGAGGAGACGATGGTACGCTTCGCGGAAGATAAAAAGAGAAACAAGCACAAGGACAAGACTGTTGACCAGCGCAGCGAAGATCTCAGTGCGATGCCAGCCGTACGTGCGCTTCTCAGTAGCAGGAAGCCGGGCCAGCGCGACCGCACCAAGGCTTAGCCCCAGGGCAAATACGTCCATGAACAAGTGTGCGGCATCGGCCAGAAGGGCAAGACTATGGGTCAGCAGCCCGCCGATTACCTCCATGATCAGGACCACGCTGACCACAAGAATCCCAAACCGAAGCCTTTGGGCTGTAGTGAGCCTCTCCTTTGTGTTCTCATGTGTTGATACGGTGAACTTTTTCAATTTCACTTTTTGCGGCTCATCATAAATTTTCGTGCTGCACAAACAGAAAGAAGCGATGAAACAGGAAGTCTTAGATGCTTATCTGCGTTAATCTGTGTTTATCTGTGGTTTAAAAACATGAATAATGTTGTTTGTGCTCTGTGTCTCTGCGTCTCCGTGGTTCTATTATATTCAACCACAAAGACACTAAGGCACAGAGTATGCAAAAAGCTCTAATCTGTGTTTATCTGTGGTTTAAATATGCGAGTTATTATTGCAACCGCCGATGCACGCAGATACACACGGATTTAGATCAAGGTTTATTCGTTGCACAATTTTTATGGAGAACCCTTTTTGCTTACCTGCTATTCGCTCGAATGGCGTCCCGTCCATATATTTAAGTATTTCATCGCAGACAGCCGCGTGTCAAGGCCTTCGGATGTTGTAATTCCGATGTTGCGGAGTGGTTGCCTAAGGCAGGCTTGTCCGCCTACGGCGGACTGGCTTTCAAACACTGCAATTCCGAATATATGGAAATCAGTAAACACAAGCGCGGGCTAAAATCCAAATTTTGCACTTAAGTTTAAAGAAAGTGAAAAAATAATCCTGTAAATCTTGTAAATCATGTCCAAAAAGAATTGAAAAGAAGCATAAAAAAATAACAAAAATTATTAGACAGGATGAACAAGATTAACAGGATAAAATAAATGTAAAGAATCCCGTGAATCCTTGATAAATCCTATTCATCCTGCCCGCCGCGGCGGGTCTAAAAAATTGAAAACTGTATTCTGAATTTAAAAAAGAAGAAATTTTTCTTTAACGCAAAATCTGGGTTAAATCATTAATGCGATGATGCGGAAAAGGGCATATCATTTGCCTTTGGTTGATGAAAACGAAGGAGCCACTTCCGTGAGCTGCACCTTTGATGTTTAAACAGAAGGGCAGAAAGTTATAGTGGCCAGAAAGCCTGAAATCAATAGAAAGGCCGGCTCAGAAGTCCGAACCGGCCAGGTTATTCATGGAGCGGGAAATGGGGCTCGAACCCACGACCTTCACCTTGGCAAGGTGACAATCGAACATTTTTAATCCTTTTTATATCAATTATCTACCTCCCACGTTAAAGAACGGCGCGTCCAAAACGCGTCCATATTTAACAACAAACCTCACCTGCTACTTTGAAGCGGCAGCGCAGTGTTCTTTTCGCATCGTACAGTGGAAGAGAGATAAACAACGCTTTTGGTCAACCTTTACCAAAGCGCTGGCTGAAAGAGGGCTAATGGTCGCGTTCACCCGCTCGCGCGGGTCTAGTCGAACCTGCTGGCAGGCACGGTGCTTGGCGACGAACACCCGGCAGCTTTAGCGATGCGTAGCGCGAGTCGGGTGCAACGCAGTGTTGGGCGGGCAACAAGATTGCTCACTACCGTACTGCAATGATACATCTGATTGAAGGCCTGTAGGTTTTTTATCGGTGTCGCTCAAGCCATTCCAGAATGGCTTGAATACTGCCGGTGGCCAGGGCAATGCTCGTATCCGCCGCGCCATAATACAAGCGGATCGTGTCGCCATCAGGAGCAATTGTGTGGCCGCACGGAAAAACGACGTGGTCGACATCCCCGCGCTGCTCGTAAGGTTCTTCCGGGCCAAAAACCCACTCGTCGCTGCGTTTGAGGCAAAT
>CAZVVA010000298.1:0-2519 GCA_964630455.1 uncultured Candidatus Sumerlaeota bacterium
CCAGCTAAAGCAGGGGGCAAAGAAGAGTCCGCCGAGGCGGACTAAAACCTAAAGCGCAGCTGCTCCTCACAGCGATGTGGCGAAGGCCTCATAGCTGAAAATCGACGGTTCTGGCAATTTCGTTCAGCTCGCCTCGCCTAAGGCGGGCAGGCCTCGTTCTGGCGGTTAGGAGTATGTTCGCAAGATGGTAAGAGTCGAGATTGTATCTACAGGCACGGAGTTGATGCAAGGCCTGTATGCGGATACGAATGCGCAGTATTTAAGCCGGGTGATGGAGGGATTGGGGTTTGAGGTGCGCTACCACACTGCGGTGGGGGATGATGCAGAGACCCTGGAGAAAGCATTGCGGATTGCGCGTGGTCGGGTGGAGATTGTGGTGATCACCGGCGGCCTGGGGCCGACGGCCGACGACGTAACGCGGGATGTGGTAGCGCGAGTATGGGGAAAAGAGCTGTGTGAAGATACGAAGGCGCTGCGGATGATAGAAGAACGGTTTGCCGCGCGCGGGCTCAAAATGCCTGCGTCGAACCGGGTGCAGGCGCTTGTGCCAGAAGGTACAGTTGCGCTGCATAACCCTGTGGGAACAGCGACGGGATTTATCTCGCAAGGCGAGGAGACGGTGGCGGTTGTACTTCCCGGGCCAAAGCGGGAGTTTGTGCCCATGCTGGAAAAGCACGTGATCCCCTTTCTCACAGAGACGTATGGGGTGCAGCAGTTGCGGCGGACAAGGACGATGCGAACGTTCGGCGTGCCGGAATCGTACTTGAACGAGCAGCTGTGTGATTTGTTCTCGCAGAGAGGAGAGCTTGGTCTGGCGTTTTTGGCAAAACCTGGAAAGGTTGATATTCGCCTGAATGTGCGAGGAGAGAGCGAGCCAGAGGTAGAGCGGTGCATTGCAGAGATGGAGCGAGAAATTCTTGGTCGCATCGGTGAGGAGCATGTGTACGGCTATGATGAAGAGGAGATTGAGCATAGCGTGGGCAATCTCCTGAGAGAACGGAGACTGCGCGTTGCAGTGGCAGAGTCGTGCACTGGTGGCGAGGTGACCATGCGATTGACCGAGGTATCGGGGAGCTCAGACTATATCTCGGAGTGCTATGTGACGTATAGCAATGAGGCGAAGGTAAAATTGGTGGGAGTTAAGCGCGAGACACTGGAAGCGTATGGAGCAGTGAGCCGGGAGACGGCAGCGGAGATGGCAGTAGGGGTGCGCGAGCGAGCGGGTGTGGACGTTGGCCTGGGGATTACGGGTATTGCGGGGCCCACAGGAGGAACAGCGGAGAAGCCGGTTGGGCTTGTGTATTTTGGATTGGCGGATGCAAGGGGAGTGATGACGTTTCAGCGGCAATTTATTGGCAATCGGAGCGAGAATCGGCTGTGGGCGACGGAGACAGCGCTGGATTTGTTGCGGCGGTTGATCCTGGGAAAGTTGGCGGCGGAGAAGTGAAGGGCGAATGTTGAGCCGGACGACTCCCGTCTGACAAAAAGCCTCAGCGAGGGGGTTCTGATGCGAGTGGCTATTAAGATAGCGACGCTGGTCATGGTGTGGTTAAGCTGTGTAGGTATGTGGCCGCAGGGCATTCGGGGACAGGAGCCAGCAGCAACGGTAACAGTAACTCCGACGCCGAGTGCGGAACAGACACGTACGGGTGAAGAAGTTGTTCCATTACTTTCAATGCCGCAGGTTCCTGTGATGTCACTGCCGATGCCGGGAATTGGAAGTGAAACTAAGGCGGAGGAGCAGGCAGACATTGTGGTAGAGCATGAGGGGCCAGGATTTACGTTCACCTACGTGCCGCCGCTAAGTCTCAACGATTCAATCCATTTGATGCGCAGGTGTGTTGACCTGCTAGAGCAGAATAACGATCAGTTTATGGAATTGCGCAAGGAGAAGGTGAGGGATGCGCTGGCGGATGTGATTGAATATGTCAAGACAGTTGATCACGCGCACAGTTTACTGACGCATTATAAATGGTACTACATCGGGCGAAATAAAGTGTCGCTGGGCGAGGAGATTGACGAGGATACGTATTATATAGAACCGCTGCTCAAAGGAGCAAGTGCGATCAGTTTCTCGGCTACGCGGGGCGACGTATACGTTCGTCGGATGAAGGTGATCGATGCGAATGGGGCAGAGACGAATTTCAAGATTGACAAGTGGATTGATTCGGGTCTTCCGCGACGGGAGATTTGTTATTTGTTTTTTCAAACCGACATTGCGCGGATTATTGTGGATTATTCAGCCAAGAAGAACGAGGGGCCACGGCTGTCGGTTTACGTCGGGGTCACGCCGATGCCCGAGTATGCGAAGGAGGCAATCTATTATTTAGCAGCCGCACGCAAGGCAACAGAAAAGGGGAATTTTCCCGAAGCGATTGAGAATATCAAACGCGGATGGATGCGACTGCTAAACTACAAACTTGCGCGGCGGCTGTGAAATCTGACCAGGAACAGAAACCAGGTGGCCGGGCAATTGGCGCGCAGGGTGAATGCCCTGCGCTGGTTATTTTATAGAAAGG
>CAZVVA010000299.1:0-2501 GCA_964630455.1 uncultured Candidatus Sumerlaeota bacterium
CTATTGCTTCGCTTACGCACTCCAAAAAACGGGCACTTTGAGTTATTAATCTTCCTCCTTCTGGCCAAGGGTCGAAAGCAAAGCCTTTGCTTTGCCGGCGTCCTTTGACTCAGGATAAAGACGCACAATATCCTGGAGATATTGAGTTGCATCGTTGACCTCGTTGGTGCGAAGCGCAATTCTGGCCAGGTAGAGGAGCGCAGTAGCGCGCAGATTGTTGTAGGGCCAATTGTCTTCGTCGGTATAATCGTCAATGACACTGTGGAATGCAGTGCTGGCTGTGTCCCAGTTTTGCAGAGCGAAGTGGCAGAGGGCTGTATAGAACTGCGCCATGAGGCACTGATGTCGGAAGAAGAAGTAGTCGTTGAGCACGCTGGTCGTGCAGGTGAGGCTCTCCTGGTAGCGCTTTAGATGGTACAGGGCTTCGGCTTTCATGAGCCAGGCGGTTGCATACTCTTCCGCACGACCGTTGGTCATGGCGAGCACCTTGTCGCACTCGGCTATAGCGGCCTCGTAGCTGGTTTTCTGGTCATAAGCCTGCTCGAGGACAAGTCCTGCCAGGTTGCATTGGGCGCGGCAGGTCAGTGCATCGTCGGTCTGGTTTTCGGCGAGGAAATCCTGAAGATCCTGGAAAGCCAGGTCGCGCGCTCCTCCGCGCAGGCTCTGGCGGACAACGGCCCGCTTGACATGTGCCTCGCGTGCTTCAGACGAGCCCGGGTACGTGTCTATAACCTCCTGAAATGCGGCAAGCCGTTCGCTGCCAGACGCGGCTAGCGCCGTCATTTGATAGAGTCCTACCCTCCCATGTGTATGCGTGGTATCAGCCACGCGAAACACTTCATTGCCGTCAAAGAAACAGGTTATGGTTTCACCTGTGACATCCATGGCCAGGGTATGCCAGCCGGTTTCAGTCACGCCGCTGAGCGTGGTGGCGAGCACCTTGCGTGCCCCATAAGGACCATTGTATTTCTCCAGACGCAGTTGACCGTCACAGCCATCGTAGACGTACACGTAGCACTGCCTGTTGTAGTCACTCATTGCAGTGACGCGTGCACACAGCCCTTGCCAGAATGCTTTGGTTCCGCCAATGTATTGCAATTTTACTACAGCCGTAACGGTGTAGTCTTCCCACGCTTCGTGGCCTGCAGTAGCTGCGGACCAGTTGCCCTCGGCTGATCCCGCACGCAAAGCCCCATGATCTGGGTTCGGTGTGCTCGTATCAGTTATGATGGTGATCGTAGCGTTGTTTCGGGGATGCCACTGAGTAAGCGACGCAGTGGTATTAAACTCGTCCATCCATAGGGGCTGCTGAAGCAGACTATTCTCGCGCGCCTTTTTCACCATCACCTGCAGGGAATCGTAGGCGGTAATATTATTTCGAAAGCCGATTGTGCGCATGGCGTTTCTTAATTCGGCGATGCGGAGCTTAGCTTTGCGGGCCTTGGGCGCGCCAGGCAGTTCGCTGATGACATCCTGATAGTTCGCGATGACTGTCTGATGATCCGGAAGTTGACGTAGTGGCGTAAGATGCTGGTGCAACCTTGAGGCGTAGTGGTAGCGGGCATCTCCGGCCTCAAGGCTGTGCGGGTTGGCAGCAACGCGGGCTTCCATTTCCTGACGTTCGACTTCCGGATGGAACGATTGATCAGAGCCGTGGGCCTGGTAGAGTCCGATGCGACCTTTCTGATGGGTTGAATCGGTGACGGCGAAGAGTTTTTGGCCGTCCCAGAAGCCCGAGAGAGAATCGCCTTGTGCTTCCAGGGCAATTGTGTGCCAACCAGGCGCCTGAATCTGCGTTGGCACGGAGGTAAGGAGCTCGGGGTTCCAGGGTTTGGCGTAGTAGTTTTCCAGCACGAGGTTTCCGGTCGCACTATCGTAAGCGAGGAGGTAAAAATGGTGGCTGTAGGTAGTGGAGCCTTTGAGGCGAGCGCAGATGCCATGGCGCGTGCTGATTGAGGGTGTGGTAATGGTGCAGTAAATAGTAGTCTCGACGCGATAGTCCTGCCAGCGGGGAGTGCCAGTGATCTGGCTGCTATGGCTAGGTTCATCCAGCCAGACGAGAAGAGATGTGTTGTCATGGCTGGGAGTCGAACGGGAATAATCAATCTCCCAGTTGTCATTGTTAGATTTCCATGTGGTTGTGGACGACTCGGTAAAGGCGTCAGAAAAGGAGATGTCCGGCCCTGAAACCTGTACTTCATCGTAGAGAAAAATCAATGAAGAGGCAGTTGCATTGCTGATTGATTGCCAGAGGCCGAACGTCACTATAAGAAAACAACAATAGAGATATAGCGATTTGCTCATCGAACATCTCCTTTTTGTACATGGTCTGCGAATGACAGGAGCCCGGGAAATCGTTTGTACGCCTCGGATCAAAAGCAAAGCTGTCTAATATGCGAAGTTGGAGCTAATAATTCAGTAGGAATTGCCTGAATGGTAAAAGTCGGTAATAATACAGTCAAGAGTTATTTTGCAAAATCGTAAAGAAGATATGCATAATA
>CAZVVA010000300.1:0-2439 GCA_964630455.1 uncultured Candidatus Sumerlaeota bacterium
CACGTACGGTTTACAGGGCATCTGTCGGCATTGTTGCCACGGCTCATGGCATCGCTTGACGTGCTGGTTCAGCCGAGTCTGGTAGAATCGTTCGGATTGACAGTCGTGGAAGCTCAGGCATGTGGGGTGCCGGTAGTTGCCACAAGAGTAGGAGGATTGCCCGAGATTGTCGTTGATGGTGAAACCGGGTTTTTGGTAACATCAGAAGATCCTGGGGCATTGGCAGACAAAGTCAACGTACTCCTGAGCAAGCCTACGCTTGCGCGAAGTATGGGCAGACAGGGACGGGATAAAGTCCTGGCTCAATTTCAGATTCAGCAGACAGCCAGTGCCTATGCGGAGCTTTACCGACAGTTGGCTGAGGAAAAAGCCATAGACAACGAATTATGAATGCCAGGGATACATAACTAGTGGCAGACTATCAGGTGCACAGCGTTCAGGAGCGACATTATCGTCTGTGGGACGACTTTGTTGCTGCTTCGCCGCAGGGATGTTTCTACCACACCAGCTGCTGGAAGCAGATCATTGATACCGGGACAGAGTATACCATGCGTTTGTACGGATGTTTCCTTGGTGGCACGCTTGTGGGCGGGTGTACACTGACTGAGAAGGTTCAGCTGGGCCGTCATGCAGCGGTAAACGCCTTGACCACGCCGTATGCCGGGTTTCTCCTGTTGCCTGCTTCGGGGACGAAGATTTCCGATCAAACCTCCCACGAGCACGCAATCCTCTCTGCTTTGAGTCGCTTTCTCGAAGCGCGGTTTCATCAAATTACGCTGTACAATTCACCAGGACTGGCAGACGTGCGGCCGCTGACGCAGAGCGGCTGGAGTGCGGTGCCGTGTTATACGTATGTGCTGGATATCAGCGAGCCGAGGCGAGTGTGGGAACGTATGGACGGAAGCGTGCGACAGGCAATTCGAAAAGCCGTGAAACAACAGTTTCATGTTGGGACATCCACAGATGTGGATAGCTTTTATAGTCTCCTGGACAAGACGCTTGGTAGACGCCGCTTGCCAAATTTGATTCCCAGGCGCCTGCTTGATACATTGATGCACACCGACAGCCTGAAAGATCGTCGGTTCTTCCTCACAGCGCAGCCCAAGAGCGGAGGACTTGCGAGCGGCATCCTGGTGCTGTGGGATCAGACTACTGCCTACTACGCGCTTGCTGCCACTGACCCTGCTCTGTATGGAAGCGGTATCCACTCGCTCTTGATCTGGGAGCTGATTCAGCGTCTTTCACCGGTTGTTGGGATACTGGATTTTGTTGGTGCGAATATTCCCAGCATTGCACGATTTAAAGAAGGGTTCAACCCGCAGCTCAAGACCCATTATTGTGTTGAGAAATGGCGATCCCTTTTATTGAAATGGAGCAAACGGCTGGTTCGTCGCCTCCGGGGTTATTGAGGTAGAGAAATTCCTGGCAATTCCCTGATGCAATGGTGTATGAAGCTGCGCGCGATGCATGCCAAAGACCAGCAGTGATAAACTAACCCCCTTTTTCATGTGGGAGAAAGAACTCATCGTGCGTATTGTCTTGAGACCTTTTCCAAGAATGAGGCTGCACTCATGAAGATTCATCCAACGGCAATCATTAGCCCAAAGGCACAGCTGGACACGACAGTGGAAGTTGGTCCATACGCGATAATTGAGGAGAACGTAAAGATCGGAGCGCGAACAGTAGTAATGGCGCATGCCTACATTAGCGGATGGACAGAGATTGGCGAGGATAACCGAATTCACATCGGGGCTGTGATTGGTCATGTTCCTCAATACATTGCGTTCAAGGGCCAGAGGTCTTATGTCCGGATCGGCAACGGGAATACGATTCGCGAGTATGTGACGATCCACCGGTCAATTGAAGAGGAGCATGCTACGGTGATTGGTGATCGGAATTTTCTCATGGCCATGAGCCATGTGGCGCATGACTGCGTATTGGAAAACGAAGTAATACTTGCGAACTCAGTGTTGCTCGCCGGCCATGTAGCCATTCAGGACAAGGTGATGATTTCAGGCAGTAGTGGGGTGCATCAGTATGTGCGGGTGGGAAGAATTGCCATGGTTTCCGGCCTGACGCGCGTAGTCAAAGACGTTCCACCGTTCATGATGGTCGAGGGCGAATCCACGGTACGCGGGTTGAATGTTATCGGGATGCGGCGTGCGAATATCTCCGCAGAGAATCGCGAGGCCGTGAAGCGCGCATATCGGCTTCTCTACCGGAGCGGCCTAAATTTACCGCATGCGCTGGAGGCCATTCAGTCGGAAACCATGTGTGAGGAAGTGCGGCTGATTGTCGAGTTCGTGAAGCAGTCGAAGCGGGGGATTTGCAAGCACTACGTTAAATAAAGGGACTTTAGAATTTTTTCCAAGTGACTTGAGTGCGGTGAGGCTTTAATGGCGCTATATGAAGGGCATTAAGATACACGAATTTTGCACG
>CAZVVA010000301.1:0-2308 GCA_964630455.1 uncultured Candidatus Sumerlaeota bacterium
GTTCAGACGTGGCGCTATCTATTTTGATGTGACAACAGAGACACGACCATCAAAGGAGCACGCCAATGGCATGTCGTGAATTAAAATCGGCGAAACCTACCGCGCCTGCAGATCAGCAGCAGCTCCGCAAACAGGTGGCTGCTATTCTCGAGCGCGTCAGGGGCGAAGGCGACGCCGGCTTGCGCCACTTCACGAAACAGTTCGACCAGTACGAGCCTGAAATGTTTCTCGTCTCGAAAGAGGAGAAGATAAAAGCGCGTGGTTGGCTTCCGCCGGACATCCGTAAAGGCCTTGATTTCTCGATCGAGCGCGTTACCGCCTTTGCCGAAGCTCAGCGCAAAACCCTGACTGAGTTTGAACACGAGATGCTCCCGGGCGTCTCCATGGGACAGCGCCTTGTGCCGGTCGAATCGTGTGGCGCGTACGTCCCCGCAGGTCGCTACCCATGCATGACCTCTGCCGTGATGTCGGTCATTCCCGCTAAAGTCGCCGGCGTGAAGCGCATTATCGCCTGCTCCCCGCCGGGCAGGAATAAGGAGATCAACCTGGGCATTCTCTATACCTTGGACGTCATGGGCATTGATGAAATCTACTGCATCGGCGGCGCGCAGGCAATTGCGGCGTTTGCCTATGGTACGGAAACGATCAAGCCAGTGGATCTGATCGTCGGCCCGGGCAATCAATGGGTCACGGAAGCGAAACGTCAGGTCTTTGGAACCGTAGGAATTGACTTCCTCGCCGGGCCGAGTGAATGTCTGATCATTGCAGATGATTCTGCACGGCCCGATTACATTGCCGCTGATCTCCTGGCGCAGTGCGAACACGATCCGAATGCACGCGGCGCTCTCGTTACCACCTCTGAACCACTCGCCACCGAAACTCTGCACGAAATCGAACGCCAGCTCAAGGCGCTCTCTACGGAAAAAGTGGCGCGCGCGGCATGGGAAAACAACGGCATCGTCGCAGTAGCATACACGCTGAAAGAGGCTGCGCAGTGGGCGAATGCCTACGCACCCGAACACCTCGAGGTTCATACCCGTAATCCACGTGAGCTGCTGCCATTGCTCACAAGTTACGGCTCATTATTCTTGGGCGAGCTCACCGCCGAGGTCTTTGCAGATAAAGTGGCGGGCACAAATCATATCTTGCCTACGGGCCGGGCCGCACGCTATACCGGTGGTCTGTGGGTTGGAATGTTTCTCAAGACCATTACGCACCAGGCGGTCACCACCCGCGATGCAGCGGTGAAGCTTGGCCGCTATTCACAAACCCAGGCTGAGTACGAGGGCATGGATGCGCATCGCAATGCTGCGGCCATCCGGCTCCGCGATCTTCAGAAAGAATAGAACGCCCTATAACGCGCTAAACCTGGAGACGGCTATTGCATCGAAGTGATAAATTAACTATAAATAACCACGGAGGCACAGAGGCCGCAGAGCCAGCAAGAATGGCATTGTGGAGTTCTCCGTGTCCCCATGGTTTGTAAAAATGAAAAGAAAGGATACCAATATCATGAACCGGCAAAGACGACAGACTTTCCACCAAGGCATTTCTATTATCGAACTCCTGATTGTGGTAGCAATTCTCGGCCTGTTGGCGTTCATAACCCTGGCCAGCCTGAAGCCAGCCTCTATTAAAAGCAAAATCACAAAAGAAGAAAATAACATAGCGATCCTGGCTGATGCGATTGAACAATATCACGCTGATCATGGCGCCTACCCGCCTGTATATCCGCCGAATACCACAGAAACCACATTCGTCCCCGCTCTGACAACCCCTGTTGCGTATATCAGCAGCTTTGAGCAGGCGCGTGATCCGTTCAAGAAAGGCTCTTATCTCTGGTTCGGCAACTATGCAAAATGGCCCGAAACTCCTCTGCCTGGAGAAAAGATATATGGCTGGGGACTCGTCAGTGCAGGGCCTAATGGCGTCCATGATGGCCTCCGTGACGAACCGTATTTCACCGCCGATGGCAACCCCTCACGCGTGAATAACATATATGATCCAACGAACGGACTTATGTCATACGGCGATATCGGCCGGTTTAGCGGAGAAGCCAAAATGGAAAATCCCCAGATCGTGACTGAATAGCCAGGCCCTGTGCAGCAGCTAGCCAAACCATGAAAATATATTCACCACAAAGGCACAAAGGACACAAAAAATTTAATTTCTTCCCTCGGCGGTCTTTGTGCTATCTGTGGCAAATGTTCGAAGCAGTGCTTGAAACTATTACCTGCGCTCGGACACAATTAACTAAAGCTCGAAAGTCGCAAATTTAAAATAGGAGATCCATTATGGTAAAAATAAT
>CAZVVA010000302.1:0-2274 GCA_964630455.1 uncultured Candidatus Sumerlaeota bacterium
AGTATAGACTATTCCGCGCTCCTGATGGGCAAAGCTATGGTGCGACCCGGCAGCGTGCCGGACGCCATCAGCCACGCCACATGTCTCATCGCCAACGATCTTAAACTCGCCGCCATTATCTGCTACAGTCAGTATGGCTCCACTGCTCGCATGGTAGCACGCTACCGACCACAATGCCCAATCTTCGCGTTCAGTTCCAGTCGACAAACCCTGAATCGTTTATGTCTTACGTGGGGCGTCATGCCTTTGCTTGCTCCATCAATAACGCAACGGGAAAAGACCACTCTGAATCCCCACACGCTGGTTCAGAAAACCGCGGCACTTGCGCTGAAACTTAAGCTGTTGAAGAAAGGCAACCGCGTGGTCATCACTGCAGGACTGCCTCTCCATGTGCGCGGCACAACAAATTTGATCCAGGTTGTGGATCTCTAGTTAACCGATGCAGCGCAGCCCGCCTCAGGCGGACTGGCATGAAGCATGGGTAGGGGTTTGATTAATGAGGCCACTCCAAAAAGGTATGTCTTGCCAAAACCACAAAATGATAATCTATGCCACTGAGGCACAAAGACACAAAAATCTTCGTGCCTTCGTGTCTTTGTGGTTATATTTGTGGTCATCTTTGAATTGTCACATTAATCAAACCCCTACAACTCATTCACAAAATTTATCGAAAGGCTGGTGATTAGCTATTCGAAGCTTCATCGCCATAGATATCGGAGCCGAGGTTCGCCAATGTCTCCAGGAGCTCATCGAACGCTTGCAGAAAGGTATGCAATTTACCCCGGCCCGTCCCAGCTGGGTGCGTCCCGCAAGCATTCACCTGACGCTGCAATTTCTTGGCGAGATCAAAGAAGAAGAAATTGAGAGGATTAACGCTCAGTTGCGTAGTGTGGCTACAGAAACAGCGCCTTTTCAGCTGAGCGTGAGAAAACTTGGCGTCTTCCCAAACGAGAAGTTTCCGCGCGTGCTCTGGATCGGCATTCAACAGGGCCACGATGCCGTTATTGAGCTGCAGAAGAAGGTGGAAGAGGGCCTCGTGCAGCTGGGTTTCCCATCAGAAAATCGCCCTTTTCATCCCCATCTCACTCTGGCCAGAATAAAATCGCTGCGCGGCACCCGCCAGATGATGGACGTCGTGAAAAGCCATGAGAACGTCGAGGCAGGGGGATGCCGGGCTGATCGCGTGATTCTTTTCAAAAGCGTTCTCAAGCCAACCGGCGCCGTATACACAAGAATTCGCGAAGCCATTTTCGAACTGCCCCCGACTGGCGCGTAGGGGTTTAATTCATTAAACCCCTGCATCGCTTACGACGCCCCCGTGCCTCGGCTGATGCACCAAAGGATGCTATCAAAGCAATATTAACCACAACTACACAACGAAAGTAGGGGGGTTCAATTGCACGACCCCTCATTTTGAATTTTTTAATGCGCCTAAGGCGCATGCACGTCGTGCCGTCGTGGTGTGATATTTCTTTTCCCTATGTTTCTCTGAATCTTTTACCTTGACACTGTTTCCATTGCAGCAATAGAAATGCTCACAAGCTCCACATGTAGGGGTTTAATTTATTAAACCCCATACCTCGCGAACGAGGAAACAGTTGCCCTCTAACTGGCCACATATCACCATTCTCATCCTTAATTACAATGGCAAACCGCACCTCAAGGATTGCTTTCAATCCATTCTGACCACGGAATACCCCTCTTTTGAGCCAGTGCTGATTGACAATGCTTCAACCGACGATTCCGTTGCTTTTGTCCAGCAGAATTTTCCCTCCGTCCGTATTGTTCGATTTGAAAAGAACTACGGCTTTGCCGAAGGCTATGATCGCGCTATTCGAGCGACTGAGAGCGACTTTATTGCACTCCTGAACAACGATACGCATGTCCACCCCAGCTGGCTCATGGAACTCGTGCAAACTCTGCGCGATGAGCCCTCTGTTGCTATTGCAGGCGCAAAGCTCTTGTGTTCCGCACGGCCCGAGCTGATTGACCACGCTGGCGGCCTGATTTCGCCCATCGGCTCGGGCATTGACCGCGCCAAGTATCAGCCTGATGAACTCGTCCGCTTCCCTTCCGGCCCGATTGGATTTGCATGCGGCGGTGCTCTGGTGCTTCGAAAGAAGTGCTACCTCGACGTCGGAGGACTCGATCCTGCATATCAATTCTATCACGAGGATGTTGACCTTGCCTGGCGTTGCTGGCTCAGCGGATACCAGGTCTATTTCGTCAACACGGCGATCGTATACCATAAAGGTGGGGAATTGCTTGGTGGCC
>CAZVVA010000303.1:0-2219 GCA_964630455.1 uncultured Candidatus Sumerlaeota bacterium
CCCGAGTAATAGTTATGCGCTTTTTCATATTGCCAAAGATCCTCAGGAGAAAGACGGCTATTTCAATATCCCCAAAGAAAGACGTTCCAGATATTTGGATCTTTTTAAAGAAAACAATGTAACAGCTGTTTTTGCCGGACATTACCACCGGAACTGTTATGCTAAGGACGGGACCATGGAAATGATAACCTCAGGGCCCGTAGGCCAACCTTTGGGAGAGGATCCATCCGGCTTCAGAATCGTGAAGCTTTTTAAGGATCATATTGAACACAAGTATTATGGTTTGGATGCTGTTCCAGAAATGGTAAGAATACAAGAAGAAGCAATAACCACAGATGCACACAGATAAACACAGTTTGTTAACCTCCAATCAGAGCATATCTGCGTTAATCTGCGGCTAATACCTATGGCTCACGCTGTGGCTTCTCACCATTTTCTCATTCCACAAGGCGAACCCTTGTCCATTTTCGTACCGAGTTGATCAGGTAGATTGCTTTTGCTTGACCCAGGTCGTCAGGCCGCAACACGCGTTCCTTGATGCGCCCTTTCTCTAGTAGTTCAGTGCGATATGTGCCTCCGAGAAGCCCGCATTCCAAAGGCGGCGTCCACGGATGTCCGTCAAGAACCACCACGACATTCGCTTCCGTTGATTCGGTTATCTCGCCGCGTTCGTTGCAAAGAATGACATAGTCACAATCCGGCCGCGATGCTGCCCGAGATTCATAGACGCCACGGTTCGTTGTCTTGTGAAATAGAAACACATCATTGCTATCAACCGGGCTTGTCGCGAGAGCCACCGTGGGCATCACACCAAGGACCCTCAGTTGCAGAGGCTGGTGTTCCACGCGCAATGTCCCGTTGCGTGAAAGCAGAAGACGCACCTTATGCTGCCCGCTGACCAGTACATTGGCAACACGCTCCAGCGCCTCCCTGGCTTCTCTTTCCTCAAACCGAAAGCAGAAATAGCGCGCAGAGTCGGCCATCCTCTTCAGATGTCGCTCCAGGAGGAAATAGCCGTGTCCGCTTTCATATAGCAGCGATTCCAGCAGATCGAAATCCGGGCGACGCTCTCCCAGAAACCTGGCTTTCACCATACACTCCTCATATTCGCCGTCAGGCGTCGAGTCGTAAGTAATACCGCCCCCAACGCCAAATTCTGCAGTTCCCGTTGCCGTATCGAGCAGAACTGTGCGAATTGCTACGTTGAAGACCGCCTCAGGCCCTGGCGATATGAAGCCAATACTCCCCGTATAGATTCGGCGCGGCGAATCTTCCAGCTCCGCTATGATCTCCATAGTGCGTATCTTCGGCGCCCCGGTAATTGAACCGCAAGGAAACAGTGACGCAAAGAGCTCCGACAGCGAAACATCGTGCCGCAGCATGGACCTAACCGTGGAAGTCATTTGCAGAACGGTATCGTACCTCTCCACTTCAAAAAGCCGGGGGACATGAACACTGCCAATTTCCGAAATGCGGCCGAGATCGTTGCGAAGCAGATCAATAATCATCACATTTTCGCTGCGATCTTTGGCCGAGCGCTCCAGAAGCTTTGCGTGCCGGACGTCTTCATCTGACCACCTGCCGCGCGTAAAAGTCCCCTTCATAGGTCGAGTGGTCAACGTGCCGTCCCGCAGATGGAAGAAGAGCTCGGGAGATGCAGAGAGAATCCGGTAGCGACCAATGTTGATATACGCGCAATATGCTGCTCGTTGCGAGCGGCACAGACTGCGATAGAAGGCAAAATCATCACCCTCGAATGACGAGCGCAAGCGCATGGTGAAATTTGCCTGGTAGGTATCTCCGGCAGCTATCTGCTCGCGCACACTGTGAATCGCCCTTGCGTAGGAGTCTCGAGATCGAGAAGGAATCCAATCCGACAAACGAAACGTCCCCTCGCTCATTCGCTGGCCAGCAGCAACTTCCCGGCGTTCCCGGAATAACCCAAACCACAGCAGCGGAAATTCTGCGCCCGATTGCACGCGAAATGCCGGGTCAAGCCCTGCTGCCGCCTCGTACGATACAAACCCCGCTGCATGCAACCCATTCCGTACCGCTTCTTCCACCCGATCCAGCCCGCAGCATACTTCCTCATGCTTCAAGGCCAGAACTTGATCCACCGGCTCACAGAACAAAAACGACCGGGAACTGCGATGCAGATCATAAGATTCTAAAAGTACAATCGCTTCTTTCATAGCTTCCAATCGCCATCCTGCAACAGA
>CAZVVA010000304.1:0-2206 GCA_964630455.1 uncultured Candidatus Sumerlaeota bacterium
TCGTACTGGTGAACCTTATTATCTACGGAAACACTCTGTTTAATAAGTTCACCTACGACGACAAATCGGTAATTCTCGAAAGCACGTTCATTACATCACTCAGTAATCTGCCAGGCCTCTTCACGCAAGACTACTTCGATAAGACGATCGAGCTTTCCTACCGTCCCGTAGTGACGTTCACTTACTTCGTCGAGCATGCGCTGTGGCAAAAGCGTCCGGCTGGTTATCATGCCACGAATCTGGCTATTCATATTCTGAACGCTCTGCTAGTGTATTGGCTTTTGACAGTCTTCTTTCGCGCGTCGCTGGTGCCTTTGTTCGGGGCCCTTGTCTTTTCGCTCCATCCAGTGAATACTGAAGCGGTCAACGCGATTTCATTTCGCGAGGATCTGCTGGCGACCTGCTTTGTACTTCTCGCAGTGGCTCTCTATGTACAGACGTTCCGGGCACAACGGCGAAACGGGCTGCTCATGGTGCTTTCGCTCATCGCGTCACTCCTGGCCATGCTCTCGAAAGAATCTGCCGCGCCCCTGCCGTTCCTGCTCCTCCTGATGGAGCTCATGCTACGCCCCAGTCGCATGGCGCGCACGCCTTCGCTGAAAGCACGCATGCCGCTCTTTCTCGTGCTCCATGCCGGCGTACTCGTCTTCTACCTTATTATTCGATTTGTGCTGATGGTTCCCCCTCGGGCACTCCCATTGCCGATATTTGGTTTTCGACGAGAAATCGCGCTTTTTAACTTCCTGCGCATTTTCGCGTTCTACTGGTCGCTGTTTCTCGTCCCGAAAGGCCTGTGCCTGATTCACGATATCGAGCCGATTTTGACTCCCTTCCACCCGACCATTCTCTTATCAGCGCTCTTCTGTTTGGGTTACCTTGTTGCGATATGGTTTCTTCTGCGCTATCGCAAGCCAGTGCTCGCCTTTGGCCTTATCTGGATCGGCATCACGTTTCTGCCGGTCTCAAATGTGATTCGGATTTCCAATCCCTTGGCGGAGCGCTATATGTACCTCCCGTGTGTTGGCTTTGCATTGATAGCAGGAGTGCTGGCAGGAGTGCTCTGGGGTGTGCTCAAAGCGGTTCGTACGGAATGGATCGAGTCGCGCCGAGAGCTCGTGATGATCGCTATTTGCGCTATCCCGCTTCTCTTCTACACCTACGGGGTTGTCTATCGCAATCTTGTCTGGGGAAACGACACGCTGCTCTGGTCAGACACATACAGGAAATCTCCCAACGCAGTTCCAGCGCTGGATGGCATGGCGCACATCTATTTCAACGAAGGGGATATGGAGAAAGCCAAAGCGCTTCTGGAAAAGGCCGTGCAGCTCAATCCGAACGACTATCAGGTGCACAACAATCTTGGCGTGGTCTACGCAGCGCAAGGCCACACTGAACGAGCGATTCAGCAGCTGAATAAATCTCTGCGCATCTGGCCTAACAATCGTAGCGCGTACTACAACCTGGCGCGATGCTATGTGGGGCTAACGCCTCCTGACTACGAGCAGGCATATTACAATCTGGAGCTGGCGAAAGGCTTTGGATATCCGGTGCCCCAAGCACTGGAAGAGCAGATTCGCTCGCATTTCTCACCATAAGTCACTCCGCTCACCGGAGCCCACCCTGCTATTGCCGCCACCTTATGGGATTAGTCGGTTAATCGGTTTGTCGGTGTGTCCGTTAGATGGTGCCAAACTTTGAACAGAATCAGAGTAGTCACTTCTTGGAAAGTTCCTAGCGCGGTAGACTCAGACCGCTCGAGGCACACGCATCCTGTGCGGGATGTGAATTATTCAGTCCGCTCTAAAGACACGGGATGCCGATATTTTTGTTTGATTTTGCAGCAGTTAGACAAACGGTTGTAGCCAGAAAGCCCGGGAATCAAGCACAGAGCAGTCGCTGGCGATTCGATGCCTGCCTGCGGGCTTTCAAATGGCAAAAGTCCAGGGTGTTTTTTAATTGCCATGTTTACAAGATTAGTATATACACTCAGATACAGAAGCGCTTATATGGGTAGAGGAAGAGGAGAAAAATCGCTGATGCGCCTGCGTTGTTCGTTTTGCGGAAAAGATCAGCACTCGGTGCAAACGCTCTTCAAGGGGCTACCGCAGAAGGACACGATGACAAGTGTCTACATCTGCGACGAGTGCATTGGCCAGTGCAGCGAGCGCCTGCGTCGCGACCAGATGCACCCGGCCGAATAGGAAGC
>CAZVVA010000305.1:0-848 GCA_964630455.1 uncultured Candidatus Sumerlaeota bacterium
CATCATGGGTGTATGGAGGTAGGCCTCGTGGGCCTTGTTGCTATTCTTCAGGGAAATCTGCAGGCAGGCTGGCTCGACCATTGCAGCTGAAACCGAGACACTGTTGAGGTACTGCTCAGCGCGCCCCTTAACCAACGCCAGGGAACTTATTGCAAAAGATACACACAAAACAGCCAAACATACTTTGCGAAACATATTACTCTCCTGGTTTGTAGCTGAGAACAAGAACTCCTCTTCTGTTTATGCCTCCAAGAGACATTATAAGAGAATAAGAATACAATTTGGCGATCTTGTCAAGAATGTTGATAGCTTGCTCCAGAGGGAACCGAGATGAGGTCAGTGGCGTTTTGCAGCCGGACTGGCTGCAAGACGAGGTGTAGTCGGTGGCTAAGTACATATTTTCATAAATATGATGACGAAAGATTCTTATGCAAGATTCTTCGTCCCCCCCCTGAGGCGGGCTCGTCAATTACGAATCAGAACACTACGGGAACGCTGGACCGATATTTTCGTTACAGCCCAATAGCTAAAAATCGTAAGGATGACGAACCTGTATTGCCTGGTGGCTGGCAAATAAAAGCTTGCCTTTGGGAGGATGTTTCAGTAGACAAAGAAACGAAAAAGACTAAGACACTACCAAAATATGAGCCTAAGGTGCGAGTGTGTTGTGCCGTCTTGGTTTGATAGTTCTTTTCGTTAAGTGCTCTGAGCGGTGCATGCGATTTCAAGCCAGGAAAGGGCAAGACAAGCATGAAGATTGACGAAGAAAAGATCAGATCCGTTGTAGAAGAAGTGGTGACGAATCTGCTCAGCCAGCAGCCCCATCCGCCACTCCAGGTGACGCCCAC
>CAZVVA010000305.1:858-2184 GCA_964630455.1 uncultured Candidatus Sumerlaeota bacterium
TCTATGACCATTGAAACCCGCAAGCAGATTATCCAAGCTCTGCGCGATTCCGGACTTCGTGATGCTGAAGAGTATGCGCACAAGACAGTTAAAGAAACCGGCATGGGAAAGGTCGCCAACAAAATTGCCAAGTTCAAAATCGTGTGCACCAAGACGCCAGGAGTGGAAGACCTCATCACTCAGTCCTGGTCTGGAGATAGTGGTCTCACGATTGTTGAACAGGCTCCTTACGGCATTATCGGGGCCATTACACCCTCAACGCATCCGGTGCCGACACTCTTGAACAACGCAATCAGCATCATCGCTGCAGGAAATGCCGGAGTGTTCAACGCGCATCCTGCATCAAAGCGCGTCTTTGCGGAGGCTGTCCAGCGGCTGAACAAAGCCGTGAAACAAGTAGGCGGCCCGCCGAATTTAATAACCACCATTGTGGACCCAAGCATTGAAACCGGGCAGATTCTATTTACGCATCCCAAAATTCGTCTCTTGCTGGTCACTGGAGGCCCAGGCGTTGTCGGGGCAGCAATGGCATCGTCAAAAAAGGTTGTTGCCGCTGGGCCGGGCAATCCACCCGTGGTTGTAGATGAAACAGCCGATATTGCCAAGGCTGCCCAGGATATTATTGACGGTGCATCCTTTGACAACAATATTGTCTGCATTGCCGAAAAAGAGGTATTCGTCGTGGAGAGCATGGCTGACGCACTGAAAAGTGCAATGCTGGAGCGTGGATGCTACGAGCTCAGCCCTTACGAGATCGAAGCCTTTACGAAAGTTGCATTCGTAACGGAAGGTGGAGCAGGATGTCCGACGCGCACCATGAATCGTGAGTTGGTTGGCCGCGATCCCGCAGTGCTAGCGCGCGCTATTGGTCTGGATATTGATCCAGCCACCCGTCTGCTTATCGGCGAAACTGCGTTCACCCATCCTTTTGTTCAAGAAGAGCAGCTTATGCCATTTCTTCCCATTGTCCGCTGTCGCGACGTTGATGAGGCCATCAACTTCGCCCTGCAGGCCGAACATGGCTACGGCCACACGGCCGTCATGCATTCAAAGAACATCGAAAATATGAGCCGGATGGCCCACGCGATGAACACCACGATCTTTGTCAAAAACGGCCCATCTTATGCGGGCCTGGGTGTTGGCGGGGAAGGCTATACCTCGTTCTCAATTGCATCGCCAACAGGGGAGGGCCTGACCTCCGCGAGAACGTTTAGTCGCCAGCGCCGATGCACCTTGGTAGACTATTTCCGAATTATCTGAGCAGTCGGGGGGTTTTCTATAACGCCGACTGCTCATCCTGAGGACCCTGAGTGAAACGAAGGGGAC
>CAZVVA010000306.1:0-2164 GCA_964630455.1 uncultured Candidatus Sumerlaeota bacterium
GCTTTCCAGAATACTTGGATATCAAGAAAGTGGCTCCCAGTTACTCCTGGAGAGTTTTCTCAATATCCTCGATCAGTTTTCCCAGTTTCTTTTCAATTGTTTTGCCTGCCTGCTTCGAGCTGCCGGGGTGCTTCTGCTGAAGATAAGATAATTCATAGGCAAAGTGAAACGCGGTCATGATGGCTACTCGATGAATCGCAACACTGCTGCTTTGCGACAATTGGCCCATTTTTTCCGAGACCAGATCAGCCACCTTAAGTAAGGCGGCCTTTTCCTTTGGGTCTGCCTGCAAATGAAATTCTTGACCGTGAATGGTCACTTTGACGCGATCAGGTTTGCTCATTTTCTGTCATCCAGGTCGAAAGAAGAAATCTCCTGCTCTATAGAAGAAATCCGGGAAATGATCTCC
The DNA here is from genome assembly GCA_964630455.1 of uncultured Candidatus Sumerlaeota bacterium. Taxonomy (GTDB): domain Bacteria; phylum Sumerlaeota; class Sumerlaeia; order MWCT01; family JAUWMI01; genus JAUWMI01. Next base: position 410 of record CAZVVA010000306.1, read on the forward strand.
GTCAGCCGATCTCTGATCTCACTCTCCTTGGCGGTCCACGACTTCGCGTCCTTCTCCAGATGCTTCAGCTGGTCCTTCAAAGCCTGGTGCTCCTTTTCCTTCTCTGCGTGAGTTCGCAACTGTGCACGTAGCTTTTCGTTTTCACTCTTTAGCTTAACGAGCTGGCGTTGCGCTTCCTTAAATTTACTGATGAGACTTGCAATCTTCTCTTCAAGTGCCTCAAGATTCTCCAACATCCCGTCCTGTACCTGCCTTTGTCTGGGAATGTTACACAACCTTGGCTTCTGGAAGCATGTACATTACGCCCTGATTAAACTTGTCACGGCAAAGGCGGCAATTCCCTCCTGCCGGCCCGAAAACCCCATGCCCTCTGTTGTGGTGGCCTTCACGTTGACTCCACCCAGAGGTCGAACACAGTCACGTATCGTACGCTCCATAGCCGGAATATGCTTACTCAGCCTGGGTTGCTCTGCCACAAGCGTAGCGTCAATATTTTGTACTCGATAGCCGCGTTCCTGCATCATGCGGCATACCCGCTCCAACAGAAGAAGGCTTGAGATAGCCCTGAACCGCTCATCCGTGTCTGGAAAGTGCTGCCCAATATCGCCCAGACCCAACGCCCCAAGAATCGCATCGCTGATTGCATGCAGCAGAACGTCGGCATCTGAATGTCCAAGTAGCCCTTTGTCAAATGGAATTTCAACACCGCCTAACACCAGCCTGCGGCCCGGTACCAGGCGGTGGACATCAATCCCTTGTCCAATCCGGATATCCTGCACTGGAGCCCTCATGGCGACGCCGCAAGATCTCTTCGGCTCGCAGCATATCCTGCGGCTCGGTGATCTTCACGTTGTCGCAAGATCCGTGGATGATCTTGACGCGGCCTCTGGTGGCTTCAAATGCCGCCGCATCGTCATTTATTGTCTTCTCCTCGGCCATGATGCGCTGATAGGCGTCCATAATCAGCGCGTATTGAAATACCTGTGGCGTTTGCGCCCGCCAGACTGCCTGCCGGTCAAGCGTGCAGAGAACAAATCCCTCCTCGTCACATTCCTTAAGTGTGTCAACAACAGGAATCGCCAGAATTGCTGCTCCATATTCCCTGGCTGCTTCAATTGCCTCCATCACGGCATCGCCCGGAGGAAATGGCCGCACCGCATCGTGGATTACCACAATTTCTATACCCGTCCGCACAGCTTGTAGTCCAGCATAAACTGAGTCCTGCCGTCGCGCACCGCCAGGCACAATGCGGATAGGATTTCTTAATGTTTGATCCGGTATCTGCGACTTGAGCGTCTTGCAGAACCTCGGCTCGCATACCACGATAGTGCTCTCGACACATTCGACGGCATCAAGCGCCGTGATTGCGTGCCAGATAATTGCCTTTCCGCCCAGGGGCAAAAATTGCTTCGGCGCATCTGACTTAAATCGCGTTCCCATCCCACCAGCCACAATTACTGCTGCTACCGACACCCTGCTATCCCTCGCACATACCTGCTCTGCACTTCGCAACGCTAGGCAAGAACCGTATCACTGCTCCTAATTTTTGCAAAAACCATCCGCCCTGCTGAGGTCTGCAAAACGCTAGTCACCACGACATCAACACTGTTGCCGATATGCGCTCGTCCTTCATCCACAACGACCATTGTGCCGTCTTCCAGATATCCGACCCCCTGCTTCTCTTCCTTTCCTTCCCGGATGATCCGAATCCTGACCGCATCGCCAATAAGCACGGCAGGACGAATAGCCTGGGCA
>CAZVVA010000307.1:0-2154 GCA_964630455.1 uncultured Candidatus Sumerlaeota bacterium
AGTACCTGCGCGAGGCGGGATCTCTAAAAATAATCTCGCAGGACAATACCAACACCTTTGGTTTCTGGGGAAGCCCAGAGGATGCTATCCCCGCGACTGCAGGCTATCTATATCGTGCGCGATTTATCGTCTCGACTGATGTGGCACTGCCCGAACTTGTCCCGCAGATTCGTCTGCGTGTGAATTCCAGGAACTTTCAGCAAGCGGATTGTCTTACGATTGATAGCAATGGCGACGGTGGTGCATCGCCTACTCCTGAGGGGACAAGCTACGATCTCTACTTTGTGCCGCCAGCAAATGAGCAATTCTGTATGCTCGCCTTCGACCTGCTAAACTTTAACCCTTACGATGCCGCACACGCGGAACTTGCCCTGGAGAGCGTGCTGGTTGAGCGATTCGCTCTGGGTACATTGGATGAGTCTACGACAATTACCTGGGCTTATGATTTTGAGTCGAGTCAAGAGTTCTGGTCCACGGGCGACGGAACCCTCGTGTTCACCGATCCCGAATTTTTCTGGGCCGACGGAGCGTTGCATCTGCAGTCAATGACAAACACCAATACATTCGGCTTCTGGCACAACGATCCAATAGATATAATTATTGAAGCGGATCGTTTGTATCGTGGGACGTTTGACGTGAGAACAGACGAACCGGAGCGAAGCCTTGTGCCACAGATGCGCCTACGGTTCAACACTGCAAATTTGCAAGCATGTCGTTCTCTCGAAATATCAAGCAGCGGTGACGGCGCCAACTCCCCTGGCACCACAAACACAATCTACGACCGACTCTACTTCTTGCCTCCAGCAAACTGTGTCGGCAGAGGCTTAATCATCTCCTTCGACATGCTCAACTTCGATCCCGATGACGCAGCCGAAGCCTCGCTCATCCTCGACCGGGCAATAATCGAGACACTCTTACCGCCAGCCTTACCCTGATCCGCCTCCGCCTTAGCTTCGGTGGACAGGTTTTGCAGGTAGGGGTACGCCGTGGCGCACCCCTACGATTTTGCGCTACCTTAATTCCTGTTTGAGCCAGTTTGCGCGCAATGCTTCCTTTTTCCTCTCACCAAAAATTCACACTGTCTCTTATCCCAACCAGCGCGAGTGTCAATCCTAATTGATGACCAGCAGACTAAGGATTCCGCTTGACAATTAGTTTGTTGATGAGTGAGTGGATATGTATTCGAAACGTATAAATCGGGGCTAGGGGCAGAGTAAGTTCGTTGTAACTTGCATGGCTCATCAGGAGGTAATACCCATTGCCCGAACAAACAGATGATATAGGAATCTCTCTTTCTTAAAAATAAGGAACAAAAACAAAACATTAAAACAAATATATTATTCAAGGAGATGGGCAGATGGAAAAGAGACGTTTCCATCACGCAGCATTATTTTCTTATCTGCAAGAAGTCACAGTTGTTGCATTTTGTAGTATCGTAGTAACGCTTTTATACTCTGCTACAGTTGGCTTTGCGGGGAATGAAAACGGAGCAATCCAATCGGCGGTTGCGCCAGTCGCGGTGCAGTCTTCTGGCCAGCCGATCGGTTCGGGCAATGGACTGATCCACGTGATCCCGAGCCTGTCGTCGCCGTCGGTAAAGAACGGCGAGCGGCTGAAGATACAGGCGGTGGTGAAGGCGGTTGAGGGCATCAAGGGCGTCGAGGCAGTGATCGAGCGTGCCGACGACGAAACCAAGCAAATCGTAGATACCATTCAACTGAAGCCTGCGCCGGTGAACCTGGGTGGCGTAAGTGCGGACCTGCCTGGGCGGCAGGCAAGTACCACGGTAGGACTCTGGCAGGCAGAATGGGACGCCCATGGCCTCAGCGAGGACTACTATACGGTCGCCCTGCGGGTTACCGACCGTGCCGGTCACGTCTTCACCGACCGCTCACTCGGCTTTAGCGACCCGATTGCGGGGAACAACACGCCCGGCACCACAGCTTATCCACCTACGCGGGTTGATGCGGTGACGCTTAATGTGGGAGGAGAATACCTCCGTTGCGCGGTGATCGATACGGCAACGAGCTGCGCGTATTTTGGCACGGCTACCAGTCCCGGGCGGGTGGTGAAGATAGCACTGGGTTCCGGCGGTGCCGCGCCGACCCGCGTGGGTGCCGTGGCGCTGAATGCGGGAGAGAATTATCTCAGGAG
>CAZVVA010000308.1:0-1746 GCA_964630455.1 uncultured Candidatus Sumerlaeota bacterium
AGCTGCTCACCAGAACAAGTCTCGACTGCATGGTTTTGCTTCCTGGTGTGCCAGAATACCTGTGGCGCCATCAAGGGTGATGATTCGAAATCCTGTGCGCCGGCCCTGTTCACGCAGCTCATCAGTATAAAAGCCTGAGCAACGCTTGGCGCTGTGCAGTGCCACAAACCGGCGAATGACTGTCGTCTTCCCGATACCTGGCCGTCCGGTCAGGAGAATATTGCGGGGGCGAGGCTGCGGCATACGACTTACTCCTGGTTTCAGGGGCCCATTTTGGTGTTGACTTGTAGGACTTTGAATCTAGGATGAATGCATATACGGCGAAAAGTGTACTGCTATGAGTTTCCTTGGTGTCATTAACAATAACCTGAAGCTGCTATCATTGAATAGTGCTTCGAGCTGACGGTGACTCGAACCATATCGGTAGGTTTTTACGTCTGCAATAAAAATAAATCGATTACCTTATTTGATATGGGCGATCCTCAGGAGACGTGAGCAATGGCTGATGGCGATCCATTAGAGTTTATTCGGACAGGGATTCGTTGCTTCGATGGGGCAACAGGTACCCAGCTGTTTCGCTACGGTTTGAAGAGCGGCGCCTGCCCCGACGCAGCTGATGAGGATATGATCCAACGGGTACACCGCGACTACTTAACTAGTGGGGCGCAGTTTGTCACGACGAATACATTTGGCGCTAGCCGTCCAAAACTGGCCAAGTACCGCATGGGCGACGCGGTGCGCGAGCTGAACGTTCGGAATGCCAGGCTGGCCAGCGGCTTGCAGGAGGAGCCGTACTTTGTGGCGGGCGACATCGGGCCAACCGGCGAATTGATTGAGCCGTATGGTGAGCTCACGTATGAGGAATTTTTCAGTATCTTTCGCGAGCAGGTAGAGGCTCTCGCGGAAGGGGGCGTTGATCTTATTCTTATCGAAACGATGATTTCGGCGGATGAAGCTCGGGCTGCAATTCAAGCAGCCAAGCTTCATACTGGGCTGCCGATTGTCGCCTGCATGGCGTTCGACCAGACGCCGCACGGATTTGTCACAACCATGGGGGTGACGGTTGAGACAGCGGTGCAGGTAATGGAGGAGGCAGGCGCTGACGTGATAGGTACGAATTGTAGTCTGGATCCGACACAGATGCCGGCGCTGGTGCGAGAATTCGGTCGTTACACGAAGAGGCCGTTAATTGCCCAGCCCAATGCCGGCCTGCCGAGACTAGTTGATTTCAAAACGCACTACGAACCTGTCAAGAATCTTGAGGCGCACCTTGAGGAGCTGATTCAGGCCGGAGCCACGATGATAGGAGGATGCTGCGGTACGGATCCGCCCTACATTGTGCGATTACGTAAGGTGATTGATCAGGCAAATGAGCGGCGCGTGTAGGATCAGCGCCGTTCTGTTCTTATTGCGGCTTTTGTTGGAGTGTGCGCTCAAGAATGCGGCGGGCACGCTGTTCGTATTGTTTGAGCACAACCACTCGAGCAAGACCATAGGCTTTCGTGTACAATCCATCGTACGCTGACTCTTCAAACGACCGGAACATGAACGGGATTTTATGCTGGGTCAGCGCTTCTTCGATCATTGCCCGCTCGACTTCGTCACTTACGGTATAGATTTCCACTGAGTCTTGATCGCGCAAATCATCTTTTGCCATTCCAAGTCCTTTCATGCCTTATGCTGAGTTTTTCTTCTGAGCCGCTTCTGCGCCCTTGCCTACATCACCGTTGCCCAGCTGGGTGAAGA
>CAZVVA010000309.1:0-1675 GCA_964630455.1 uncultured Candidatus Sumerlaeota bacterium
CCAATGCTATAGCAGGTGAACGTCTCTGGAGCGGCAATAAACTTCAGCGGTTCCGAACTGAACGGATCTTTAGGCGGCCCCTCAGGCAGCAAAGGCAAAAATTCCCCCACATTTCCGGGAAATGCTTGCTCTGCGACGAATCGGCGCTTCGCAGCCGTGGCCATGCGCACGAGTTGAAATTTGGCATCTGCGCTGTGATGACGCACGAGCGCATCTTTAATATTCGGCAGCATTCTGTCCGGGAAATATGAGGCAAACGGGCTGAGAAGAGACTGTATTTCGTTGGCGTCTGGTTCGCGAGACCCGCGGTTGAGTTGCTCGAGGGTTTTCCAGAGATCCTGGAAATCATCAGGTGTCTCACAGCAGTTCAGTGCGTAAGTTTCCAGACCCGCAGTGGAAATGGCCCGCACTGCAATGCCAATCAGGCGGCCTATCATCGTGTCACTTTTGTTCAAGAGCTGTCCGAGGTGATAGCTGGCAGTCAGAATCTTCAGCGCTTCTTCCCGTTTCCCCTCAAGCATCAGGAATATCGCGCCGACGCGGAACACCTTTGCTGAAATCTGAAGTTCGAGGAAGTTTGGAATTAGACCGGAAACCAGGCCGCTCCTGGGCCGAGCGTATTCTTCATAGTCGAGTATCTTTGGAAACAGTTGAAAGCGAGTGGCAAGGTCTGCATCTTTGCCGAGCGCTTCAGCGACAAAATCATACGCATTGCGGCCTGCGGCGGTGAGTTGCATGGCTCTGAGGGCATTACTAGCCTCCTGGAAGACTTTGCGCAGATGGGGGTCATCCGTCGTCGTATACGCTTCCCGCCAGGCCGTAAGGCGTAATTCCAGTGTCTCATAGTCGCCTTTTCTCACCAACGCATCCAAATAGAGCGAGCGCACATACAAATCATCGGGATATGACGCAAGCAGTCCTGAGGCAAGCTCCATCAGACGACCGACGTCCAGCTCAGGCGTGGGAGCTGGCGCGGGCCGCACTACCTCAGAGTAGCCCACGATGAGTTCGAAATACTCCACCACTCGCTTGTCTTCCAGACGATGCAAAAACGACGGAATCGGCTGCTTCAGCGGAGGCACTTCTTCCTTTTCTTCATCGACATTCCTGATGCCCCTCGAAGGATTGTATCGCACGAGATCCCAATCCCCAGATTGTGTACTCGAAGGCACCAGTTCATAGCTATCGCCCCGCTCCCAATCGTGCTCCGTTCTTCGCCATTTCCATTCATACGCAAGGACCAGGTATTGTCCCTTAAAGGATGCTTGCCATTTGATTTCGTAACCATAAAGATCAGCCTTGAAGGAGCTGCCTTTTAGCATGAGATTGTCCGAGGCCTCTTTCCCGATCTCAACGTAAGCCTGCCCTCCCATTGCCAGATAAATGCCAGTGGGGTCGGCACCGGAGGCTTGACGTGTGTCTTCCAGGGTGGCTGGCGCTTCTCTGCCTCCATCGGTTTCCTGCTTTGCGCAGCCAACAAATAAAAACACAGCCAAAATCCCGCAGATTAGAAATTCTAAAGCTCGTAATTTCTTTACAATCATCTTGTTCACCTTCTTTCCAAACAGTGATATGTTGTGTCTACTATTGCGGAATGGCTATATAAAGGTCGCCGGGGCTAATGGTGCCGTTGGTTGGATCGTAGTGGACTTCTGGGACATAGCGATCGCCAGCC
>CAZVVA010000310.1:0-1519 GCA_964630455.1 uncultured Candidatus Sumerlaeota bacterium
CAATAATCTCGCCACCACTCTGCGCCTTACCCGTTACGTGCAATGGATCACTCACAATGATCTTGATCCGCTTGTTTGCCAACAGGTAGTCGCCCAGCATACCTTGTGCCCAGCCTCCCATCACCAGGTCTCGACGATCAGTAATCTTTTCTGCCAGCAGTTCGCCCCGCTCTACCGCAGGGTTTGTTGCTTTGACCGATGGCCGCAACTCGCCTTCTCGCCGAACAAAAAACGTACAGGCCGAAAGAACTATTAAAATCAGTCCCATCGATCCTATACCCCATCGTGAAAAACTGGCGCATCTTTCTCTAACTCGCATTCAGAAATCCTCCTTAGGGTTGATCGCCGCTTCTACCTAACCGTGCGCGGCTGCTCTATTCTTAGTCTGTCGGGGTGCCCTCGGGTGCTGTCTCTTCCAACGTGGCCTCTTCTTCCGGCTCAACGGCTTCGGGTTTAAACACCCGATCCACTGCCCGCATCAAGCTATCTAATTTCTCTCCCGCACTCTTGCCCCGCTCTTTTACTGCCTCAATAACCGAGTCGGTCCTTTCGGCTAGCGCCTGAACCTTCTTCTGATATTCCGGTGTGATCTTTTCCTTATAGTTCACCAACATCTCTTTTGCTTCTTCCAGCTTGGCGGCCGTAAGATGCGTATCCTTGTATTCCACAAGAGACTCTTTCGCATCAGCAAACTTCTCTTGAATCTGACCCCATTCATCCTCCAGCGTCTTCTTATTCACCGATCCCCGGATCTCTTCAAACAGAGTGCGGGCTCGACCTGTAAACTTCCCACTGTCATAAGCCACGAACAGGGCCGCAGCAGCCATCAAAAACGCCATCAATGCCAGAATGAACGCAAAAATGACTAACGCCGACGGCCGCTGTTTCTCTTTTGCCATGGAACACCACCTTGCAGCACGATAGACTCATTACCCCGCTGGCCACTGACACGCAATATCAATACTTTGCCTACCAGTCCGTGCCAGCATTGCCTACATTGTATGCACCCGGGCGCATTAAACTCCTCGCAGTAGGTGCTTCTTCTTGCTCGTGCCAACCTACCGACTTAAAATCGCTTGCTCTCCTTACTCTACCTCTTGTCAAATGACTAGCATGCAGTCTTAAAAGATTGCCAGTTTTCTGTCAAACATTAATGCGCCTCAACCCTATTAAAATACGCACTTACGCACATCGAGTCTCTGCACCTCTGCATATGCCATTTTCCAACAAACTCCCTATATCGGGCCCAATTAACCCCTCATTTCGACATGGGAACTCTCTTCCCAGCCCTGCTCGTACGGATAAGTCACCGTGCTCTAATTCTGCCTTGCAATTTATGCAGCCGCCAGGATATACATCAGATTCATGAGATACCGATCTGAGGCTTAGCGTATAACTTTCATCCGGGGGGAGACATATACAACGGCGGAATCCAAAAACGTGCATTACGTGAATAAACAGACCATCCCCGTCGTCATCGAGACCCTTCAGAGCCGCATCAAGGGCAAAGTGCACGTAC